>CAZTLE010000073.1:2721-18074 GCA_964614415.1 uncultured Aureitalea sp. | reverse complement strand
AACCACAAACCACAAACCACAAACCACAAACCACAAACCACAAACCACAAACCACGAAGCTGGAAGTCCGAAGCTCGAAGCTTGAAGTTTTACTTGGAATTTGGATTTGGAGATTTGATATTTATTCCCTTAGGAATTCATACTCCCGCTCCACTTTGCATATCCGTACTTTGTACCAGGAGTACCATTTTTCCTTCCCGATTCGCTGGGCTTCCTGATGGTCCAGATTGGCTTTCCAGTTTTTAATGTCCTCCAGCGTTTCCCAGTAACTTATGGTCACGGCAATTCCACTGCGCGCGTGTTCAAAGTCTAAAAACCCGGGCTGTTTCCGGGCCAGGGCTTCCATAACATCGGCCATCTCGGAATAGCCTTCGGTGTTGTCGGTTTGGGTGTTGGTAAAAATAACGGCGTAATAGGGAGTCATTTGGGAGAGGTTAGTAGTGAGTATTAAGAGTTAGTTTTAAGTTCTAAGTGTTGAATTTTGAGTTTTTAATAATGAACCGTGAACCGGTGTGGTTTTATTGAGGAGCAGAACGAATAAACAGATCTACTGGAATTAATAATGTTAAGTTTTAAATTCTAATTTATACATACCGAATACTGAGTGTTCACCGAAGCCTTAGCTGAGGAGAACGTATCGAAGTATGGGTTTTGAACCAAGAACCAAGAATCAGGAAACAAGAATCATGAGTCATGACTTCGTTATTCGATATTCGAAGTTCAACATTCGTCATTCATTCTTGTGGGTTAGTTCAACGTAAAATGTCTCTGCGATGTCCACCGGTGGAGGACTGAAGCAGTCGGTGAAATTATTTGACAGTTTACTTCGTCTCCGCCAAAGGCTAATCCTCGTAAAGACGATAAAATGCAACGTCACTCTTTGTAGATCCCAATCACCAATTCTCCCTCCGCATTCATATGTGCCCGGTACATTCCAGCCGTGTTGAACTCCATAGCGACGTTGCCATCTTTGTCGATCGCTATAATACCTCCGTCACCACCCAACGCCGGTACTTTTTCCTGGATCACTTTTGATGCCGCGTCCTGAAGGCTTGCCCCTCCATATTCCATCATAGCAGAAATATCGTAGGCCACCATGCCCCTTATAAAAAACTCACCCCATCCGGTCGACGAGACCGCACAGGTTTTGTTGTTGGCGTAAGTTCCGGCACCAATCACAGGAGAGTCGCCTATACGATTCCAACGCTTGTTGGTCATTCCTCCTGTTGAAGTCCCTGCGGCCAGATTGCCGTTTTTGTCAAGAGCTGCACAACCTACTGTGCCAAACTTGTAATCGTTGTATTCGGACATATTGAACTCTTCGTAGGAAATTCCGGCATTGTTGTCCTTGTCGGTGTTCTCCCGCTCTTTCACCCGCTGAAGGGATCGGAATCTGTTTTCCGTGTAGAAATAGGAAGGATCTGTCATTTCGAAACCCTGCTCTTCGGCGAAGCGTTCTGCTCCTTTTCCGGCTAGCATTACATGTGGAGAGTCGTCCATAACGGCTACGGCAAGATCAATGGGATTTTTTATGCGCGTAACACCGGCTACTGCCCCAGCATTGAGGGTTGCCCCATCCATCACGGATGCATCCAACTCGTTGGTTTCTTCATGTGTAAAAACGGCGCCCTTACCGGCGTTAAACAGCGGGGAGTCTTCCAAAATGTTAATGGTTTTTGTGACGGCTTCCATCGCATCACCTCCGTTTGCCAGGATCTCATGCCCGGTGCGAATCGCTTCTTCCAGCTTGGCTTTGTAGGCCGCTTCGAGAGAATCGGTCATATTTTTCTTTAAAATAGTTCCTGCCCCACCGTGGATCACAATGCCAAAAGTAGGCTCGCTTGAGGTTGTCATTTCGTCGGATTTAGCGATTTCTGAAGTAGAAGAAGTCTCGTTTTTGCATCCTAAAACGATAAAAAAGGCAATGAAAAGAGCAAAAAACCGGGTCATAATCACAAATTTTTCTGAAACACTAAAGATAATAGAAAAACCCTTGTGCCTTGGGCGCTTCCTACATTTTTTCGTGTAGGAAATTAAAACACAAATTATGCATTTCATCGATTAAATGCATGTTTTTTACGATTAAGTGTATTATTTTTCTATATTTGGTTCAGCATCAGCCCCAAATTTGATGCCCCCCGCTTATGAATCTGCTAAGAACTAGCCTACTTGCTATGGCATTATCCTGCCTGGCTGTATCCTGCTCAAAGGACGAACCCGTTGTCCAGGAAGAAGTAAACTTCTCCATTGATGTAAATCTTGCTCAGGAAACCGACTGGCCTATGGCCAACGAGATTCTGAATTTGGTGAATGACCACCGGATTTCCATCGGACTGGAACCCATTAGAAGAGATCAACAACATGCCTCTGCCCACGCTGTGGAGCACACGCAGTACATGATCGAAAAAGGAAAATTAAGCCATGACAATTTCAGTGTGCGCTCAAAAGCGATGAAGGATCGCGGTGCGCTGGCCGTTGGAGAAAATGTAGCCTATGGGTACAAAGATGCCGAGACGCTGGTAAACGCCTGGCTTAACAGTCCGTCGCACAAAAGTGTAATTGAAGGCAACTACACACATTCCGGTTTCGGTGTTATCAAGGATGATCGCGGAGTGTATTATTTCACCCAACTGTTCTACCGATAGTAAAAAATTACGCCCTCTTTTACTTTTGAAGCTTTTGCCGTACTTTTACGTAACCATGTAAACGTACGGCTATGGCTATTGCTAGACCTTTCAATTTGAACCAATGGGTTGAGGAAAACCGTGATCTTCTAAAACCTCCGGTAGGAAACAAGAATCTGTATGTGGATGCAGAGGACTACATTGTGATGATTGTGGCCGGACCCAATGCCCGGAAGGACTATCACTACAACGAGACCGAAGAATTGTTCTACCAACTCGAGGGAAACATTGAAGTGATCATTCAGGAAGACGGGGAACGCAAGGTAATGCCATTAGGCCCGGGGGATATGTATCTTCACCCTCCTAAGGTACCACACTCGCCCAATCGGGGAGAAAACTCTATCGGACTGGTTGTGGAACGCAAACGTGCCGGTAAGGGGTATACGGATGGTCTTTTGTGGTTCTGTGATAAATGCAATAACAAACTTCACGACGTGTATTTCGAGTTACACGATATTGAAAAGGACTTTCTTCCACATTTCAAGGAATACTACAATTCCGAAGAACATCGCACCTGCTCAAACTGTGGACACGTAATGGAAACTGACCCCCGTTTCACAGCGGACGATTGATCGCGTTTTGGGAGTGGTTTTTGTGCCTGCAGCACATTATAAGACCATGAAATATATCTTGCTGTTTTTCTTTTCTTGCTTTGTAGCTATACCCTTTTTTGGGCAACCTACAACTGCCGCCAGGATCATAACCGTTGACTTCCGCTTTTTCGAGGATGGAAAACTCTTGGACAGTTCCATGGTAGCAGAAAATTACAGATTTCTGGATGCCGATCGCAAGGACCTTGCTAATAACGCTTACTTTGGGATTCACAACTACGATAATGAAGGAACTCTTGCATTCAGCTCCGTTGTGTACTATGAAGATCTGGTGAGAAAAATAGTTCGCAGCGGGGACACAATGTCCCTTATCTTTAAGAATTACAGAGATTCGGACAAGGGCCACTACTCATTGGACTCATTGTATTTCAAACCGGGCCATTATTTAATTTATGATACCGGTAGTGGTAGGTTCTTTCATACACAAGCCCGTGCAGACCATTACAACGACATACTATCATGGTTCAAGCGATCCGCTGGCGATCTTCCGAAGCAATACTGGGAAAATTCACTTCAGTATAAAGTACTTCAGGATCTGAGAAAGAAGTACGGAATTCCCGAAGATGATTTCAACCCGAAAAGCGCAAACGAAATCAAAGTCATTGATGATTGACCTTTTTCGTTAAACAAAGCCCTATTCATTTCACATTCTTTATGGGATTGTGTACCTTCGTAGGCCCGTAATCAGAACACTTTTTTAACTGCGGTTTTGATTCGGAAATTTGACTTAAACATTCGAAAAGCTATGATTACGACTGCCACTTCCTTCGGAATTGACGAAGCCCTTAAGCAACTGGAAATAGAACCTGTAAATAGTGGAACTTCCACTGGGAATACCTGGTATCCCGGAGGAGAAGAAATTGCCTCTTATTCACCCGTGGACGGGGAACTCATCGGAAAGGTGACCACCACCTCCCGGGATGAATACGAACAGCTTATGCAGACCGCTACAAAGGCCTTTAAAACCTGGAGAACCATACCAGCTCCTAAAAGAGGTGAAATTGTACGGCAGTTCGCAGAAGAACTTCGACGCCTAAAAGAACCCCTCGGAAAGCTGGTTTCCTATGAAATGGGGAAGAGCTATCAGGAAGGACTTGGAGAAGTGCAGGAGATGATTGATATCTGCGACTTTGCTGTTGGACTTTCCCGACAATTGCACGGACTCACCATGCATTCCGAACGCCCTGGACACCGTATGTACGAGCAATACCATCCGCTGGGTGTGGTTGGAATTATTTCCGCCTTTAACTTCCCCGTTGCCGTATGGAATTGGAACACAGCTCTTGCCTGGATATGTGGGGATGTTTGTGTTTGGAAACCTTCTGAAAAAGCCCCGCTTTGTGGAGTTGCTTGTCAGAAGATTGCTGCCCGGGTCTTTGCTGAAAATGGACTGCCAGAGGGCATTTCCTGTCTTATTAACGGGGACTATCGCGTTGGAGAATACATGACTACAGATACCCGAATTCCATTAGTGTCTGCCACAGGGTCTACCCGAATGGGTAAGATCGTTGCTAAAACGGTGGGAGCGCGTCTTGGGAAATCCCTGCTGGAATTAGGAGGAAACAACGCCATCATCGTTACTCCGGATGCCGACATTAAGATGACGGTGATAGGAGCGGTATTCGGTGCGGTTGGAACCTGCGGGCAGCGTTGTACCTCTACACGAAGATTGATCATTCACGAAGATATCTACGATCAGGTAAAGAATGCCCTGGTTGATGCGTATGCACAATTGCGCATCGGGAACCCATTGGATGAAAACAACCATGTAGGACCCCTTATCGATACCGATGCGGTACGAATGTACCAGGAAGCTCTTGAACAGGTGGTAGCCGAAGGCGGAAACATCTTAGTGGAAGGTGGCGTATTGGAAGGAGAAGGTTATGAAAGCGGATGTTACGTGAAACCTGCCATAGCGGAAGCCGATAACAACTACAAGATCGTACAACATGAAACCTTTGCGCCTATTTTGTATTTGCTGAAGTATAGCGGTGATGTAGAGAACGCCATCGATATTCAGAACGGCGTTGCTCAGGGACTGTCATCGGCGATCATGACCAACAACCTTCGCGAGGCGGAGCGTTTCCTGTCCCATGGCGGGAGCGACTGCGGAATTGCCAACGTGAACATAGGGACCAGCGGTGCTGAGATCGGAGGTGCCTTTGGAGGTGAGAAAGATACCGGAGGCGGACGTGAAAGTGGTAGTGATGCATGGAAGATCTATATGCGCCGTCAGACAAATACCATAAACTACACGACTGAGCTACCTCTGGCACAGGGGATTAAGTTCGATCTGTAGTCAAGGATAGTCTCTAATTTCAATGTCTTTTAGAAGTAGCCTTATTATTGCTCTGCTGGCTTTTTCTCTGCAAAGCACGGCACAAAAGGATGTTTCATTCTTTGAAGGGATTGTCTCTGTTGCCAAACCTCTTACCGATCGCATTCAAGACGGGAAGATTGATGAATTCAGGGGACAAACGCCACCCGAAAATACATGGACCTATAAGAGACTTGTTGAGTGTAAAAAGATCATGGAGGCCCCGGGCAGGTTGTTCCGGGGAGCCCATATCGATAAAAGTCCTGTAACAGAGGGATTCTACAGCTACAATTCCTATGCCTATCACATAGTAGATGATAAGATCGAGTATTTATTTGCTGCCATAATAAGCCTGGATACCCGGAATGGCGATCCGAAGATTTCAGGAATGTATCTGTTCACAGAAGATGCTGCGTTGCAGTCCTGGTGGTCGAGCACGTTACGGTTTTATGAAAGCGAGGAACGATTGCTGATCCCGGAGAAGTTCGTACCTCCTATTTGTCCACCATACCCTGGCTTTGTTGTCACGAAGTAGTTTTCAGCTCTAACATAATCTACCGGTAGTAATTTCTGCCTTTGGCTTGTTATATAATCAAACAATGATAAGCAATGAGATTTGTGTGGCTTTTGGTAATGGGTTGTTCATTACTATCCTGTAGTACGAACGATGATGTCGCATGTGACCTTTCTCTGGTTTACGGACTTTCCGTGACTGTGCGTCATTCAGAGACGAATTCAGTTTTAAAGGATGGCATCACCGTAATGGCAAGTGATGGAGACTATATGGAAGAGCTGCAAACGGCCGATCTGCTTGACAACTTCTTTGGAGCTCCCGAAAGACCGGGAATGTATACAATTACGATCACAGGAAAGGGATTTCAATCCAGGATAGAAGGGCCTGTAGAGGTTTCGGCGGACGAGTGTCATGTGATAACGAGATTCCTGGAATACGAATTGGAACCTATCTAGTTGCGCCCCTTTTCTCCAGGGTACAAGGTCCAAACCGGATCGCTTTGCCATACTTCCTTTGTGCTCGCATCTATCGCAGACAGTGAACCCTTAAATGCGGCTCCGGTGTCTACATTCCACACATTGGCAAAATTTACCGGTACCGTTTTACCGATACGGGTCACAGGTGTGTGTCCTATGTATATCTCGGAAAAGAGCTTCAGACGTTTCGGATAGCGCTTGTGATCTCTGGGCATGTCGTGATCCATAGTACAAACCATTTCCCATAGCGTTCGGTCCCAATAGGTCATGTTGGGGTAGTACTCGTACTGCGGCCCGTGCATATTCGTAAAACCGGCGTGCAGGTATAAACGGTTTTCGGGATCGATATAGAAGTTTTTGCATCGCTCTAAGAAATGAATGTGCCGTTCGATTTCTTCCTGCGACAGACGCGCATAACCATCCATAGTAGACTTCCCACCATGCGCCAACCACATGGGATTGTCCTCATCATAATTCAGAAATTTATAAAGTAGTTCGTCATGGTTTCCCATTAGAAATACACATTCCTGTTCTTTAGAAAAATCGTTAAGAAACGAGATGGTTTCAGGGGATTCGCTCCAACCATCCACATAGTCACCCAGAAATACGAAAACATCTTCTTGCTGTGGAACAACCTTTTCCAGGATCTGATGCAATGCCCTTAGTCCCCCGTGTATGTCCCCAACAACCACAGTTCTCATTCCTGAAATACGATTACCAGGATTGCAATTACCGCTATGATGGCAAGCACCAGGAAGAATATCTTCCAGAATGAATATGGCCTTTGCCCCGAAAGTGCCCCGGTTTGACCATTAATAAAGAAATTATAGCGCTTTCCGTTATAGTGGTAGGCGCTAATGTAAACCGGTAACAGGATGTGCTTAAAGGTTTCTTCGGAAAGCGTCATATCCAGGGAATGAACACGTTGTGTGTCTCCCCCGATATCCTGCCGCGCCCATCGGTCGGCAATGCGCCTTGCTTCGTCCTGTGAAGCCAGGTGCCCGTCCTTAAGCGGAATGGTATATTTCTCGGTGACAAACCCCGCCAGATAACTGCTGTCAAAGGGCTTTAATTCCTTGAGATTCCATCTTGAGATTTTGGATGGAATCACCCCGGCCCGTTGCTTGGAAGCCTTTATCAGGGTGTCGTCCACGAACCCATTAATAGAACCGCTCGCTGGGGTCCAACGTGTACGACGTTCCTGCCGTGTACGTGTAACCGTTTTACCGTTAACGGTGGTTGTATAGGGAACACTTACATAGTAATAATCCCCCCGTTGCCCGGTATAAGTCGCAAAAAGCTGGGCATCGAAAGTCCAGTAAGGCAGATACAAACCCTTGGTATTTTGCGGATCGAGCGATGCTTTTTTCAGTTTATTGGGAGCAAACCAAAGCCCTTTAACCCATTTCTGAAAAATGGCATGTGACTTTTTTTGATCCAACTGAAACGGAAGTACGGCACCCGGCAAGATCCAATCGTCCTTATACATGTCCTCGATGATCAGAGGAGAGGTACAGTATACGCAATGTAATGACTTATAGTTCTCTTCTACATGCTGATTGGCACCGCAATTCTTGCAGGTCAACATGGTGATCTGTTCACTATGGGATTGGTTTCCCAGTTCGTCCAGATACTTTTTGAGTTCCAACTCCTCAAAACCATGCTCGGAAACCTCTATTTCCTGACGATGACCGCAATAGTCGCATTGCAATTCGGTGGTTCCGGGGGCATACAGCAATTCTGCCCCGCAGTTAACGCAGGATTTCTTGAGTTCGGATTTTTGGCTTGGAGTTACTTCCATTGGAAATTATGCCCCCGGAAGTGGAGGAGGTGTACTTCCACCCAGGAAGGCCTTTAGTTCCTCAATATCTTTAAGAGCCGTCCAGTTCTGCATACCCTGTTTCCATACCAGCGTATCCTTGTTTACCGTTCTGTTCGCAAAGAGCGCTTTGAGCTGCTCGAAACCAACGGGTCCGGCTTGCTGTCCGTTATGCGCATAGAAGTACTGCACAGCAGCAGGGATTGGAGGTGGCGTACTTATGGTTCCACCTGGTGGTGGAATTTGACTTTTCCCAACGGGATTCATCATGCCACCCATCTGTTGCGCCAGGACAAAGCCCATACCCATACCCATTCCGGCACCGGCAGTACCTCCTTCATTGGTAGCCGCGGCTTCAATGGCCTTGGCGGTTTTGAATTTAGCCAGCTTGTCCAGATCCAATTTGTCAATGCGGCTATACTCGAAGATCTCCTTTTTGAGGTCTTCCGGCATGGACACATTCTCAATGAAGAATTTCTCCAGGGTGATCCCCACGCTTTCGAACTCGGGCTGCATTACCTCACGACAGGTTTCGGAAAGTTCAGTGGTATTCGCCGCATAAAGCTCTATGGGTAGATTGGCCTCTCCGACCGTATCGGTAAAGCGCGTTGCTATTAAACTCTTTAAGTGCTCGTTGATCTCGAAGTTGGTAAAGTTGTTATCTGTCCCAACGATGTCCACGATGAACTTGCCCGGATCACTGATTCGGAAGGCATAGGTCCCGAATGCCCGAATCTCCACTAGCCCGAATCGCTCGTCGTTCAACGTGATCGGGTTTCTCGTACCCCATTTTTCGTCCGTAAAAAGGTGAGTGTTTACAAAGTATACTTCGGCTTTGAACGGACTGTTGAATCCGTATTTCCAACCTTTGAGAGTCGCCAGGATCGGCAGGTTTTCGGTATTCAAGGTATACGTTCCGGGTTCAAAGACATCCGCCAGTTGGCCTTCATTGATAAAAACGGCTGTTTGTCCTTCACGCACAATGAGTTGTGCTCCATTCTTGATCTCGTTCTGGTACCGTTCGAACCGATGACAAATGGTGTCGTCGGTGTAATCAAGCCATTCAACAATGTCAATAAATTCATTGGATAGCTTCTCTTTTATTCTATCAAAAATTCCCATGTTGCTTATTAAAAGGTTAGTGAATTAAATATATGAAATTAGCCAGAAAAGGCCGTTAATTATACTTTACTTTTCGGAGTATACGTACCGACTCCTTATACGATTGGTATACCTTTCCCCCGATTTGTTTCAGAAAGGGTTTGGATTCCTCCAATTTTTCCCGGGCATCGCTGAAATCGTTGAGATAACAGATCATCAGTGTAGCGGGCACGATTGCCAGGTCTTTTCGTTCCGAAGGCGATAACGGGATACCTTTTTTGAGCTTTTTTATCACGGCACAATTAGCGTTGTAGATATGGTGCAGTGTTTTCTTGTCGAATCGGGGTGGCTTGAAGATAAGCGTAGTGTCCATTTGATATAAACCGTTCTCCTTGAACGAAATAACCACCTCTTCAAGGGGGTAATATTTGTACTGATCGTTCAACCCCAGGTGTACGTATTCTACGATCTTGAAATAGTCCTCGGAATAGTCGATACTAATTTCATCCAACGCCGAATAGAATAAACGCACCTGCTCATTAATGAGCTCTATGTCCACACGTGAATAGTAGGTGTCGTCATCCACGGTTTTCATATTCCCTGCCCAGCAGATCACCAATTGCTCTTTGAAAACTTTGTAGAACGACGGCAGGTCATTATGCCGGTTATTGATGAAATCGATCACTCCGTCCAATGTATGTTGAATACTGTTCCGGGAGTTATTCTCGATAGACTTTACGATTTCCGAATTCACATCTTTAATCTCGATGTCGAAGTCTTTGGGCATCGAAATACTGCCGTCGCGCATAAAGATGGATCCGCCCCAGTATTTCCAGATGTTCTTGCGAAGCGAAGTAATACCATCTACGGGACGGATGGTAACCAGTCCAACTACTTTGTCATCCGGAAGGTGAGGAAATGCCACGTTCTCGTACATAATGAGCGGGGCATTATCCAGATAGGCATTTACCAGGTTTTGGATCTTGCTGTCATCGAAGAAATCGACCCCCCGAATCTCATTGATCTCGTCTTCCACACCAATAACAATGTAGGAGTTGTTTTTTGGATTGCTATTGCTAAGCGCACAGATGTGCTTGAGGAACTTCGCCTTTCCTTCCTTACTCCCCAGATCGATCTTTCGCTTCTTGTCATAGAAGCTACTCTCATCGTTGTGAGCCAGTAGGTTTTTGATAAGAAGACGCTTGTTAATCATGCTCCGCGTTACAGGTTTCAGGTTTTAGTCGTACTTGAAACCTCTTCGTTTTGATTTTTTCAAATAGATAATAAGAGACTTGATCTTTTTGTTGGTTAAAATTGTTTTTGCACGTAGAGAATCAAACGTATCTCGATCGATGTGATTTCTGTCGAGGCACCTGTACAATTGTGATCTCAGTTCTCCGCATGATGCCTGAGCGATGCTAAGAAATTGAAGAAACTCTCTGTTTCCATCACGCTCAAATCCTTCGGCGATATTATCCATCACTGAGCCGGAAGAACCATTCATTTGATCCCTTAATTTAAAGTCTGTTTTCAGCGAGGTAGTCTCCATTATTTTCCAAATTTCTTTGCAAATACCTCTTGAAAGCTGCCAAACCTCAAGGTCTTCAAACCGTTCAATTTTCCCCATTTTTGAATTATAAACGGCGGGAAGTTCATTTCATTTTTTACTTTTTAACCTGCAACCTGCAACCTGCAACCTGCAACCTGCAACTATTTAACCTTATTAATAACCGTGCTACTCGCCTGATCCAAACACATAACGGTAAGATCGGCAATATTCACATGAGGGGGTCGGGTTACGGCGAACCAGATGACATCGGCAACATCTTCCGGTTTTAAAGGCGTGTATCCCTGATAGACTGTCGCTGCTCGCTCGGAATCACCTTTGAATCTCACATCACTGAATTCAGTCTCCACCAGCCCCGGATTTATAGCTCCTACGCGTATCCCTTTGCCGTTCAAATCCAAACGCATACCCTGATTTATGGCATCCACCGCATGCTTGCTCGCACAATACACATTTCCCCTAGGATATACCTCTTTTCCGGCGGTTGACCCCACGTTGATGATATGCCCACTCTTTCGTTCGATCATTCCGGGTAGAATGGCTTTGCTTACATACAGCAATCCCTTAACATTAATGTCCATCATGGCATCCCAATCGTCTAGACTGCCGTCTTCGATATAATCCAGGCCATGGGCGTTTCCGGCATTATTGATGAGAATATCCACCGTGTCAAATCCGGCCGGAAGATTTCGCAATGTATCGAGAACCACGTCACGATCCCTAACATCATAATTCAGGGTTGTCACTTCGGTTTGTTGACCGAGATCCTCCGCCATGGCATCCAGGCGTTCCTGCCTTCGGCCACAAAGGATAAGCCGAACACCTTCACTCGCAAAGAGCTCGGCTGTCGCCTTTCCTATTCCCGAAGTTGCCCCTGTGATTAATGCCGTTTTTCCTTTCATGCGATTCGTTGATTTGTTTTTTGTTTATTCGTTTCAATTCTCAATGACACCGTCCTGACTTCTGCTTCTTGTATACAATTCCAGACCTTCAACTTCGATACATTCTCCTTCGCCATGGCTTTGGAGAACACTCAGCTTCCGGTATTTCGTTGATCGCTTTCATTGTAATTCAACATTCAAAATTTAAAACTCAACACTCAAAACCAACTCACTACTGATTCGTTGATTTGTTTATTTGCTTGCACCGCAATACGGTTTTCCTATCAATTTATTCAACATTCAACACTCCCTCACTACTCAATACTAACATCTCACTACTATTTAAGGAACTTTATGCCCCTGGCTGGCGACTAATAACTTAAACCAATCCACTTCGCTCAAAGGGATTTCGGTGGCTTTGTGTGCAGATGCAATGCGCTCCGGATTAGCCGTTCCTATGACAGGATGGATACCCGCCGGATGCTTCATGATCCAGGCCAGGGCCAGTTGATCTTTTTGCACGTCATACTTTGCGCATAGCTCATCCATGGTCGTGTGAATGCGTTGTGTTTGTTCGGTGTCTTCCCTGAATATAGCGCCTAACGGACTCCAACACATTGGAGTAATTTTGTGGAGTTGCATATAGTCTAACGTCCCGTCAAACATGGTGTCAAAGGCAGTAAGACTAAACTCAATTTGATTGGCTCCAATAGCTTCCTGGCTTCCAATGAGCTCCATTTGGGAAACCGTGAAATTAGACACTCCAAAGTCTTTGATCAACCCCTTTTCCTTAAGATGAGAGATCGCTTTGGTTACCTCTTCCGGTTCCATGAGTGGACTTGGACGGTGCAACAATAGCAAATCCAGGTACTCGCAGTTGAGATCTGAGATCGATTTTTCAGCACTCCAAATGATGTAATCCGCATCGTATTGGTAGTGTTTTATTGCATTGTCCCGCGTATTTCCAACATATTGAATGCCGCATTTGGAGATCAGTTGGATGTCTTTCCGGGCGATCCCGGACTCGGCGAAAGCCGCTCCAAACTCGGCCTCCGTGGTATAGTCTCCGTAGATGTCGGCATGGTCGAAAGTAGTGATACCGGTTTCCAGTGTGCTGTGTATGAGATGGATCATCTCTTTTCGGGTTAATTTCTTGCCCCAGGCACCCCATCCCATACAGCCTTGAATAACCTTTGAAAAATTGTGCTTCATTACCTATTTTTGTGCCTTCTAAATTTAACCATTTGAAATTATATAAATCTCTGTTAATCCCTTTATTTACACGTTTTTTTAACCAATTGTTAACAGGAGATTTCAGTATAAATTTTGAATTTGCGAAACTGTTAAAACTGAACCCTTACCTCGTAAAATAATCCGTATGGAACAGACAGCTACAGCCCTGGATATAGGAGCGTTGAATGAAAAGATTGAAAAAGAGAGTGCCTTTGTCGATATTCTCACCCTCGAGATGAACAAAGTGATCGTTGGACAAAAGCACATGGTGGAGCGACTGCTTATCGGGCTTTTGGGTCAGGGACACATTCTTCTGGAAGGTGTACCCGGATTGGCAAAGACACTTGCCATTAATACCCTGTCGCAGGCGGTTCATGGATCGTTTAGCAGAATTCAGTTTACCCCGGATTTGCTACCTGCCGATGTGGTGGGAACCCTGATTTA
Organism: uncultured Aureitalea sp.; assembly: GCA_964614415.1. Classification (GTDB taxonomy): domain Bacteria; phylum Bacteroidota; class Bacteroidia; order Flavobacteriales; family Flavobacteriaceae; genus CAZTLE01. Next base: position 4,427 of record CAZTLE010000073.1, on the reverse strand, counting down.
TAATATGAAGGCGAACGACTTCAGCATCAAGAAAGGGCCGATCTTCGCCAATTTCGTTTTGGCGGATGAGATCAACCGTGCCCCCGCAAAGGTGCAGTCGGCATTGCTCGAAGCCATGCAGGAAAAGCAGGTGACCATTGGAGAAGAGACCTTCCCGTTGGACCGTCCCTTCCTGGTAATGGCAACGCAAAACCCAATCGAACAAGAGGGAACTTATCCACTACCTGAAGCACAGGTAGACCGTTTTATGCTGAAGACGGTGATCAAGTATCCCGAAATTTCAGAAGAACAACTCATCATTCGTCAAAACCTCAAAGGAGGATTTGAAAAAGTGAATCCCGTTGTAAGTCTGGATCAGATACAAAAGGCACAAGCCGCTGTTCGCGAGGTGTACATGGATGAAAAAATAGAAAAATACATTCTCGATATCATTTTTGCTACCCGAACTCCGGATAAGTATCAGTTATCCGACCTTAAGCATCTGATCAGTTTCGGAGCCTCTCCCCGTGGTAGCATCAACCTGGCGATCGCTTCAAAGTGCTACGCTTTTATCAAGCGAAGAGGGTACGTAATCCCCGAAGATGTTCGGGCCGTGGTTCACGACGTGCTACGTCACCGAATCGGAATTACTTACGAAGCCGAAGCGGAGAATGTAACTTCAGAAGACATAATCAACCAGATCGTAAACGTAATCGAAGTACCCTAGTCGGTGGGCAGTTGGCGGTTTACAGTAGACAGTCGTCTTCGTTAGGACGTCTGAATTATACTGAATACTGGCCACTGAATACTGAATACTGAGCCCATGGATACGAAAGAACTTCTTAAGAAAGTACGTAAGATCGAAATCAAAACTCGGAGGTTGAGTGACCACGTGTTTGGTGGCGAGTATCACAGTACGTTCAAAGGTCGAGGGATGACCTTTAGTGAAGTTCGACAGTACCAATATGGAGATGATGTTCGGAATATCGACTGGAATGTAACGGCGCGTTACAACGAACCGTTCGTTAAAGTCTTCGAGGAAGAACGCGAGCTCACGATGATGTTGGTGGCCGATATCAGTGGGTCCGAATTCTTCGGAACACAAAACCAGTTCAAGAATGAGATCGTTACCGAAATTGCTGCTACCCTGGCATTTTCGGCCCTTCAGAACAATGATAAGATCGGACTTATCCTGTTCTCGGACGAGATCGAATTGTTCATCCCACCCAAAAAAGGGAAGTCGCACGTGTTGCGCATTATTCGTGAACTGCTTGAATTCGAACCGGAAAGTAAGCGCACTGATATTGCACAGGCCTTGAGGTACCTTACCAATGTGATGAAGAAAAAAGCCATTGTATTTGTGCTCTCCGACTTCATCACCGATGATTACGCCGATACGCTGAAGATCGTTTCCGGAAAGCACGATGTCACCGGGATTCGTATTTACGACAAGCGGGAAGAAAGTATCCCGAACCTGGGAATGGTACAAATGCAGGATGAGGAAACCGGGGAACTGATGCTGGTAAATACGGCTTCCAAAGGGGTTCGAAACTCCTACGGGACATACTACCGGGAGCGAGTGGATTACTTTTCCGAGGCCTTCAGAAAGAGTGGTGCGGGGACTATCAGTTGCCGGGTAGATGAAAGTTATGTTATGAAATTATTGGGATATTTTAAGCGAAGAGGATAATGAAGATGGAGAATACCGAAATATCGCTATTGTCATT
>CAZTLE010000073.1:0-2621 GCA_964614415.1 uncultured Aureitalea sp. | reverse complement strand
TGCTCATTACTACAATTTCTTTTGCCCAGGTGAAATCTTCGGTAGATACACTGAACATTCGCATCGGGGAAGAGATTCAATATAAGATCGAGGTTGAAAGTGATACAACCGATGCCGTTGTTTTTCCGGAAGGCCAAACATTCCTGCCTCTGGAGGTCATTGAATCTTACAAAGTGGATACGACCTTTGAGCAGACTAAGATGCGGCTGATCAAGAAATACGGCCTCACCCAGTTCGATTCCGGGAAATACCGGATACCGGCCCAAAGAGTATTCATCAATGATCGCGCATTCGTAACCGATTCCATGCTTATCGAGGTGGCCGATGTACCCGTGGATACGACCAAGCAGAAGATGTTCGACATCAAACCGGCCCTGGAAGTGGAGCGCCCTCCGTTCGACCTCCTCAAATTGCTGTATTGGCTGATTCCCATCTTGCTCGTGGCGGGTGGAATATGGTATTTCCTTCGGAGAAAGAAGAAGAAAGAAGAAGCTGAAGAGCAGTTACCTCCCTATGAAGAAGCGATCAACGCCTTGCGGGAACTTGACGGCGCCGAACTGCTTAAACAGGACCGCTCAAAAGAATATTATTCCGGTCTTACCGAGATCGTAAAGCGATACCTGGATCGTGAGGTGGACGACTCCGCACTGGAAAGTACCAGTGACGAACTCATCACACGACTGCACATGCACAAAGATGCGGGCCATTTTGAATTCGACACCGAGACTATCCGTAAGCTGGATGCCGTATTGAAACGTGCCGACCTTGTTAAGTTTGCAAAGATGAGACAGTTGGAAGGGCAGGCGCAGCTGGATCGGGGTGTGGTTGAAGAGATCATTAATGAAACCCATGAGATCATTCCCGAACCCACTGAAGAAGAATTACTGCTGGATGAACTATATGCCGAGGAACAACGACGTAAAAGACGCTTCAAGAGAGTGCTCTACGGAAGTCTTAGCGGCGTTGGGGTTATTCTGATTACCGTGGTTATTTTGGCCTCGACATACGGTTGGTCCTATCTAAAGGATAATATCATTGGGCATCCTACCAAGGACCTGATTGAGGGTAGATGGTACCGCAGCGAATATGGGGTTCCGGCGGTGGTTATTGAAACGCCTGTGATTTTAAAACGTGAGGAACTCGAATTGCCTCCCGGGGCCGACAGCATTCTGCAGAGTACGGCACTCTTTTCGTACGGAAGCCTGCTGGATCAGTTTTACGTATATGTGAATACGGCCCAGTACAAACAGGAAATCGACCCTAATTTGGATCAGGCATTGGATTTCGGATTGGCAAGCCTGGAAAATCAGGGAGCCAAGAACCTGGTGGTGAAACGGGAATCCTTCGAGAATGAAAACGGCGTAAACGGATTAAAAGCATATGGTAGCTTCAGTCAGGAAGGAGCATTGACAAAAAAAGGAATAAAACAGAATTATGAGTTCTTAGTGTTTGGACAGAAAGGAACCATGCAGCAGGTGATTATTGCCTGGGCGGACGATGACCCGTACGCAGAAGAAATGGTCTCCCGAATCACCAACTCGATAGAACTCGAAGTGAACGAACAATAATGTTTGGAGATTTTGAATTTGTAAGCCCGCATTTTTTCTGGTTGCTTTTGGCAATACCGGCACTTATTGCATGGTATATCTGGAAGCGCAAGCAGCAAACGGCCGCATTGAAGATCTCGAGTATTAAGGGATTTAAAACCGGGAAAAACTGGCTGTCCAGGTTCAAGCCGGCACTATTTGTATTGCGCCTTTTGGCTCTTGCCCTACTCATAGTTGCGATGGCCAGACCAAGAACGGTGGACGAATCCACACGAATAAAGGCCACGAAGGGTATTGATATCGTGATGGCGATAGACGTTTCGGCCAGTATGTTGGCGCGGGACCTTAAGCCCAATCGGCTGGAAGCCCTGAAAACTGTGGCCGCGCGATTCATCAATGCCCGACCGAACGACCGTATTGGATTGGTGGAATATGCCGGGGAGAGTTTTACGAAAACACCGCTTACCAGTGACAAGAGTATAGTGTTGTCCTCCTTGAAGGGGATCAAGTATAACACCATTATCGAAGGAGGAACAGCCATAGGAATGGGATTGGCCACCGCAGTAAACCGGCTTAAGGAAAGTCGGGCGAAAAGCAAAGTGATCATCCTGCTTACCGATGGAGTAAACAATAGCGGTTTCATTGATCCCCGAATCGCAAGTGAACTGGCATCGGAATTTGGGATCAAAGTATATACCATCGGACTTGGGACGAACGGAATGGCCCTTTCTCCAATTGGAATTTTACCCAATGGGAGTTTTCAGTACGGAAATGTTCAGGTGGAGATCGATGAGGAATTGCTGAAGGAAATTGCGAAAACCACCGGCGGACAGTATCGCCGTGCTACGAGTACCACCCAATTGGGGGAGATCTATGAGGAGATCAATGAACTGGAAAAAACGGACATTCAGGAATTTCGATATAAGAATTACGACGAAAAGTTCAGACCCCTGGTGTTGTGGGGAATGATTTTGTTTGCTTTCGAATTGTTACTGAAATATACGCTATTCCGAAGTTTTATATAGAAAATAGAACAGAGAGAACAGAAAATAGATAATAGAACAAAGAGAATAG
>CAZTLE010000072.1:0-18133 GCA_964614415.1 uncultured Aureitalea sp. | reverse complement strand
CAACGACAGATGCCACTTGAGGCGTGTTTCTTTCCAGTGCTCGTACCATTTTATCTCTTCTCCCGGGCGCACAAAGAATTGCATTTCCATTTGCTCGAATTCCCGCATACGGAAAATGAATTGACGGGCAACGATCTCGTTTCGAAAGGCTTTCCCCGTTTGCGCAATTCCAAACGGAATTTTCATCCGTCCGGTTTTTTGGACATTCAGAAAATTGACAAAAATTCCCTGCGCCGTTTCAGGTCGCAAGTAGAGATCGGTCGCACTTTCGGCAGAAGCACCCAGCTTGGTTCCGAACATCAAATTGAACTGGCGTACATCCGTCCAGTTCTTTGAACCGGTATCCGGATCTGCAATTCCCAGTTCTTCGATAAGTGCTTTTACATCGGCCAGATCCTCATTCTCAAGGGATCTTGCCAATCGCTCCAAAGCCTCTTTCTTTTGCGAACGATAGCGAAGTACGCGCTCATTGGTAGTGACAAACTGATCTTCGTCAAAACTATCCCCAAATCGTTTTTTTGCCTTGGTAATCTCTTTTTGTGCTTTTTGCTCCAGCTTCTCAGCATAGTCCTCTACCAGCACATCGGCACGATATCGCTTTTTGGAATCTTTGTTGTCAATAAGCGGATCGTTAAAGGCGTCCACGTGCCCGGAGGCCTTCCAGGTCGTAGGGTGCATGAGAATGGCCGCATCAATTCCGACGATATTCTGGTGCATATACACCATGCTGTGCCACCAGTAGTCACGGATGTTCTTTTTAAGCTCCACTCCATTCTGACCATAGTCGTATACCGCGCTCAAACCATCATAGATCTCGCTTGACGCAAATATGTACCCATACTCCTTGGCATGGGACACCACTCTTTTAAACTGATCCTCTTTATTTGCCATGGCGCAAAAATAAAAAAACCGCTACGATAAAAACGCAGCGGTTTTTCTTTTTTTAAAAGTCTTTTTACTTCAGTTCCATGGTGGTAGTAGCCACCTGGCTGGGTCCGTCAAAAACATTGATCACATAACGTCCCGGCACGAGGTTTTCTTCTGCTGCGTCAACGACTGTACAAACGTCCAATTCTTCGTTCTCGTAATACACCTTGGTAATAGCACTGTAGTTAAGCACTCCGGTCTCGAACTCCACAGTTCCTTTATCGCCCATGAGGTTGTTATTCGGATTAATTACCTGTACGTATAGAATACGGTCTCCGGCCTCGGCAATAGGATTGGGTGACAGGGTGAAGCAAGCGCGCACTTTATCTGCACGACTCGATCGCCTGGTATCCACTATACGACCGCTGTTTCGGACGATAACGGCAGAACCACTAAGATCGGTGGCCTTCACGACAGAACCTTTTCGAACCGTTTCGGCCAGGGCCAGGTTCTTTTCGTTTACGGAGTCGACCACACGGATAGTCTCCGTCAGGATCGTACTTGTACTGTCACGCTGCATGGCCAGCAGGGCATTAGCCTGAATAAGGCTATCGGCTCGTGCGAACAACATTTTGCGTTCCGTCTTAAGACGTCCGATCTCGGCCCGGTAACGCTTGATCAGGGTTACATTGGCTTCGGAATCTTTCACCGAATCCAGCAAGCGTTCAATTCGCTCTCTGGCAGCAATCAGGTCATTATCCTTAAGCTCATTGTCCTGAATGATCTCATCGTAGTTTGCGATAAGTTCTTCCAGTTCGTTCTCAATATCCACTTTTTGTTCTTCAAGTCCTGCAACCGTAGTCTTACTATCATTGTAGAGGGTCACAGTATAAACGGATAGTGCAATTAGCAATGCGGATAAAACACCTATTAATACCTTAAATTTTGTGGTGTTGTTTTCTGTGCTCATGGCTTCTTTTTTCATTAGATTTGGTTTCGAAATATACTTAATTATTAGTAATTGGTTATTTCTTATTCATTATTTCATAATCATTTCCTGCCGCTTACTTTGAATTTTGCGAAATATACTACAGCTTCTTTTTCCGAAGCTTTGCAACGGTTGCGAGCGCCCTTTGTTACATAGTGAGGAAGTTCTCTGTACACACTGTACCCATCGGCTCCCTTTAATTTGTCATCATCGAACCGGGAATCCTGCCATGAAAAACATCTTTTACGGGAGGCTTCCGGTAAGGTCTGCCACTGCCCTTATTCAGTTCCAAAAAAGAGGGATCACTCAACGCCTGCTTCACAATTTGAAGTATCGGGGTCATGAGGAGATCAGTGCCTTCTTTGGGGCCTGGCTCGGGGAAGAACTTGCCACTATTCCTATGTATAAAGACATCGATCTGGTAATCCCCGTACCTTTGCATAAACAAAAGCTCAAGAAAAGGGGATACAATCAGGTAGATGGCTTTGGAAGGGAAATCGCTCGGGCACTTAACGTACCCTACCGTGACGATATTCTGCACAAAATTTCAAAGACGCGTTCTCAGGTTTTTAAGAAGCGTTTTACGCGCTTCAACCTGACCCAAACTCAAGAAGAAATCTATGCAACTGTAACAACGGAAGCCCTACATGCCAAACACGTGTTACTCGTGGATGACATAATAACAACGGGTGCGACCCTGGAAAATTGTGCGAGTGCCATATTAAAAGAACATAATGTTTTGTTAAGCATTGCCACCATTGCCATAGCTTGAAAACTTTAGCTATTTTTGTGAGCCGATGTCCTTGTAAAGACAATCCGTGAAGTACAGATTAACCTATATTCCTATTATTTTCGTCCTTGTGCTCATGTGCTCTCAATGCGCAAAGCGAGGAAGGCCTTCGGGTGGAAAACGGGATACGATTCCGCCGGTGATCCTAAAAAGTACTCCAGAGAATTTTTCGACCTATTTCGACAGCGATGAGATCCGTATCTATTTTGACGAGTATATTAAACTGAAAGACCTTCAGCAAAACCTCATCATATCCCCTCCCCTTAAGTACACACCGATAATAACACCGTTGAACACCTCTAAGATCCTTAAGATCAAAATACTGGATACGCTTAAGGAGAATACAACATACCAGTTCAATTTTGGAAAGAGTATCGTAGATAATAACGAGGACAATGAATTTGAATATTTCAAGTATGTGTTTTCCACGGGAAGCTATATCGACAGTCTTTCGGTTTCCGGAAGCATCCAGGACGCAGTCCTACTGAACCCTGCAAGCAAAGCAGCCGTAATGCTGTATGAGGTGAATGAGGCTTTCAAGGATTCCATTGTTTACTCTGAAAAACCCACCTATGTCGCTACGTCCAGGGACAGTACGTTCGCTTTTGAGCTTACCAATTTAAAGGCCGGAACCTACCTCATGTTGGCACTTCAGGAAGAAAATAATGATTTTACCTTTCAGCCGAAAAATGATCAAATTGGCTTCATCGACAACTATGTGACCGTCCCATCCGATAGCAGCTACGCCATTACAATGTTCAAGGAGGTGCCAGATTATAAGCCCGGCAGGCCCGGCCAACGATCTAAAAACCGTATTTCCTTCGGATATGAGGGCGAGCCGGAATCTTTTGTTCCTGAGTTGATCTCCGAGGTTCCATCCGATTTCGAAGTGCGCACATTCAAAGATCGCGACACCGATACCCTAAATTACTGGTACAAACCGGCCCTGGAAGTTGATTCTCTCCTGTTCCGGGTGGCAAGCGGAGACAGAGTGGATACGCTGAATGTGCGTATACGAGAACTCTATCCGGATTCCCTCCAGTTTACACCGATAAAGACAGGAAATATAATCCCAAATGATACAGTACGCTTTGCAGCAAATATTCCGCTTGAATCCCTGGATGCAGAGAAGATTACGGTCGTTGATCAGGATACTCTCGATATTACGTCTACTGCAACGATCAACAAAAAGGACAATACCGTAGGCGTCTATTTCGAAAAAACGGAGAACAATGCGTACAAAGTCAATGTCCTCCCCGGAGCGCTGACTGATTTCCTCGGAGCTACCAACGATTCCCTTGTGTTTTCGGCCAGAACACGATCTACTTCAGATTATGGTACGATTACACTTAACCTCGTCAATAATCGACCCAGTCCGGTTATCGTTCAACTGGTGGATATCAGATTCAATGTTATTGCCGAACAGAAATTTGTTCGGGGTACCCCGGTTTATTTCGAATATGTACCCCCGGAAAAGTACTACATCCGGTTCATTGTTGATGAGAATGACAATGGCAGATGGGATACGGGTAATTTCCTGCAAAGGCAGCAACCTGAAGAGATAATCTACTTCCCGACGCAACTGCAGGTAAATGTGAATTGGGACCTGGTCGAGAATTTTACCCTAAACTAAATGCATCCCGATCGTCCAGGAATCGTAAGTGTCGGCGATTCTTTTCGATATGTGCTTTTGTGAGCACTACGGTTTCCGCAAATCCCCTTTCGAAATCCTTGGTACTTACTTGCTCCCCCAAAACATCATATACGGCCGAATGCCCCGTATACTCATGTCCGTTACCATCCAGTCCTACACGATTCACTCCGGCACAATAGCTCATATTCTCAATGGCCCGAGCCTTTAACAATGCATCCCATGCCTGAATGCGCTTTTTGGGCCAATTGGCCAGATACAAAAGCAGATCATAACCCATAGTATTTCGTGCCCAAACCGGGAAACGCAGGTCGTAGCAAACGAGCGGAAAGATCTTCCATCCCAGATAGTCAATAATCACCTGTTCATTCCCAGAGTTATAGATCTCATGCTCTCCGGCCAGGGTAAACGTATGGCGCTTGTCGTAGGTTTTGAAAGTTCCATCCGGAAAAACAAAGAACAATCGGTTATAGAAACCTTCATTCTCCGAAATGATCAAACTTCCGGCCAGTGCCGTATTTTGTTGTTTGGCTGTGTCCACCATCCACTGTACTGAGGGCCCGTCCATAGGCTCGGCTAGTTGAGCGGCATTCATGGAAAAACCGGTACTAAACATTTCCGGTAGCAGGATAAGGTCCGTTTCATCGGAAATAGCTTCTAACTTTTCTGAAAACATGTTCAGGTTTGCGGCGGCATTTTCCCAATGCAGGTGGGATTGAACGAGGGTAATGGATAATGTGTCTTTCATCGCTTCTAAATAGTATTCAAAATATGAGCGGCCTTCTCGAGGGTCTCTTCCGTCTTGGCAAAACACACCCGTAACTGCTTAAAATCTTCACCGCCAGGGTTAAATACAGATGTCGGAATAGTAGCAAGCCCGTTTTCGCGCGTAAGACGTTCGGCAAATGCCACGTCCCCTTCCGAAGTAATTGCACTGTAGTCCAACAACTGAAAATAGGTGCCCGAAGCCGGGATCCAGGTGAAGCGGGAGTCTTTGATGTGAGAAAGGAAATAATCCCGTTTCTTTTGATAAAAATCAGCCAGCCCCAGGTAGGTTTCCGCATTTTGCATGTAAATAGCCAGTGCCTTCTGCATAGGATGATTTACACTGAATACGTTGTATTGATGTACCTTTTGGAATTCCTTCATCAGCGGTTCCGGAGCCACACAATACCCCATTTTCCACCCGGTATTATGAAATGTTTTGCCGAATGAGGCCGTGATAAACGTACGAGCCGCCAACGCTTCGAATCTGGCAGCACTATGATGTACTTCTCCGTCGAAAATTATGTGTTCGTAAACCTCATCGCTAATCACCCAAAGATCATGCTTTAGCGCCAACGCCTCCAATTGGAGCATATCTTGCCTGGAAGCAAGGGTTCCCGTAGGATTATGAGGTGAATTGATCATGATCATCCGTGTCCTGGAAGTTATCTTATCCATTACCTCCTGCCAATCGATTCCATAACCGGGTGGACGCAGTTGAATGTGAACGGGAATACCACCAAATAACTCGATGGCAGGTTCATAGCAATCGTAGGCCGGCGTGAAGAGGATAACTTCGTCGCCTTCCCGAATCATCGCTGCTATAGCAGTAAAAATGGCCTGCGTCGCTCCGGAAGTAATGGTGACCTCGGACTCCCAGTTGTACGCCTTGTTGTACTGGGCTTTTATTTTCTCCGTGATTCGTTGCCGCAGAGCGGCATCCCCCTGCATCGGAGCGTATTGATTATGGCCTGCCTTCATGGCCTCATCCACGAGCGAAATGAGGTGTGTATCACTTTCAAATCCCGGAAAGCCTTGTGAAAGATTAATGGCCCCATGCTCCTGGGCCATTTTGCTCATTTTTGAAAAAATCGTGGTGCCTACGTTCGGAAGTTTGGAAATCATCCTTCAAAACTACGACATTCTCCAATGCGCCGCCAAAAGCAATTTTTTTAGCTAATTTCAAGAAAATGTGTAAATTGCGATCCCCAAGTTTGCGATAACCTATGAAGAAATTGTATTATTTCTTACTACTTTGTGCCCCCATCTCAACAAACTTCGGACAAAGTAACACCCCCGCTCAGAACAGGAGCGAGGACCCTGTTGTATATACCAGCAGGTACTTTCAAAAGCTTATCGATTCTTCCAATACCTTCTATTTTGAAGGCGATCATACGAAATCACTCGAAATCAACATTGAACTCCTCAATAAGGCCTTTGAGGTGGACGACGCGTATTACATTCACTATGGGTATCGCCACATGGCCTATGATTATATGGCCCTGGAGGACACGCTTTTAGCCCGGGAGAATTTCGAAAAATCCGAACGCTATGCCAAGCGCTCCAAAAACGATACGGCGATTGCCCTGACCTATATGGATCTTGCTAATTTCTATTCGGGCGCCAAAGAAGATCATGCCAGGGCACTGAAATATCACGATCAGTCTATTGAACTTTTCGAAAAGATCAGGGATTCGGCAGGACTGGCAAAGGCACATTTCAATACAGCGCTTACGGCTATGGAGGCCGAAGACTTCAACAAAGTGCTCATTCACATTATCCGGGCTAAAAAACTGAATAAGTTTGAGGCACACAGCTCATTCAGCATCGGTTTGGACAATATGATGGGTGAATACTATTTGAAGCGCGGTAACTACGACCTGGCCGAACGATACCTTTTAAAAACGATTGATGCCGCCAGGGAATTGGATCTTTCCAACGAACTGGAATATGCCTATCTATACCTGAGTGATACCTATTACAAACAGGAAAAGTTCAAAGAGGCCTATGACGCCCGGCTGAAGTACAAAGAATATCTGGACCAGAACGAAAGCAACCTGACCAGCTCTGTAGCTCAAACGCTATCGGCCAAATTCCAGGTCTCCGAGTATCGAAAGGATGTTCGTGCGGCCGAATTGCGAGCCAGGCTACAAGCCGAACTCGTACAAAACAAGAGTAAGCTGAACAACTTTCTCATCATTGCCTTTATCTGCTTCCTTATCATCTTCATCGCACTATTCCTGGCATACCGAAACAGAAAGCAACTCATCAAGGAGCTCAAGATCAAAAACAAGGAATACCTGGAGGCCAAAGAGCAATCGGAGAAACTTTCGAAAGCGAAGAGTAACTTCTTTTCAACTGTGAGTCACGAACTTCGAACTCCTTTGTACGGGGTGATCGGCTTGAGCACCATTCTTCTTGAAGACGAAGGGCTTAAAAAGCATAAAAAAGATCTTACGTCCCTGAAGTTCTCGGCAGACTATCTGTTGGCTCTGATCAATGACGTACTGCAAATAAACAAGATTGATTCCAACACCCTGGAAGACGAGCACAATGCCTTTAGTCCGCATGAACTCGTTGAAACCATTGTTGCGTCTTTCGAATACATGAGGATCCAAAACCGAAACACCATCCATATCCAGGTGGGCGAGCAGGTTCCGCCGTTGATTCGGGGGAATTCTGTGCGTTTGTCTCAAATCCTTATGAACCTTATCAGCAATGCCTGCAAGTTTACCGAAGACGGAGATATCTGGATCATTGTTAAGACCTGGAGTCTCAACGGAGCCAAGGCCAATATTACGTTCACAGTGAAGGATACGGGAATTGGTATCGCAAAGGAAAAACACGATCAGATCTTCGATGAATTCTCTCAGTTGGATTCACACAATTACAATTACCAGGGTTCAGGACTGGGCTTGCCTATTGTTAAGAAGCTGTTGGACCTGTCTAATTCTTCTATCGAAGTGAACAGTGAACTGGGTAAAGGAGCCTCCTTCTCTTTCAGTCTTACATTCGATGTGCTTCAACAGGCCGAAGATCAGAAAGAGCCCGATCTGCTTGACACCAAATTACTGAAAGGAAAAAAGGTGCTCATCGTAGAAGACAACCGAATCAATCAGATCGTTACTCAAAAAGTGCTTCAGAAGAACGAGATCGTATGCAGTATCGCCGAAAATGGCCTGGAAGCGGTAGAAAAAATGAAAACAGGCAAATACGATCTGATACTAATGGATGTCAACATGCCCGTTATGAACGGTATGGAAGCTTCCGGGGAAATACGCAAAACCCATCCCAATATTCCGATAATTGCATTGACCGCTGTGGAAGTGGAAGAAATGCGTTATAAGATATTCAAGTCGGGAATGAACGACATCATCGTAAAACCGTACGATGTGACCAAGTTCACCCAAACCATTTTGAAGAATATTATTTCAAGAAATGTGGATCACAAAGGATCTCACCTCAAGGCGATCTAACCTTTAATACTGGCTTTTAAATACTCGCGGTTCATTCGCGCGATGTTCTCCAGGGATATTCCCTTCGGGCATTCTACCTCACAAGCTCCTGTATTCGTGCAGTTTCCGAAACCTTCTTTATCCATTTGCTCAACCATATTGAGCACCCGGTGCGTGGCTTCTACCCTTCCCTGGGGAAGCAATGCAAACTGACTTACCTTGGCAGCAGTGAACAACATAGCACTTGCATTCTTACAAGCTGCTACGCAGGCACCACAACCGATACAGGCCGCCGCTGCAAAAGACGCATCCGCGTCGTCTTTCTCTACCGGAATGGCATTGGCATCAATGGTATTCCCGGAAGTATTCACTGAAATGTATCCTCCGGCATGCTGAATGCGGTCGAAGGCACTTCTGTCAACCACAAGATCTTTAATAACAGGGAACGCTTTTGCCCGAAAGGGCTCAATGACAATAGTATCGCCATCGTTGAACTTTCGCATGTGAAGCTGACAGGTAGTGATGAGGCGATCCGGTCCATGTGGCTCTCCATTGATCTGAAGTGAGCAAGTACCGCAAATACCTTCACGGCAATCATGATCGAACACCACCGGTTCTTCACCCTTATCTATGAGTTCGGTGTTCAATACATCCAGCATTTCGAGAAAGGACATATCTCCTTCCACGCCATCGATAGGATATGTTTGAAATCCACCTTTACTTTGGGCATTTTTCTGCCTCCATATTTTTAAAGTCAACTTCATAGCGTTGCTATTTAAGTTTATTTGTTTGTTCGCCTGCCTGCCGGCAGGTTGATTTGTTGATTCGTTTGGTTGCCGCCTACAATCAATGGACTCTAACAACTAAAGACTAACAACTAACAACTATTTATACGAACGTGTCTTAACCTCAATATTCTCGTATTCCAATTCCTCCTTATGCAGCACTGCATCCGCCGGTTCTCCTTTGTACTCCCAGGCAGCTACATACATGAAGTTCTCATCGTCTCTGAGCGCTTCTCCTTCCTCGGTCTGGTATTCTTCACGGAAGTGTCCTCCGCAGGACTCATTTCGGTGTAGGGCATCCTTGGCAAACAACTCACCCAACTCGAGGAAATCGGCTACACGGCCTGCTTTTTCCAGTTCAGGGTTCATTTCGTCTGCCGATCCGGGTACCCGAACGTCTTTCCAGAATTCTTCGCGCAGGGCTTTGATCTCCGTAATGGCCTCGTTAAGGCCCTTTGCGTTACGTGACATTCCTACCTTATCCCACATGATCTTACCTAATCGCTTGTGGAAATAGTCTACGGATTTCGTTCCGTTGTTATTGATAAGTTTGTCGATCTCACTTCGCACCTTATTCTCGGCTTCCTCAAAAGCCGGAAGATCGGTGGAGATGGGTCCCGTACGAATGTCGTCTGCCAGGTAATCTCCAATGGTATATGGCAGTACAAAATAGCCATCGGCCAAGCCTTGCATCAAAGCGGACGCTCCAAGGCGGTTGGCGCCGTGATCGCTAAAATTAGCTTCTCCGGCCGCATAACATCCCGGAATCGTCGTCTGTAAATTGTAATCCACCCAAATACCTCCCATGGTATAGTGCACCGCAGGATAGATCATCATTGGGGTTTTGTAGGGGTTCTCATCTACGATCTTCTCATACATTTGAAAGAGGTTTCCGTATTTGGTTTCGATCACCTCTTCCCCCAATTTCAATATTTCTTCTTTCGTAGGGTTATGATTTCCATGGATAGCCGCCTGTTCCTTCCCGTAACGCTGAATAGCGGCCGCAAAATCAAGGAAGACAGCCTCTCCCGTTTTATTCACTCCATATCCTGCATCGCAGCGTTCTTTTGCCGCTCTTGAAGCGACATCCCTTGGCACTAGGTTTCCGAAAGACGGATAGCGACGCTCCAAATAATAATCCCGGTCTTTTTCCGCGATATCCGTTGGCCTCAATGTTCCCGCTCTAACAGCTTCCGCATCTTCTTTCTTCTTGGGAACCCAGATTCGACCGTCATTCCGAAGGGATTCGGACATCAGCGTTAGTTTGGACTGATGATCTCCCGATACCGGAATACAGGTTGGGTGAATCTGCGTGTAACACGGATTGGCGAAATAGGCTCCACGTCTGTGAATCTTCCAGCAAGCCGTTACGTTACTTCCCATCGCATTCGTAGAAAGGTAAAATACGTTTCCGTATCCCCCGGTGGCAATAACCACGGCATGTGCCGAGTGGCGTTCGATTTCACCGGTGGTCAGGTCTCTCGCGATAATGCCACGAGCTTTTCCATCTACCAACACAATATCGAGCATTTCGTGTCGGTTATAAGCCTTTATTTTCCCGCGATTTATCTGTCGGTTCATGGCGGAATAGGCGCCTAACAACAACTGCTGACCTGTCTGTCCTTTTGCGTAGAACGTCCGGGATACCAGCACCCCTCCAAAGGATCGGTTATCCAGTAGTCCTCCATATTCACGGGCAAACGGAACTCCCTGCGCTACGCACTGATCTATGATGTTCGCGGAGACTTCAGCCAGGCGATACACATTGGCTTCACGGGAACGATAGTCCCCTCCCTTAATGGTATCGTAGAAAAGACGGTAGGTCGAATCCCCATCCCCCTGGTAGTTTTTGGCGGCATTGATCCCCCCCTGCGCTGCAATAGAGTGCGCTCTCCTGGGAGAATCCTGATAGCAAAAGGTCTTTACATTATATCCCAGTTCGGCAAGTGTGGCCGCGGCGCTACCTCCGGCCAATCCCGTCCCAACAACGATCACATCGATGTTTCGCTTATTGGCAGGGTTTACCAGGTCAATGTCGTTTTTATGATTTGTCCACTTTTGTGCTAGCGGTCCTTTGGGTAAATGAGAATCTTGAAATGACATAGGTACTGCTTTTAGTGTGGAAGCTGATTAAAATAATGATACACGGCTATGAAGACAAAAAGGGCAGGTACAACCACCGAGAAGAGCCTCGTAAAGCCTTTAAGCCCTCTGGAGTACTTGTTGTTGAATCCAACCGACTGGAAAGACGACGAGAAGCCATGCCAAAGGTGCATAGCCAGTAATACAAATGACAAGGCATAAAGACCCACACGAACAGGGTCTGCAAACTTATGGACTACCTCGGGATAGTACTTGAATCCCGATGCCGGATCATTGGGATCGAGCAGTCCCGTCATATTCCCGTCTATATACTTGGCCGCCAGTTCGGGGAAAAAGAAATCGTAAAAGTGAAGGCCCATGAACGCCAGAACCACCAGACCCGAGATAATCATGTTTCGTGATACCCAGGAGGCATTGGCGCTCCCCTTGAACTTTCCGTAGCGAATCTGTCTCGCCTTGCGATTCCTGATCTCCAGAATGATTCCCATGATGAAATGGAAACAAACGGCAAAAACAAGAATGGGCTGAAGTACGAACTGCACCAGGGGATTGGTCCCCATGAAATGCGATATGTCGTTAAAGGTATCGGCAGAAACTACCGAAGTAAAATTAATAAAGCAATGTTGCGCGAGAAAAAGAACAAGAAACAAGCCTGAAAGCGCCATGGCGACTTTTTTGGCAATGGAGGAGTTGAGTAATCCCATTACGGTTTTCTTTTCAATAAAACAGAGTACAAAAATACGGTCGAATTAGTTCAAACCCAAAAAAATAAAATCGATACCGTCTTATTTAGAATGGGTATGAACAAAAAAACCGTCACGCATTGCGTGACGGTTTTTGGTCGATAAAAAGGATGATTACCTTACGACCAGTTTTTTAGTAGCAGTTAGTCCGTTCTGAACAACGCGAACAATATATACTCCGGAGTTCAAACCGGCAATGCTCAATTCGTTGTTAGAAACAACTGTATTGATCACTTGCTTTCCAAGTACGTCAAAAACAGTTACTTGCTTATCTCCCTGAAGTGCAGTCTGAATATTAACAGTACTTCCGTTAGTCGGGTTAGGGAACAAACTCAGATCAGCCAGGCTGTTATCCTCAACTCCTGCAGAACCTACCAATTCGATAGCGAATACAAGGTTGGAAGGAGTACACTGACATAGTCCAAGTAGTGCGTAGTCAACAGAACCGTCAACATCAGAAGAAACCGTAAGCCCTCCTGCAAGAACGTCTGTTGATCCAGCTCCAAATCCGTCTGTCGTGAAGTCATAGATTACACCCGTTGGAACTCCTGTAGCAGGATTAATCTGAGTGATGAAATCACGACTGGGAGCAGTACCACTTTGATCGTGGATCCAAAGGAAAGGACCTCCAGGAGAAACGTTATCAATAGTACCTCCGTAAATAGTTGTACCGTGAGTAGCTGCTGGAATTACAGACAATTCATTTCCACTCATGTCAACAGAAGCGATGTCCGAACCGAAGTCTCCAATCCAGAATCCACCGCTACCACCATCAAGTGTCTCATCATACGTACACATTCTGGCCTCTGCAGAAGAACCGGTAGTAATGTTGATCGTATTGGTAACCATCATAGTTCCCGGATCAATCTCGAAGATCTGCAGACCTGCAGTTCCGATATAAATGTTAGTTCCATCCGTAGTGAAAGAACGAGTACCAGTTACACCAGGAATGGTGAAAGAAGCGATAAACGTTCCGTCGTCAGCCACCCGGTGGATTACATCGGTTTGCCATTCCGAAATCCAGTATTCACCTCCAAAGAAGATAACACCGGCAAGACCATTAACAGTAGTAGATCCTGTAGATCCTACGTCAAGCGTGAAAAGAAGGTCAAATAAAGCTTCTGGATTCGTGTTTTGCGGGGCTGGAGAGAAAGGTCCAATCTCGGCATTTTGGGCCGTCATGGAGAACATTCCGGCCACCAAAGCCAAAACAAAAAGTTGTAGTTTTCTCATCATAATTAGGTTTTAGATTAACAATTAAGCTATTGATTGAACAGTCTAATATAGTAAATAATTGAATTCCAAATCAATTTTACTTAAAATCGAGGCCGAACAGCCTCGATTATGTCAAACAAAACCTTTAGTGAAAATGGTTCAAATCCGCGAGCTCTTTTCCTTATAACCGAACTGTCGAAAAGGAAAAATAAACCCGTTTCGCCTATTTGATCTCCAGTACTTTCTTAGCAGAATTTCCCCCTATTTCCACAGCGATATCGTAACTGCCCTTGGGCAAATAGTACTTCCCATTTTGCATTTTTCGTAAGGATGTACCCTTCTTCTCCATGGCTTTCTTCCCCTTTTCGGAAACCGACAGGTCGTAATCCGTCACATTCACTCCTTTGGCAGCATCGACGGACATTTGATTTAGCAACGTCCCGTCCTCGCTACGCACCGATATAGTCGCCGTTCCTGCCGATGGGCTGTAAAATTGTAAAGTGCTCTCCGGTTCAAAAGGGTCACTCCACTCGCTAAAGCTCGCACCCCATCTGCGGGAGAATCGTTGGGATTCAATATCGGCCAGTAATACCTCGCCCATATTACTGCCTTCCAGTTGTTGTATCAGTGCTATATCAGCTACGTAGAATGATCGTCCATGCGTACCCAAAACAAGATGTTTGGCTTCCGGTTGGATTACCAAATCATGCACGGCCACTGCGGGAAGTCCTTCTGAAAATGCCTGCCAACTTTGTCCGCGGTCCAGAGTTACATATGCGCCGTTATCCGTTCCCACATAAAGCACATTTTCGTTGGCCGGATCTTCCTTGATCACATTCACCGGAGATGTAGGTAAATTCCCATCGATGCGCTGCCAGGTGTTTCCGTAGTTTTCACTTACGTAGATATACGGAGCAAAATCATCCCAGCGATATCCATTCAAACTCACATACACCCGTTCTTTTTTGTGGGAAGAAGCTATCACACGGCTTACCCACAGGTCTTGCGGGAAGGATGTTGAGATATCCACCCAATTGCCACCGGCATCGCGGGTAACATGTACTTTCCCGTCATCACTTCCGGCGTAAATGAGTCCGAACTTGAACTCAGACTCACTAATGGAAGTCAACGTTCCATACGCAACGTTTCCGGGCTTCCCTCCTTTTGTAAGGTCTCCGGAAATAGCTTCCCAGTCGTTACCCTGATTCATACTTCGCATCAGTTTATTACCGCCCAGATAAAGAATGTCCTGGTTGTGCGGACTGAGTAAAATAGGCGTTTGCCAATTGAATCGATACGGACTGTCCCCGAGTTCATGCTTCGGTTGGATATATTCGTTTTGCTGAGTTTCCCGATTTATTCTGAAGTAATTTCCGAATTGAAATCCGGTATACACAATATCCGTGTTTCGGCTGTCGATCTGCACCTGCATCCCGTCGCCACCCATAATGGACTCAAAGCCGTATTGACCGGACGAATGCCAACGCTTGCTTTCACTGTTGGTATGAGGCCCTACCCAAACGCCATTGTCCTGCAAACCTCCATATACATTATAGGGAGTTGCATTGTCCACATTTACGGAATAGAATTGCCCAACCGAAGGAGCGTTATTTTTAATCCAGTTCTCACCGTCGTCGTAAGTAATGTTTATACCTCCGTCATTTCCGTTTATAAGATGTCCGGGCTTGTTGGGATTGATCCACAGCGCGTGATGATCCACGTGTACGTTCTCTGCATTCATAGACGCCCAGCTTTTTCCACCGTCCTTAGACTTCAAAATTGGCACCCCGTAAATATAGATTCCGTCCTTATTGGAAGGATCTACGTGAATCTTTCCGAAGTAATAACCGTACGAATAATAGATGTTGTCCAGATAACCCTCATGGGTCTTGTTCCAGGTCTTACCGCCATCGCTACTTTTGTATACCTCTGCCCCTATTACCGGGGTATCGAATAACAGAGTATTGGCGTCTTCAAGGTACTTCGCCAGGTCAATGGGTTGCACAGAACCACCGCGTACCATGTTCTTTACGTTCTCGGCCTTGTACTTCTCCTGGAATCCGTTCGTTCGCAGAAAGCGCTCCAGTTTCTTGTTATCAAGCTCCAGGAATGTAGCACTTGTCATGGTCTTGAAATCGTCCTTTGTAAGTCCTTCACCCGGATCATCCGGCCCTTCTTTGTCTCTTCGGAACTGGTTATCGTGTATGGCATATACGGTTCCTGCATCATAAACAGCCAAACCAATACGTCCTACCCCTTCTCCGGTTGGGAATCCACTTCCCGGAACCGAAACCTTGGTCCAGGTATTTCCGGCATCCTCACTTTTGTAGATTCCACTTCCTTCACCGTTCCCCCTAAAATTCCAGGCCTTTCGGTCCTTATCCCAGGCAGCGGCGTACATTAAATTAAAATTATTAATGGCTGCATCAATCTCGATGATTCCGGACTGATCATTGACGAACAATGTTTTATTCCAGGACTTTCCACCATCTACGGTTTTATATACTCCTCG
Organism: uncultured Aureitalea sp.; assembly: GCA_964614415.1. Lineage (GTDB taxonomy): Bacteria > Bacteroidota > Bacteroidia > Flavobacteriales > Flavobacteriaceae > CAZTLE01. The sequence continues at coordinate 2,259 of CAZTLE010000072.1, read as the reverse complement.
TTCGGAATTGGTGGAGTACAAATGACCTACGGCGCCAACCACCACCTCATCGGGGTTATTGGGGTTGATCAAAATACTACTGATATGATGGGAGTCTTTAAGCCCCATATTCTCCCACGTCTCTCCTCCATCGGTTGTTTTCAATAACCCGATACCGGCATACGAAGAGCGAGAAGAATTCACTTCTCCGGTTCCTACCCAAAGGGTTCCGTTCTTCCAATCGGCCGCGAGAGCTCCCACATTCTGGGTTGGGGTGTTGTCTAAAACAGGCGTAAAAGTGGTTCCGTTATTATCCGTATACCAAACCCCTCCGCTGGCATAGCCAACGTAGAACTCGGTTGGATCATTAGGATTTACGGCCATTCCTACTACCCGTCCACTCATTACAGTAGGACCAATATTCTGAAACGGCACGTTCTTTACCAGTGAACTTCGAATGAGTTGTTCCTTTTTCTGAAGGCCATCAGCAACCGCTTGCGATGTTGTCGCAGCAGGTTGAGCAAACGATAGTAAGAAACAAAAAACAAGGGTTAGTGTAGTGACGATACGTACTTTCATTTTTTGGTGGTTTTTGAGCATCTGAAAGTACGCAAAGCCCCAGTGAAACCAAAATTTTTCGTGGAAGTTTAACAGATCATAAGCGACCCGTGCGACCGTTGTTTGACGATCTTATTTAAGGTCCTCGATGACTGAAACCAGTGTTGACTCAAAACCGGTTTCGGCACTGTTATACCCTACATGCATCCATGTGATCGTTCCCTGTTTGTCAACGACCAGCAATGTGGGCAGTCCTTTACTTTCAAGGTCCAGTTCTTTATAAAGGGCACTGCCATGATCATAAGCATACCCGAACCCATAGTCAGAGTCATTGATAAATTGTTGGAATTTTTCGGGCGTATCACCGCCAATATCGGCATTGATCACAAAAAACCGAACGTCCTCCACTGTCTCAAATTTCTCGCGTACCGCATCCAGCACCTTTAGTTCCTTGATGCAAGGTTTGCACCAGGTTCCGAAGAAATCAAAAACGAGGACCTTGCCTTTCAATTCTTCGGTTGAAATCGCTTCCCCTGAAACCATCGCCAGCTCCCATGAAGGTATCGCATCATTGCGTTGGGATGTCAGGGAGCTTTCCAGATTCTTTGGCAGTACATAAACGGCCAGTACCACCGTAATTGCACTCACTCCTAACAGAAAAATTGAAATCGGTCTTCTGTATTTGGAAAATAGCATCCCGCTCCAGGCGAACACTATATAGATAAGAATGAAATACCAAAGGCCTGGCAACTGAGGCAGGACGAGAAGTACAAACGGCAACGCATAGAAGAGGTTCACGAGTAATGCCTTTGCAAATACCGCATACCCACTACCCGGAGTGAGAGTGCCTGCGGTGAAATACAAAACACTTCCCAAAAAAAGCAGCCATTGGAGATCCATAGTTACCTTAAGCATAACAATGATCATAATTCCGGAGATCGCAACTCCCAGTAATGCGGGTCGAATAAATTCTTTTAAATACTTCATGATGTTTTTTGGGCAAATCTAAACCGCAGAACAGTGGCTTCGGTACGATCACCCGTAGCAAGACCTGTTATTTACGCTGCCTGAATTGGGTTGGGGTAAGTCCGGTGTCCTTTTTGAAAATAGCGTTGAAAGTAGCCTTGTTTGAAAATCCGCTATCGTACATGATCTCCTTAACGGGATCGGAGGTTGAGAGCAATCGTCCTTTGGCCGATCGCAAGCGGAAGTCATTTACAAAATCGTAGAAGTTCTTTCCATATCCCTTATTAATGACATGCGACAGATTTCGGGTAGAAATTGAGAGTTGTTCAGAAAGGTCATTTAAGGAGAGGTCATACTCGAGATAGGGTTGCTCCGCATCGAAATAGGCCTCAATAGTTTTCTTGTATTCTGCAAAAGTGGTTTCGGGGATTGCGTATTCCCGTTTCGTAGTTTGCGCTTTTCGGGCCGCAATTCCGCTAAAAAGAGACACCTGTTTGAGTCCCAGGTAATAGAAACAGTTGAGCAGGATCAGCACCATTGCATAGATCACCAGGACGAGTACATCTCCCAGGCCGGAGGTATTCAGGAAGCCTTCAACCACGGCTACCAATAAAATAGTCAGTTGAATGTAGATCATTGCTTCCAACCATTTCAGGCTAATATGGTGAAAAGACGAGGCCTCATCCTTCAGTTTTTTTCGATAGCCGTAAATCCCTCGCAATGCATAAACCAGATAGGCGGTAAAAGGCAAGGTTA
>CAZTLE010000071.1:0-18251 GCA_964614415.1 uncultured Aureitalea sp. | reverse complement strand
CTGTGAATTTGATGTCTGAATTCTCGGACGAAGCACCCACCTTTGCCATTTTAAAGCACAACAATGCATGTGGCCTCGCGCAACGCAGTACTATCAAGCAGGCCTATGTAGATGCCCTGGCAGGCGATCCCGTATCGGCCTTCGGAGGTATTCTTATTGCAAATACTGAGATCGACGCAGAGACTTCGGAAGAAATTCACAAGCTGTTTTGTGAGGTAGTTATTGCCCCTTCTTTTACCGATGAAGCGCTTGCCATTTTAAAGGGGAAAAAGAACCGGATCCTATTGGTTCTCAAGGACGCGCCACTATCAAATAAAGTAGTTCGAACCTGTCTTAACGGAACCCTTGTTCAGGATAAAGATCTGAAAACCGATTCGGAGGCAGATTTATCCTATCCAACGAACAATAAACCTTCGGCTTCGGAGTTAGAAGATTTGTTGTTTGCTTCAAAGATTTGCAAGCATACCAAGTCCAATACTATCGTGTTGGCTAAGGGAAAACAACTTTGTGCCAGTGGCACGGGCCAAACGTCTCGCGTGGATGCGCTAAGACAAGCCATTGAAAAAGCCAATTCCTTCGATTTTGACCTTAAGGGAGCCGTGATGGCGAGTGATGCCTTCTTCCCATTTCCTGATTGTGTGGAAATTGCCGACAACGCCGGAATTACCTCTGTAATCCAGCCGGGAGGGTCCATAAAAGACGAATTGAGCATAGAATATTGCAACGAGCACGAAATGTCCATGGTATTTACAGGGACACGGCACTTTAAGCACTAAAATTTGTTACATTTGTGAAAAGCAACACTTTTCGCACATAATTTCAATACCGACCTACACTATTTATGGGATTTTTTGACTTCCTAACCGAAGAAATTGCAATCGATCTGGGTACCGCCAATACGCTTATCATTCACAATGATAAAGTGGTGGTCGACGCGCCTTCCATTGTTGCCCGCGACCGAACCACCGGCAAGATCATTGCCGTTGGACGCGAGGCCAGCATGATGCAGGGAAAAACCCATGAGAATATCAAGACCATTCGTCCGTTAAAAGACGGTGTTATTGCCGACTTCGACGCCAGCGAAAAGATGATCAATATGTTCATCAACGATATCCCCGCCCTAAAGAAAAAATGGATCAAGCCGTCCCTGCGTATGGTAATCTGTATCCCCAGTGGAATCACCGAGGTGGAAATGCGGGCGGTAAAGGAAAGTGCGGAACGCGTTAACGGGAAAGAGGTCTATCTGATCCATGAACCCATGGCAGCTGCCATCGGTATTGGTGTGGACATCATGCAACCCAAAGGGAATATGGTGGTAGACATCGGTGGTGGAACGACTGAGATTGCCGTAATCGCCCTGGGTGGTATTGTATGTGACAAATCCGTTAAGATTGCGGGAGATGTGTTCACCAATGACATCATCTACTACATGCGCACGCAACACAACCTCTACGTTGGAGAGCGCACAGCTGAAAAAATAAAGATACAGATTGGGGCTGCTACCGAAGACCTCGAACTGCCACCCGATGAGATGGCCGTTCAGGGACGGGATCTGCTAACCGGGAAACCCAAGCAGGTACAAACTTCCTACCGGGAGATGGCGAAAGCTCTGGATAAATCCATTCTGCGTATTGAAGACTCCGTGATGGAAACCCTGTCGCAAACACCTCCTGAACTGGCGGCCGATATTTATAATACCGGTATTTATCTCGCCGGTGGTGGATCTATGTTGCGTGGACTGGATAAGCGTCTTTCTCAAAAAACCGATCTTCCCGTATATATTGCCGAAGATCCGCTACGTGCCGTAGTACGTGGAACGGGTATTTGTCTTAAGAACCTAAACAAGTACAAAAGTGTGTTGATCAAATAAGAAATAGCACAATATGCAACAGATCGTCTTTTTCTTCATTCGGAATAAAAATTTCCTGTTGTTTGCACTGCTGTTCCTGATCTCGGTCGCTCTTACCCTGCAATCACATACCTATCACCAGAATAAGTTCGTGCACTCTGCCAATTTCTTAACCGGCGGTGTCTATTCGGTCAAAAGCAGCATTACAGGTTATTTTGATCTCAAAGAACAGAACGAGGTCCTTATTGAGGAAAACAATCGTCTTCGCGCTCTGATCACACAACTTCAGGAAACTGAGGACAGAACAATTGACACTTCCGAAACAAATGCAATTCAATATCGATTCGTCGATGCGCGGGTTATCAACAACTACTACTCGCGGACCAAAAACCGGCTTACCTTGAACAAGGGCGCCAACGACAGTATCCGGATCGACATGGGTGTGATCACCTCCAATGGAATTGTTGGGATAGTATCAAACACCTCAGGCAACTATGCATCGGTACAATCCGTTCTAAACACCAGCAGCCAGATCAGTGCAAAAACGAAGCGCACGGGTCATTTAGGCAACCTGAAATGGAATGCTGAGGACCCGGCTGTAGTTCAGTTGGAAGATATCCCCAGAATTGCCCAGGTCCGTTTGGGCGACACCATCGTGACCAGCGGAAGATCTACCATTTTTCCGGAAGGCATCGGTATTGGTGCCGTTTCGAATTTCAAGTTGGATGACGGGGATAATTACTACGACATTTCGGTGCGACTGTTCAACGATATGACCAGTCTCAACCATGTATACGTTATCGAAAATATAGCAGCGGAGGAGATCAAACAACTTGAAAGCGAGAGCGATGATGCAGAATGAACTTCTCGTGAATAGCGTGCGTTTTATTACGCTGGTATTGGTGCAGGTACTGCTGCTCAATCATATCAATTTCCTGGGGTATATCAATCCGTATATTTATATCCTCTTCATCCTTACATTTCCGCTTACCGCCAATAAAAGCCTGCTTATCTTTTTGAGTTTTCTACTGGGGTTAACGATAGACATGTTTGCCGATTCCGGAGGGATTCACGCTGCTGCAAGCGTGCTGATTGGTTACGCCCGCCCTGCTGTTCTAAAATTCTCTTTTGGAGTTAGTTATGAATACAATACCATTAAGATCAGTACCGCACACCTGGCTCAGCAATTCACCTATGTGGCCATCATGGTATTGATTCATCACCTGGTGTTGTTCTCGTTGGAAATTTTTAGTGCCGATCACATACTTTTAATTTTGAAATCAACGTTATTTTCAGGAATATTCACTGTTGTGTTATGTCTAATCACAATACAGTTGTTTGGTAAGAGGTCGCGATGAGGAAACTATTATTTTTAGCTGTTGTTTTAATTACCGGAGTGGTGTTCGCCTCCAGGCTGTTCTATCTTCAGATCTACGACACTTCTTTTCAGTCTTTGTCGGAAAGCAACGCCGTCAAAGTGGTCTATGACTATCCTCAGCGCGGATACATATTTGACCGGAACGGAAAGCTCCTGGTCTCCAACCAACCCTCCTATGATGTTATGGTGATCCCCAGGGATGTAAAGCCCCTGGATACGTTGGAATTTTGTGATCTACTGAAGATTACCAAAGAAGACTTCCTTGACATTATGGAACGCGCCAGGGCCTATTCCTACAGGGTACCCTCGGTAGTCATACCTCAACTTACTAAAGCGGAATACGCCTACCTGTCTGAAAAGATGTACAAGTACAAAGGCTTCTATATTCAAAAACGGTCGTTGCGGGATTACCAGGTCGGCCACTCGTCCAACGTGCTTGGGTATATCGCAGAGGCCGATAAAAATATCATTGAAAGGAACCCCTATTACCAAATGGGTGACCTCCTGGGAATGCAGGGTGTGGAATATCAGTACGAAGATGTGCTTCGCGGAGTAAAAGGCGTTAAGTACATTCAAAAGGATCGATTCAACCGGGAGATCGGACCTTATAAAGAGGGAAAATTCGATACCCTTCCGGTGAATGGGCGCGACATTATGCTTACGATCGATTCGGATCTTCAGCAATACGGGGAAGAACTGTTGGTCAATAAACGGGGCGGTATCGTTGCTCTTGAACCGGCCACAGGGGAAATACTGGCGCTGGTAACAGCACCCAGTTACGATCCGGCTCTACTGGTGGGCAGGGAGCGATCCAGGAATTTCACGAAACTGTGGTACGATTCCATATCAAAACCCCTCTTTGATCGTGTCCTTCAGGGAGAATATCCGCCCGGATCTCCGTTCAAGGCGCTCACCGCGCTTATGGGACTTCAGGAAGGAATTATCGACACCGAAGAGCGCATATCGTGTTATGGAGGGTACAATTACGGTGGAAGCAAGCCCATGGGCTGTCACCATCACAAATCCCCCTTAAACATGGTTGGTGGGATTGCCAACTCATGCAATAGCTATTTCGCAACCGTTTATCGCAGAACGATCGATAAATTCCCGACCGCCCAGGAAGGCATGGATGCCTGGAACAAACATCTGTCAAGTTTCGGGTTAGGGAATTATATGGGTTATGACTTGCGAAGCGGACGCCCGGGATATGTTCCGAATTCGGAGTTCTATAACAAATGGTATCCTAATCACAGATGGTATGCCACTACCACTATTTCGAATGCGATCGGACAGGGAGAAGTACTTATGACTCCCATGCAAATGGCCAATTTCACAGCGGCCATCGCCAACAAGGGATGGTATTACAAGCCGCATGTGCTGAAGAATATTGTCAACGTAGATACCATACCCCAAATCTACAAGCAGAAGTTCATGACCACCATTGATCCCAAACATTTTGAGCCTGTGATCGAGGGGATGTTCGATGTATATAACTACGGGACGGCATCTTATATTCAAATCCCGGGTATCGAAATTTGCGGAAAAACAGGGACAGCCGAGAACTTCACACGCATTGACGGCGAGCGGGTACAATTAACGGATCACTCCATATTTGTGGCATTCGCTCCTAAGGACGATCCCAAGATCGCGATTGCGGTGTTCGTAGAAAATGGTTATTGGGGCTCTCGTTGGGCGGGCAGGATCGCCGGCCTTATGATCGAAAAATACATCAAAGGGGAAATCACTCGCACAGATCTCGAAGCATACGTTCTCAATGGAAGTTTGGAAGAAGAATATGCCAAGCCTCTAAGCGGAGAACCGTTCACAATAAATCAGTAAATGGCCGCACCCCGTACTTTCTTGCGCTACGATTGGCTTACCATTTTCCTGTACTTTGCATTAGTTGGAATTGGTTGGATGAATATTTATTCGGTGTCCTTCGACGAAAGCGCCACAACTTTTGTGGATTTCGGTAAGGTGTACTTCAAGCAATTGGTGTGGATTGGACTGAGCGTGGTAATCATCATATTTGTACTTGCCCTGGACGGCAAGTTTTACGAGCGGTTTTCAAGTATTATCTACCTCGTCGCCATAGCGGCCCTGCTTGGTCTCTTTGTATTTGGAAAGGAAATATCCGGAGCGAAGTCCTGGTACGCGTTTGGGGGTATGAGCCTTCAGCCCAGTGAATTTGCAAAGGCCGCAACAGCTCTGGCCCTCGCTAAGTACCTAAGTGATATTCAAACCAACATCAAAGAGTTTAAGCACCAGTTACGCGCCTTTGCCATCATCGCCATTCCTGCCATCCTTATTATTCCACAACCTGATCCGGGTAGCGCACTGGTATATGCGGCATTTATCTTTCCGTTGTATCGGGAAGGGTTGCACTTTATCTACTTACTCCTTGGCTTCTTTGTGGCTGCCTTATTCGTAGCTACCCTGGCTTTTGGCGTGCCCTGGGTAATTGGCGGAGTCCTGGTCATTGCAGCGGCTATTTTTTATCGCAATCGGAAGCGAAAACCCAGCCTAATGAAATACCTGGTAATTGCCGGTGCCTGTGTGGGATTTGCCATGTCTGTAAACTACATTTTCAACAATGTGTTCGAGCAACGCCACAGAGATCGATTTAATATCGTTTTGGGCAAGGAAGTGGATTCCAAAGGGATTGGCTATAACACCAATCAAAGTGAGATTGCCATTGGAAGTGGTGGCTGGACGGGTAAAGGCTGGAAACAAGGCACTCAGACAAAAGGAAATTTTGTCCCGGAACAGGATACCGATTACATTTTTAGTACTGTAGGTGAAGAGTGGGGATTTCTGGGAAGTATCGTTGTAGTCATTCTTTTTGTAGCTCTTTTGATTCGATTATTGCAGTTGGCAGAGCGGCAGAAATCGCAATTCGGGAGGGTGTACGGCTACAGCGTGGCCGCCATTATTTTTCTGCATTTCTTTGTGAATATCGGGATGGTAACCGGCTTACTGCCTACGGTCGGTATTCCCCTACCCTTCTTTAGTTATGGAGGTTCCGGCCTCTGGGGCTTCACCATTTTACTATTCATCATGGTAAAGCTAGATGCCTCTAACTATCTGCACAGTTAGCGTTGACCCCATTCCATGGGGTTGGAAGTAGCTTCCATTTTTTCTTCTTCAGAATCGGGCAACCCGGGGAAGAAATCGATACCGGTTTTATCTTCAATAGCATCGATGGTAACCACATAGTCGTAAAACGACGCATCCGAAGGTGTATTCGGAATTAAAAAGGCGATGGCTTTATAGCTGCCCCCTGAGGCATCCACGATAATCTTATAAAATTCATCGGGCACGGAAACGTTCTCATAGCCCACAGATCGCAACCTGTCTTTCAACACGCCCCCGGTAACCACATAAACTCCGTCCTTACCACGGGCCCAGTATCGTACTTTTTGTTCCAGCCTGTTCCAGATACCGGCGTTGAATTCACGATTCTGAGGACTTATGTTACTCGTTAAAAATGTCTCGTGATAGGCTTCGTATGAAAATCGTCGGTCGCCGGCAGGACATAGATGTCCTCTGTCATATCCGGACCCCCGGAAGTTCCGCCAGTCTGCCGATTTGCCGGACACCGCTCTGTCTTCTACGAAGTCGGGGCGATCGAAGTTATTTTTAGAAAGATGTGACTTTTTCAACTCATAGGCCACCCACTCCGCCTGTTCATGTTCTTCCGAGTACGACAATGAAAAATATACGTGATCCACTATCTGTCCTGTAGTGGAAGCGGGTTTCATATCCAGCGGGAATTCAGAAGAATCACTACTTTTCTCTACCCCGGTCATATCCGGATACACCTCGTTCTTCTTATCCACGTAGCGTTCCAAATAGTACAGTCCGGCCGTGACAAGAATTATAAGTATGGGGTACACATATCTTCTGCTCATGAAGGCGAATATTTAGGGCAATTCTTTCTGCAGTTCTTGTGCCTGGTCGGAATTATACCAGTCATTGGATACAATTTCTTCAAGCAATGCTCTACTCTCATCCACACGCCCGGACTTCAGGAAAAGCAGTGCTTTGTACCAATAACCCTTGGTGGCATCCAGGCTTTCACTGCCGATGAGGCGGTCAAACAGGTTCTCCGCTTCTTCGTATCGCTCCAATTCCATATATGAAATACCTGTGTATAACAAAAGCGTCGCGGACGGATCGCTATCACTATCCAAAGCATTCTCGAAGAAAGGAAGTGCCTGTTCGTACTCTTTGCTGTTAAACAACCCTTCGGCCTCGCCGAGTCCATTGGTTATCGTGTCGGTTCGAACCACGAGTGAAGGCAATTCCGTTGTATCCAGGTATGATGCATATAACACCTCCGGTGAGGGCTTCTGATTGAGAATAGAGAATATTCCGAGCGTTGCTAAGAGAACGGCGGCACTTGTATACCATATCCATCTTCGGGATCTGCCGGTGCCTTCGGTTTCCTTATACTCCTTGTTTCCGGCTGCAATAGCCTCTTTTAAGGCGTTTGCTTCATCACTTTTGTAAAGTGTTTCCAACTCCTTCACACTCGCGGCTTCCTCATTGGAAGCGAATGCCCAGTCGTCCGGATGCAGGGTTTCGTGCAATTGTTGTTCAAACTTCACTTTCTCGCGAAATGCAGCATCGGACTCCATTCGTTCCCGAAAAGCCTGTTCTTCGGCCGCGGATAAAGAACCCGTTAAAAACTGCTCTATTAAGTTATGTTCCTCCGGGGTCATAGGTCCTTAAGCGAATTATACCGTTTGTGATTCTTTATGAGCTCTGTAAGCTTGGCCTTGCATTTAAACACACGTTGCCTCGCAACAGTTTCTGAACTGTACTTCATCTTTTCTACGATAACGCTATACGGGGTCCTGGCGAAAAACAGCTGCAAAATGATCTTGCAGTTTTCGGAGATCTTATTTAAACATTCTGTAAACAACTCCCATCGCTCCTGCTCCAATGTGGCCAGGGCCATGTCCCTTTCGTTATCCATAGGTTCAAAAAACCCGTCTCCCGTTACCTTCTTTTTTGATTTATTTAGTTCCCGCCTCCATAAATTCTTGCATACCGTGAACAAATATCCTTCAAAACTGGAGGTAATAATAAAGGGCTCCTTTTTGTAGCGCACCGCTATTTGTAACAGTGCTTTCTGAAAGATATCCTCAGCGTCTTCCAATTGCCCTTTATTCCGTAAAACAAAACTCTTTACTTTCGGAAAATTCTCCTTGTAAATTGTCATGATTACCTCCGAATCTCCATTGGCAAGGGCAACTAAAAACTTAGAGGTTTCGTTCATTTTAAATGGTTGTGCGTGATAAAATTAAACTTTTATCTTTGATCGGGTAACAAAACTCCAATTTCCGAACGTGTTAGTAAAGCCATTACTAATTTTTTAAAAGAACAAACATGAAACATTTTCAAAACCTGCTACGGCTTGTTGCCGTTGGCACCTTATTGTTATCTCTTGGTTGTAGTACCGACGCCGTAGAAAATGAACCGGATTCTCAGGATCTTCAATTGACCGTGAAAGATGAAAACACCAGAAACTCGCTGCAATACAACCAAACCATTGAGGTAGATTGGGCTCTTGGCACCACAAAAGCTCAGCGCCAGGCAGTAAGGGACATTTATATTGATAAAGGCTATCTGGTGGAATGGGGATACTGCTTTCCTTCCGGTCAGGAATACTGGCACGTCAATACCATATGTCTTTGGTGTCAACCTCCGTTAAATCCGGAGAACGAAAGTGACGATGTGGAACGTATTGTCTACGATTTTAGTTGCGATTAGTAGGGAACTAATCTCTCTGGATCAAACAACGTAAGTCTCATGGTTATGCACTACTATGAGGCTTTTTCTTTGCACATATTACATGGCAATTCGGATAACCGATTTAAACCTCTATATTTGATCGGGTAACAAAATTGCGGTAATTAGAACGTGTTAGTAAAGCCATTACTAACTTTAAAAAAGAAAACATGAAAAATGTCAAAACCCTGCTGCTGTCATTTGCAGCACTCAGTGCTTTATTGCTAATGTTTAGCTGTAGCGTCGATTCTACCGATCAAATAGACCCCGACCCAAACAATTTTGTTTCAGACTACCTGATCATTATCCCTCCTATTGATACGGTAACCGTGGGTATCGACTGGGTGCAAAATACCACTGAAGCTGAAAAACAAGTCGTTCGACTTTTCTATCGGGATTTGGGATACATGCTGGGCAGGGCCAAGTTCTGTCCGGACGGATCCGAATACTGGGAGGTAAATGAGGATTGCCAGCGTTGTAAGCCTCAGGTCGACCCGGAAAATGAAAGCGATGATGTTAGGCGTGTTTCAATTGATTATAGCTGCATATAGCCCGTAAACATTGCAAACCGTTTCGCGCATATTAGTCTGGCTTTGTATGGTGCTCTCAGCCACCCTGCAAAGCCAGACGTTTTATGAAGCCTACGAGACCAAGCTTGATGCGGGGAAATCCCTGTACGATCAACAGACTATGGTCGATAGCATCATTCTGGCAGCCGATAATGCCGGATATTCCCTGGAGGCCGCAGAGATCGCTCATAATTTTTCGATAAAATTTTATCGCATCCGTGATTTTGAAAAGGCCATAGCCTATGGCCAAATAGAAATTGATCGTTTCGAAGCCCGGGATTCTATTGACAATACCTACAACACGGCCGTTTACAATATGGGTCGCTTTCATTATCGAAACAACGATTTCCGAAAGAGCATTCGCTTCATGGAGCGGGTTATTGAGATCAACATTGATCCGAGACGCGTGGCACAAGCCTATTGTCAGATTGGTCGCACTTACAATCGGTTGGGTGATTATTACAAGGCTATTGACTTCTATGATCAGGGGTTGGCGTTGCATCGCGAACAAAAAAACTACGATCTGCTGGTCGACAACTATATCAACCTTTCTCTGGTCTACAAACAAATTAACACCCCCGGCAGCCTTTCATCGGCTGAAGAAATCCTTGATAAGGCCTCGGCTCTGAAGGATTCAACAGCCTTTAGTGCTCAGGATCTCTATACCCTGAATAATGGATACGCAACTCTGTACAGTCTACCGAATTTTTTGAATGTCCCGAAGGCTTCGGCGTATTTCAGGCGGAACCTAACGACTGCCCTGGCCGAACAGGATTCCCTGTTTGTTTGTGCCAGTTATCTCAATTTGTCCGATCTGTACAACGAGATTAAAAGTGACAGTGCGCTGCATTATGCGAACCTGGGACTTCAATATAGCACGGATGCGATTTCCAGATCGGTAGGGCTGCATCAAATAAGTAAATACCATTTTGCCAACGGCGACCCGGAAGAAGCGCTCTCTGCCATTCACGAATCCCTGGTAGAAAATACAGGTCAGGACGATAACATTAATAGCGTTCCCTCACTTGATCAGTTGGAACTGGCAACATACAAAAACGATGTGCTACTCGCGTTGCGGTTCAAGGCCGATATCTTAATGGCGCTTGGTGAAATTAAAAATGACAATTCTCTATTTGAAGAGGCTTTGAGCAATGTAAGATCAGCCGACGCGCTGGTGGATCTCTTACAGGACGAAAGTACCGAACAGCGATCCAAGCTCCTGTGGCGTGAGGAAGCCACTCAATTATATGCCCGGGGTATTGCGGCCGCCAGGGCTCTGAACGAAGAAGAACTGGCCTTTCATTTTGCTGAAAAAAGCAAAGCACTTTTACTTACCGAGAGTATTTTGCAAAATGCCGATCGCGAAGCCCTTCCCGATCCCGTTCGAAGAAAGGAAAGTGATTTGAAAAAAGATCTTCTGCGATTGGAACAGTCTCTTTCGAAGACATCGGATGCTTCTGAAATTCAGTCGCTCAAAGATTCTCTTTTTGATGCAAAGCGCGTATTCCGAACTTTTTCAGATTCCATCAGAGATGTCTTTCCAAATCACTTTGTGTCTCATTCAAAGACAAAGACCCTACCCGTATCAACGGTGCAAAGTGAACTGGGTAATCACGATGTGCTGCTATCGTACAACTGGATTCAATCTGACGTAAACGACATTACAGTACATGGAATTATGGTTACCAAAGATCAGGTCAACATCTTCGAGGTCGATGAAGCCGAATTTTTAAATGATCGCATTGTCACATACCGAAACTTACTGTCAAAACCCTTTGAAACCACCCGGGACAAGAAGGCTTATTGCGACCTTACTTTCGACCTGTTCAAATCGCTGTTGCCACTGGATGAACTTGGTATTTCACCGGACGGGAAACATCTGATCATTATCCCGGATGGCCCGCTGCAAAGTATTCCCTTTGAGTCACTGGTTTCCAGTCCGGATGATTGCCGATATTTGATTGAAGACGCTGTGGTGAGCTACGCATATTCGATGTCGTTCCTGCTTCACAACAAATCATTATTACGTAATCCAACGGCCAATTTTATTGGATTTGCGCCTGCCGAGTTCTCGTATGACAATCTGGAGAGCTTGCCAAATACCCGACGGGAAGTTGATGAAATAGCAACGCTGGCTTCCGATCGAAAACTACTTGAGAGTGAAGCTTCCAAAACCAACTTTCTCGACGAAGTCGGTAGAAACGGGATCATTCACCTGGCCACCCATGCCAACTCCGGCGAACACCCCTGGATTGCCTTCTACGATGAAAAAGTCGAGTTACATGAATTGTACACGCTTCCCAATGAAGCCGATATGGTCGTACTCAGTGCTTGTAATACATCCCTGGGCGAGGTCGCTCAAGGGGAAGGAACTTTTAGCCTTGCCAGGGGCTTCTTTTACTCAGGAGCCAACTCGGTCGTATCCACCCTTTGGAACGTGAATGACAAGTCAGGGACCGAACTCATGAAAGGCTTCTATTCAAATCTGAAGAAAGGTCAGACGAAGGCCAGGGCATTACACAATGCCAAGCTCGAGTACCTCGAAACGCGTTCTCTTTCGGACGCATCTCCTCATTACTGGGCGTCCTATGTACTCGTAGGCGATTATGGCACTTCGTCCCTGTCATCAACGTGGTCCCCATATTGGTATCTGTTGTTGGGGCTTATTCCACTTGGTATTTACACTTTCCGAAGATCTCGCTCCTAGATCCTGAAATTTCACATGCGCCCCGATGCGCAACTCTTTGATTTTCATTACTTCAGAAGAAACCATGAAAAAAGATTGTATAAACTTCAAAAGTCGGGGTAACAAACTTCCGGTGATGTGAACGTCCAGATGAAGACTGGTATTCCAAAGTTCACCATTGAACCCCGGAGCAATCTAAAACACATCACAACCTGTAAAAAGTTAAAGAATTTTAGGTGGGAATGGGTGGTCGTATGGGAATTCCGAACATGTCGGAATTTCCATGCTCACCCTCAAATTCTCAAAACAAACTGAAAAAGAAAAATTCACTCACAAAGAATCGAACAACAACCTACTTCATCACTACAACAAGGTAAACGAACCCCGTGACGTTTTGGCCATACTGATGTACACACCTGTAGTACCGGAGGATAACTACAGGCCTAATTAGTAATGGCATACAATGTTCGGCCTTCCCCCCCCAGCAGGTGTTATTGCATCGATAGCAGGCCTTACCTTGTTTATCCGGGGAGTAGAACTTCATCTGCTCCCCTTTTTATTGTCCATTACTCATTCAAGGACCTGCCCACTTTCTCGATGAGCCGTTTCAATCGGAGCATGTCTTCCTCGTTATATATGTCTGAATACTTGTGGATAAGCGAAGCTTGAAATTTTGCAAAACCGGTGCCCGGTTCATTACCCGCGAATTCATACAGATGCCATTCCAGCTTTACCGCATTACGGAATTCGGCATCCGTAGCCAATCGTTCTTCGAATGCCTTGCTTTCAATCGGGGATAAAGTACCTCTAAAGAATCTCTCTATTACATGGGGTCCTTCAGGACACATTAGTCTATTAGCGAATTATATCTCGGATCCTTACGGATAATTTCCTTAAGTCGGGCCTTGCACTTAAATACCCGTTGCCTTGCCACCGTTTCAGAACTATAGTTCATCTTCTTCATGATCTCGCTGTAGGGTACTTTTGAAAAGTACAACTTCAATACCTTCCGGCAGTTTCCGGTCATCTGATCAAAGCAATCACTGAATAGCTCCCATCGCTTCTGTTCCAGCAATGCCAAAGCCTGATCGTACGTCTCGTCCCCTGGTTCCTGCGTTGGTGCATAGGAAACCCTGGGCTTAGACCGATTTATCTCACGGCGCCATAGGTTCTTACAGACGGTAAACAAAAAGTAATCAAAGCTTGTCTCAATTGTGAACTTTTCCTTTTTATACCGCACTGCCAATTGCAGCAATGCCTTCTGAAAAACGTCTTCGGCATCCTGAGCGCTTCCGCCGTTCTTCAGTATAAAATTCTTAACCTTTGGAAAGTTCTGATGATAGATAGCATTAATTCCCTCTGAATCCCCCTTCATTAAGGCAATTAAATGGTTTGAGGCATCTTTCATTCCATCCATTTCACACATGCCAATGCCCCGGCAGCCCTAAAAAGGGAGCTACGTTGATGGTCATGGCGTGTTTCGGGTTATGTCCTTACTAAGATAACAAATTATTAGGCGCTTTCGTATATCACGACATGTCTTTCCCGAAAAAAATTTCCTCCGGGCCGATCGTACTGATTACGGGCAGTCAGACCCCGTTAAGGTCCTGTTCAACATCCCCCGGGTGGGTAACAAATTCCGCATTTTTGGAACTTTATTATAGAAACCCAAATTGCTGTGAAAGACCCGCTTATCGACCAATTGCGGTTGTTATTGCAATACAACCGTATTCCTTTTGATCAGGAGGAACTGAGTTTCCAAATCCAAAGCCATCCCTCCTATCCCAGCCTGCACGCGGTAACCGGAGTGCTGGACCACTTTAACATTGAAAACATAGCTCTTGATGTTCCGGTAGAACCGGCTACCCTGAACCTATTACCAAAAACCTTCATGGCCCAGTTGGCAAATGAAAACGGACTGGACCTTTACACAGTGACGCGTTCGGAACGAGGTTTTAGAATCTCCGATTCTAAAAACAAGCCTCTCACCGATGAAATTTTCCTAAGTGTATTCACCGGGATTGTCGTGGCCGTACAGAAGAATGGGGAGGAGACCATTTCTGTTACAAAAAGACGTCCCTGGAAAGCGTTACTTCCTGTGTTGTGCATCGCAGCTATAGGCTTGCTTTTTGTATTTCAGCGGCCCGAATGGCCTATGGCAATGCACTTCTTATTCTCAATTGCGGGTGGTTATCTAAGTTATAGCATCATCCGAAAAGAACTTGGGTTTCGATCGGCCCTGAGCGACGCGGTCTGTTCGGAAAGCGATCCCAGACGAAACTGTGACGCCGTGTTGGAATCGGACGGCGCACAACTCACAAAAGACATAAAATTGAGCGACGCCTCGCTCATCTATTTTACCTTTCTGGGGTTGGCTGTGGGCCTCATGGGCATGGCCGCGTATCCGTTCGCCTTATCGTTCAGCTTACTCGCTCTACCCATAACCGCCTATTCCCTGTACTATCAATGGGCCATAGCGAAAAACTGGTGTCCGCTGTGTCTGGGTATCGTTGGCGTACTGTGGGGCCAGGCGGCCATAGCTTTCTTCCAACTAGAGCTTTTGTTCGAGGTGGTGGACCTGTCGGCTTTGTCAGGTGCCTCCATGTTCGTACTTCTACTCGGTGTAATTGCCATTTGGCAACTGGTGTTGCCTAGCGTACGTATGCTCACCGAACTGAAGCAGGTTCGAATCGATTATTTCAAATTCAAAAAGAACTTCAATCTGTTCCAAACCCTACTGAATACCTCCCCGGCCATTGACACTCAAATTAACTCGCGTTCGGAGATACAATTAGGAAACAGGGAAGCACCACTTCAAATTACTATTATCACCAATCCGTTTTGCAGCCATTGTAAAGCGGTGCATGATATCACCGAAAATATTCTTTCCAATCACTCCGAAGAGGTCAATATCATTGTTCGTTTCAACGTAGATACGAACGATCCGGAAAGCGACCTGACAAAGATTCCCGTACGTTTGCTCGAAATATATCACATCCATGGCCCCGAGCGTTGCATGCAGGCCCTGCACGACATTTATCACAGGCAGGAACAAGAAACCTGGTATCGCAAATGGGGTACAAGTGAATCTCCCCGAAAATACGTTACTGTACTTAAACAGGAAAATCAGTGGTGCCTGGACAACAGCATCAATTTCACCCCGGAAATACTGATCAACGGTCACTCGTTCCCAAAGGAATACGAACGAAGCGATCTCCTGTTCTTCATTACGGAACTAGCCGAAATGTATTCCCGTGAACCTTCATTGGTCCGGGAACAAGTAGCACCTTAAACGACAAAGCCCTTTAAACAAAGGGCCTTGCGTTGAACATATTCTCTCGCGAAGAATAGACACAAACTGTGAGTGTCTTAAAATGTTCGCAGCAAAGTTAACTCATAACCTTTATGATTATGAAACAATTAATGAATTTAGCTGGAGCCCAATTGCTAAGCAAGGACCAGCAGAAAGCGATTAACGGTGGGAGCGCCGTATGTGATCCATGCGCCGGTAAGCCCATCGGAGCCTTATGTTTCTATGGCTGTCACAAGTCTTGTCCTGGTAACTGTGTTTCCAGTGGCTGTGCGCCTTGGTAATAATGAGTTTTGGAAGGAGACGAAATGTCTCCTTCCGTTTCTTATATGTTTGCCTTTCCCTCATATCGTCAGGCCGAATCGAAAGACTGTGGTCCAACCTGCCTCAGGATCATTGCAAAGCATTACGGCCGTTCCATCGATACACATCAACTGCGGGAGTTGGGAGAAACCACCCGCGAAGGCACCTCTTTGCTCGGACTGGCGGAGGCCGCCGAACACATCGGCTTTCGAACACTGGGCATCCAACTCGATTTTGAAAAACTCAGGGAAGTACCCCTCCCCTGCATCATCCACTGGAATAGCAACCACTATGTAGTTCTCTACAAGATCACCCAGGACAAATTATATATCTCTGATCCCGAAAGGGGTCGTACCGTGTACTCGAAAAAAGAATTTCTCAAACATTGGATCGGAGAAAAAGCTACAGAGAACAGCCGCGAAGGAATCGCCCTGGTCCTGGAACCCACACCCACTTTTTTTGAAACCGATCTCAAACCAGCCTCCGGCTCTTTTGGTTTTGGTTTTATCCTCAAGTATGTGCTCCGTTACAAATCCCTGCTTATCCAATTGGTGTTGGGATTACTTGCAGGTAGCTTACTGCAACTTGTGCTTCCCTTTCTTACGCAAAGTATTGTAGACGTCGGTATCCGCAATCAGGACATCAATTTCGTATATCTCATTTTGGCAGCACAGCTCTTCCTGTTTCTCGGAAAAGCCTCTTTGGAGGTCATTCGGAGCTGGATCTTACTGCACCTGAGTACGAGGATCAACATCTCACTTATTTCCGATTTCTTCGTTAAACTCATGAACCTGCCCATCGCATTTTTCGATGCACGTATGACGGGAGATATCCTGCAGCGGATCAACGATCACAAACGCATCGAACAGATACTCACCACCTCTTCCCTCTCCATGCTTTTCACGGTCTTCAACCTGGTAATTTTCAGTGTGGTATTGGGCTATTACAATCTTCAGATCCTGCTGGTATTCCTGGCCGGCAGCGCCGGATATCTGGGATGGGTGCTTTTCTTTTTCAAGAAAAGAAAACAACTCGACTATCAGCGATTTGCCCAAATAAGTGAAGAGCAAACAAAGGTCATTGAACTTATAACCGGGATGCAAGAGATCAAACTCCACAACGCCGAGCGCCAAATGCGATGGAGTTGGGAGGATGTTCAGGCACGCCTGTTTCGTATTTCGATAAAGAACCTTGCCCTCGAGCAAACGCAAAGCGTAGGATCCAATTTCATCAACGAACTCACCAATATTCTCATTACCGTTCTGGCCGCCAAGCTGGTCATCGATGGCAACATAACCCTAGGGATGATGTTGGCTATCAGTTATATTGTTGGTCAGCTCAACGGCCCCATTGCCCAACTTATTGATTTCATGCGTGATTTGCAGGATGCCCGCATCTCACTGGACCGATTGGGAGAAATTCACCAAATGGAGAATGAAGAGGAAAGTGTACAGGGCGAAATGCGCACCATTCCGAATCAGGCTTCAATTACCTTGCGCGGTGTCACGTTTCGATATCCCGGCGGGTTGTACCCTGTATTGGAGAACCTCGATCTGCATATCCCTGAAAACAAAGTGACTGCTATTGTAGGGAGCAGCGGAAGCGGAAAAACAACTCTTATGAAGTTGTTGCTTCGATTCTACCATCCGGAAACAGGAGAGATATTGCTCAATGATTCCAAACTATCGGCCGTCTCACCACAACAATGGCGGGAGCGTTGTGGGGTTGTTATGCAGGAAGGATTTCTGTTCAATGCGAGCATTGCAAAGAACATAGCCATTGGAAAGGAGCATATCGATACTGAACGCATGCGACATGCGATGAAGGTTGCCAACATAACCACCATGGTAGAAAGACTACCCTCAGGTCTCGAAACAATCATAGGGGCTGAGGGGACCGGTCTTAGTACCGGGCAAAAGCAGCGAATTCTCATTGCACGGGCAGTATATAAGGATCCTGAATATTTATTCTTTGATGAGGCCACTTCGGCTTTGGACGCCAAAAATGAAAAAGAGATCATGGAACATCTAGATACGTTCTTTAAGGATCGCACGGCCATCGTGATCGCTCATCGATTGAGTACTGTTAAGAACGCACACCAAATTGTTGTATTGGATGAAGGCCGCATAGTAGAAAAAGGCGATCATGTTACGCTCATAAAGCAAAAGGGAACGTACTATCGCCTTGTGAAAAACCAACTGGAACTGGGTAGTTAATATTTCGATTATGTCAAATGACAAAAACACAGTGATTCGAAGTCAGCAGGTCAAACAAATTCTGGAGGCTGTGCCACATTGGACCATAAGATGGGGTAATACATTATTGCTGCTCATAGTTGCCGGGCTTCTAAGCGCAACCTG
>CAZTLE010000070.1:9914-18511 GCA_964614415.1 uncultured Aureitalea sp. | reverse complement strand
CTCCCAATGCCCCTGCTCCTATTGGCCCGTACAGTCAGGCTGTTCAATACGGCGATCTTCTTTACACCTCGGGACAGGTAGCGATCGATCCCACCACCGGAGAGTTGGTGCTTGATAGCGTAAAAGCCGAAACCACTCAGGTCATGAAAAATCTGGAAGCGGTGTTGGAAGCTGCGAATACATCCTTCGACCGGGTGATCAAAACGTCCATTTTTTTATCGGATATGAACAATTTTGCTGCCGTGAACGAGGTGTATGGCGCCTATTTCGATGATGCTACTGCTCCCGCCCGGGAAACCGTTGAAGTGGCCAATCTCCCGAAGTATGTGAATGTTGAGATCTCGATGATCGTTGCCGTGGGATGAGGTTGATTTGAGGATTTGGTGATTTGGGGATGTGCTGATTTGAGGATTTGGTGATGGGTTGTTAGGTTATTGGGTTATTTGTTGATTCGTTTATTTGTTGATCTGTTTATATCCTGAATAACAAACCGTCCTGATTCCTGGTTCATGATTCATGATTCATCACTCCAGTCTCACTACTCAATACTGAACACTGAACACTCAATGCTGAAACTAGCGTCTTGTAATTGTGGATTCGTTTATTTGTTTATACGCTTATTTTGAGCAGTCGTGATTCCTGATTCCAGTCTCACTACTCAATACTGAACACTGAACACTCAATGCTGAAACTAGCGTCTTGTAATTGTGGATTCGTTTATTTGTTTATGCGCTTATTTTGAGCAGTCCTGATTCCTGGTTCATGATTCCAGTCTCACATCTCACATCTCACTACTCAATACTCACTACTAACCACTAACCTCAGTCGTCTTCGCGGTTACCATCACCATTAGGGTCCTCGGGAAATGTATTGTCATCTTCCACCGGGACTTCCAATTCTGTTTCTGTTTCAATAGTTCGATTGAATAGCTTGTAGATAAGTTCACGCACGGTATCGAAGTCAACGGCATAGGAGACCCCGGCTCCCTGTTCGAAGATCTGATCCTCACCAATGAATTGCACGTCCGCCTGACGGTTGAAGAAGTTGATCCGTAGGCTTCCGTCTTCGTTTACCAGCCACTGCACCTCAATGTCCCCTGCCACAGTGGATTCATTCACACCCCCAACAGGTACACCTACACGACCGTTGATAAGGATACGCTCACTGATCTGGGTGGTAAGTTGCACTCCAATTTCCGTGGATGTTTGCTCGGCAACGCTATTCCTTCCGGGAATGAAGTACGGAACCGCCTTAAACTTGGAGTCTCCCCGAGAGAAAAGATCGGCTACCAGGGAATTAATTCGTTCGGCAAGTGTTCCCGCAAATGCATTCTGACCCGCCGCAGCATCACTTACAAAGGAGCCTGTGGAGATAAGGAACAATGCCTGTTTCTCCCGTTGGGAGTCGTCCTGAAGTTTGTATTCCAGCTCCGAACGCACGTTGGAACCCACATTCGGGAACTCAATTCGGAAATCCAGCTTCGGTTGTGCGATCTCCTCCGAAATATCGATCAGAACATCCACATCCACACCGCGATTAATGGTAGGGTTATCAAGCAGTACAGAGGGGTTGGCCTGAGTTCTGTATTTCGCACTCAGGTTCAACAACGCGCCTGTCGGGTCGCCGTGCCAGGTAATACTTCCACCGGGTTCCACAGTAATCGTCTTTTGGATGACACCTCCATAGCGGAAATCGTATTCTCCTTCAATGATCAGGAAGTCACCCCACATATTGAACTTTCCGAGCGTGTTGATCTCGATAAGGAGGATTCCGGCTCCTTTTCCTTTCAATGTGGAGTTGTTCACCTGGTCTACAACCACTTCAACTTCGGCATTGCTATTAATATCGAGTTCGAAATTAAGTGAAAGTCCTTTGATCTCTTCAGGTACAAATTGTTCACCCGTAATTCGCGCACGTTTTTCTTCTGGTGAGATAAACCGGATAAATGAGTCATCGCCTATGGATTCAGCATCGCTAAGCGGGATCTTAAAGGTGGTTCCCTCCTCTGTTGTGGCAACGACATCGATGACCAGCTCGTCAACGGGACCGGCGATATTGGCTTCCCCGCTAATGAAGGCCGTTCCGTAGTACAGTGCATCATCATCCGGAGGTGTGTCCAACACCAGCATCCTGTTGGTATCTATATTGAAGTCCAGTGTCCAATCTCCAAAGTTAGAATGTGTCGCCTGTCCTTTAATCCTTCCTTTGGTGCTGTATTTGGTATCGGTGATCTGTGTTTGTCGCAGGGACAGTCGGTCGGGATATACGAAGATGGTGGAATTGTCGGCCAGATCAAAGTCTGTATTGAGATAAGGCACGCGTAGGCCGCTGCCGTTAAGCCAGATCATACCGTTTGTTTGCGGTTCTTTATAATTCCCTGTAATGAGAACATTCCCCGAGGCAAGGCCGCGAATATCGGTAATGACATCCCCGCCGAAGGGGCTGAAGGCCCGTAAATCGAAATCGCTTAGATCTACGTCCATATCTATCTGAGGATTATCCGTCGAAACATCAATTTCGCCGACAGCACTCAGAGACGTCACCCTGTCATTCACCAACTTCATATCCACGTTATAGGCCGAAAGGTCTTCATTACCGTTCACCTGCAGGTCCAGATTTCCGAATTCCACATCATTAATGTAAACATCATCAATAGTTACCGACGAGGTGGGGTAATATGCTCCATTCTGCTGGAGGAAATGGAGGTTTCCATTCACATTTCCCCTGAGGTCAAGATCTTCCACATCCGGACTAATATTGCCCACATTCACATCCTTGAAGCGCACTTTTATGTCTTTATACGAGGTATCCCGAATGCTTCCGGCCATCTGTATAAGCTCATTTTCATGGCTAAAGACCAGGGAGTCAATACGCACATTGGTAAAATTATCGTCAAAGACGACCTTGTTGAGACGGTTGTTGTTCTTGTTCACCTGCCAAACATTGTCCTTGTAGGTGATACTGGATCGCTTTACGCCTACGACCGATTTCCCCTCAGGATTAATGGTATGGTAAAGAGACAGGTCAAAGAGGTCTTCCTGCTTCGAGCCTCCCTTGAATTCAGATCGGATGTACAGGGTATCGTTAAGCGTTTTATTGATGAGATTTACATCCACCACATTGTAGAAACCGCTATATACGGAATCCACCGAAACGTATGTATTGTAAAGCGGGTTGTCATTGTCCACCTGTACGTTGACCTTCCCGAGGTAGTTGTCGAACAGGACTATCTCCGGCGAGCGAAAATCCAGCTTAAATTTGGATTCATCTGAAGATACCGAACCCCGAACGCGGGTATTCTCTCCCAGCTTCAGTTGGGGCACGAATACCTCAATTAACTTGTTGTAAACATTGAATTCGTAGTTGACGTATTGATTGTTGGTTACCTCATTGGGTATGTAATTAGCGTAAATGCTTCCCACTCCATTTCTGAAAAGGTTGGGCAGGTCTTCGATAAGGTATTTACCCCGGATTGATCCGGAAACGATATCCGGCGATTGAATACCGATGACATGTTCATCTTCTTCAAACGAGGAGGTAATTGTGAAATCGTCAAAGTAAAAGTCATCCCGCTCATTTTGATAGAACGACTCTCTAAACATGATCGTTCCAACAGCATTGTCCACTGTGGTTCCATCCATATCCATTTCAATCTTACCGGCAAAAATGGAGATACTATCACGCTTGATGATGTTAAGTCGGTTGAGCTCGGCGTATTCGACATCTGCTTCGAAATCGTACTGATTAAACTCCTTGGAGACATCAACAAGGCCTTTGAAGTTCATTTCCAGGTTGGGGTCATCAATGCTCAGATTACCATTGAACAACGGATTTTTGAGATTTCCCGTCACTGTTATATTTCTGTAGTCGTACCCTTCGAAGTGAAGCGAAGGAATTGTCCCGGAGATCTTAGTATCAACTGTTTCCTGAGTAAATCCCCGCCCGTCGAACGCAAGGTCGGCCGACACGTTGCCCAGTGATTCACTACCAACCAGGGTTCCCAGATTAAAGGCATCCAGTTTCAGACTTCCGCTGTAGAACGCATTCTCGAAATTGTTGATATTGCCCAGATCTGCATTGATCTCGGCATATCCGGCATCGGTGATAAGGACTCCATCGGTGACCAGTTCCGAATTCGTAAGTCGGGTTGTTCCGTTGAATTGAATATTTCCCAATCGATTTACCTCTCCCGGGAGTACTCCGCCCAATACTCTGGGCATAAGCCGTCCTAAATCGGCAAAACTGGAACGGATACGGTGGTTTCTCGCCGTTATAATATGGGTGTTATCCCCTTTGAGTAGGTTCTTGAACGAGAAGTTTCCCCGAAAAATTGAATTACCCGAGGATATAATACCATTCTTGAATTCAAAGTCATTTAAAACACCTGTGAGGTCCCCATTGAGTGTTATGGTCCTGCCCGGTCCAAATTCATCATAGAAGGAGTTGAGGTCATCGGTAGCGATTCGGGTATCCTCGAATTTGGCCGTGATGACCACATTATTCTCAAAATCGGACATACCTTCTTCTCCATAACCCAATGAGATGTCACCTTTTATATTGGACCCCAAGGTGTGTAGGTCAAGCGAATTCAGGGTAAGTGCTTCCTCCGTATACGAGAATTGCGCGCTCATATCGGTAACCGAATACCCGTCGGTCGAATCGAACGACAGTGCATTGACCCCTGCTGTTATAACAGGGCCTTCAATCAGAAAATCGGATGCGCTTAGGTTTAGATTGGAAAAATCGAATACCTCCGGATTTTCATTGTTTTCATCAATGAGTCGCACCCGAGTATTGCTAAGAGACACCGATCCCGCCGCCAGGTGAAAAGGTTTAGGATCTTCCGGTGGTTCACCGGTCTCAAATTTTTGGGTGAACACATACATATTATCATCCTTTTCTCCCTCGTACGTTTTAATATAGAGTTTGGTATCCGTAAAACGTACTTTTCCAAAATCCAGGTCTCCTTTTATGAGGTTAGGAATACTCAGAATGTTGGTTTGCAGACTTTTGGCAAATATGAGCGTGTCGTTGTGGTGGTCGGCAATATAGATCTCCCGTATATCTACTTCCCCTTTCCAGTTAAGCCCAAGTCGGTGGATATTGATATTGGTCCCATAGGTCTCATTTATATCATCGGTCACCTTTTTGGCTATAAAGGTCTGAACGGCCGGAATGGAGAGCAGAATGATAAGCAGCAACAAAAGCGCAACAATAGCTACGAAGGTCCGAATTAGTATTTTCCGAAGTTTTTTGATACGCCTTTAAAATTTTACTTTTGCAACCAATAAATGTGCCTGTTTTTATTTTGAGCCCAAAAAATTGCTTTATCCTAGGTATAGAGTCGTCTTGCGACGACACCGCGGCCGCTGTGATTAACAACGGAGTCGTACTATCCAATGTTGTTGCTACCCAAAAAATTCATGAGGAATATGGGGGCGTTGTGCCCGAATTAGCCTCCCGTGCCCATCAGCAAAATATAGTTCCTGTCGTCCACCAAGCGTTACGCAAGGCAAATATCGATAAAAAAGACTTAAGCGCCATAGCCTTTACGCGCGGCCCCGGACTTATGGGATCCTTACTCGTAGGGACTTCGTTTTCCAAATCACTGTCTATGGGATTGGGCATTCCGCTGATCGATGTGAATCACATGCAGGCGCACATACTGGCGCATTTTATTGAGGCTGAAGGCCAGTCCAAACCGCGGTTTCCGTTTATCGCCCTAACGATTAGCGGGGGTCATACTCAGATAGTTCTGGTAAGGGATTATTTCGATATGGAGATCATAGGTGAGACCATCGACGATGCCGTTGGAGAGGCGTTTGACAAAGCAGCCAAAATATTGGGCTTACCCTATCCCGGTGGTCCTTTGGTCGACAAATACGCCCAACAGGGAAACCCACTCGCTTACCCCTTTACCAAACCCAGGGTCGGGCCTTTGGATTTCAGTTTTAGCGGATTGAAGACTGCTATTTTGTACTTCATCGAAAAAAAGGTGAAGGCAGATCCTAATTTCATCGAATCCAATCTTCATGATATCTGTGCCAGTATTCAACACACCATAGTAGATTATCTCATGGATAAGCTGAAGAATGCAGTTGCGGAAACAGGTATTCGCGAAATTGCCATTGGCGGTGGTGTTTCTGCCAATTCCGGAATTCGTGCAGCGTTGAAGCAAGCCGAAAAAGAGCTGGGTTGGACCACACACATTCCAAGGTTCGAATATTGTACCGACAATGCTGCTATGATAGCAATTGTAGGTGAATTGCGATACAAATCGGGATACGAGACAGATACCCGTATCACAGCAAAAGCGAGAATTGATTTTTAGCAGTGTAACATTCGGCTCAGTGTCTCCATCCTTGATGTGTATGAAACAATTACTTACGATTTTCTTTCTGGTATCTACAGCCGTTCAGGCGCAACAGGACATGTCTTTTTCCAAACGAATTGATCGCGATTCGGTGTACATAGATCTCATCAACAACCTCTATGCGCCGGCGGAGATCATTCTTACCATACAGGATTCCGTAGCAGATAATATCGTATTGAAAGAACGTTTTATCATTGCGTCCAGAGATACGGTGACCGACATTTTAAAAATTCCGGTAAACATTGTGAAGGATACGTCGGCCGTACCCCTTTCGCACTATTTCACTTTTGGCGGAAAGATCGGGGATCCGAATACCGCCAAACATGACAAAGATTACAGATACTCATTGCCCTTTTCGAAAGGCCGGAAATTCAAAGTGATACAAGGGTTCGGCGGTTCTTTTTCACACGACTCCAAACGTTCTTATTACGCTGTGGATTTCAATACCCAGGTGGGCGATACAATTTGTGCTGCCCGTGAAGGTATTGTAGTTCGAATCCGGGACTCCTACACGGAGCGCGGAGGTCGCAAGTTTATAGATAAAGCCAATATGATTACGGTCTTGCACAACGACGGCACTCTGGCTTCCTATGTGCACCTCGACTACAAAGGGGTTTTCGTACAACCCGGAGATCGTCTTGAGCGCGGGCAACCGATCGGGATTTCGGGGTATACGGGCTTTACCACTACCCCTCACCTCCATTTCGTCGTTCGCGAGGCGCGGGATGTCTCGGTTCCCATAGTGTTCGAAGGGTATGAAGAACAGGGAATTCGCAAAGGGAAGAAATATAAGCGGAAGAAATAATACCTTTATGGCATGCAATCGCAATGCTGATCTGCTCAGATGCAATTATTTTACAATCCCGATATTTCCGAAGACCTCACTGAAACTGTTTTTACCAGGGAGGAAAGTCGTCATATGGCGAAGGTTCTTAGAAAACAGCCGGGAGACCTCGTTCGCATTACCAATGGCAACGGAGCCATTTTTGAAGCCCGGTTACTGACTACCGATCCCAAGCGATGCGTGGCCACTATTGAAGGGGTGCACTACCAACCCGGGTTGCCTTATTCCTTGCACATGGCCGTGGCACCCACCAAACTCAACGATCGCTATGAGTGGTTTCTTGAAAAGGCTACCGAGATCGGCGCGACGGAGATCACACCTATTATCTGCGCGCATAGCGAACGAAAGGTGATAAAGCCCGAGCGCTATGAAAAGATATTGCTAAGCGCCATGAAACAATCTCTAAAGGCTTTTCTTCCAAAACTCAATCCAGCAGTTAGCTTTGAATCCTTCCTGGCGAATACTCCCGCTTCTTTTGACATTGCCTGCATTGCCCACTGTTATGATACGGAACGTAGTTCCTTAAAGTCGGTGCTGGCTCCAAAAAAAGATGTACTTATCCTAATTGGCCCGGAAGGGGATTTTTCACCCGGAGAAGTTAATTTGGCGACTCAAAATGGCTTTGAAGCCGTATCCCTGGGGTCGAGCAGGTTACGAACGGAAACCGCGGCTATTGCCGCTTGTCACAGTGTTGCTTTTATCAACGAACCAGACTAGTTAAGTACGGTTTTGACGTATTGAGAAGGTGTAATCGAGTTGATCTTCTTGAAAGACTTGTTGAAGGTAACCTTGTTATTGAATCCAACCTCGTACGCGACATCGATAATGTTCTTCTCGCGCAATTTGTCTTCTTTTAGTATCTCCATGGCCTCCTGGATGCGATAGTAATTTATCAGCTCGAAGAAATTAAAGTTAAAATGCTCATTGATCACCTGAGAGGCACTATGTCGCGTGGTTCCAAGTCTTTCCGCCAGGCTGTCTAGGCTGATCGAGTTATCGCGGTATATGCGTTCTTCTTCCAGCAACTTGATCACACTTTCCTTTAATTCGACCGAATAGGAAGGCGTGAGCCCGGAATTCTTATACTTAAGAAAAGAAGCTTCCAATTGATACCCGAGCAATACTCTGGGCCTCACATACGAAGTATACGCAATGTATAGCACGATGCTCGACATGAGAATGAGTTGAAAATGGAACATAAACCCTGTGAATATTTCGCGAACCAAAAGACTCGCATAAAACGCATAGAACACGGTGTAAGCCACATTCAGAAAAACAATATTTCGCTGCCATATATATATGGGCTTGTAATCATCCGAAGCGCTGGGTTTGCGCGACTTCAGGAAGAGCATGACGGTAAAGAAGCCATATACCAGAAGT
>CAZTLE010000070.1:0-9894 GCA_964614415.1 uncultured Aureitalea sp. | reverse complement strand
AGTGTCTTTCCAATGGCAATCTCATTACCATACGGATTGGTTCGATACGCTCCCACGCCCAACATGATCTTCAGTTTTTCTTCTTCCGGGAGTATATAGATCGGAATATGCACGGCGATCAGGACCAATGTAGGAACAAGATGCAGAATATCGATCCATTTGAACGTGTATCCGGTTTTAATGCGTTTAAAATAGAAGTACAACAGCGAGCCATACAGGAACGAAAATACGGTAGACATGGACTGGGTATGTGGTGCGTACAAACTGTAATTCATGGAGTGCAGTCCCACATGAATTATGAAGAATGAGTGTATAAACACAAAGAGGCTTAATAATACGTTGGCAATCCTGTCCTTTTTCTTTCTCAGGATGAACATAATCACAACAAAGAAGCCTATGAGACCCGCATAAATGTAGAATATGGCAGGCCACTGCAGATTCGGCAAATACTTTTCCTGAAGTCCTTTATAGGTATCGGTTCGTTTTATGTACGAGAAGGAACTGTGTTCAACGAACGAAAGGTCCAAAGTTTTCTCGATATATTTTTCGATATAGAAGGCTGCGGTCTCCGCATCCTGATCTTTGGCCGCCTGAAAAGCCAGGTCCCGAAACATCAAAACAGAGTCAACTTGTTTTAATTGGTAAGGATTTATCGGAGAGCTCGTCGCATGCACTGAACCAACAAATGAAAAACAGGCCAATAGGAGGACCAGGATCAGTTGGTATCGACGGTTGGTGTGCATACTTCTAATTTAAGTTGAAAGTACGATTACTTTCAGTAAAATAAAAGCGGAGCGTATTCACCGATAAAAGTTTACTTCATTAAGCTCTTAAGAAAGCACCCGTATATCTTTGATTTTCAACTAAATGTAATTCAACTTGAGGTAGCCGCCAAAATATTCAAATTTGAGTCCTGAAGAAAGACTACTACCTCATATTCACGGGAATTCTCATCCGATTCGGGAAAATCGAGTGTTAATTTACCTTTGCCGGAACCGCTCAAAGTGACTTCTTTTTCGCGAATTACTATGTTGCTATTCGTTAGTGTCCTTTTACGGTTCTCCCCCCGGGAAACATAAGTTGTTTCCTCATCCAAAACAAGGGCCGCTTTCAAAGTCTTACCCTCTGTCTCTCCCTCAATGACATATTCAAATGACAGAGACGACTCTTTTTTAACAATTCCGGACACCTCGATCCTGTTTTCATCTCCCTTCGATAAGAACTTGCCCAGTTGTTGTGTCATTTTCGCCTTATTGGAGCCAACGAAATGGTCTTTTCCATCGATAACCGCTTGCGGCGTGTATACTGAACCATATCGAAACTTTCGCGCGTACTCATATTGCAGATCGGTGTATTCGGCTTTGCTGAATGGATCCGCCCAACCCAAACGGTTCCAGTAATCCACGTGATAGGACAAAACATACACATCGTCATAACGGGATTTTACCTCCTCCAACAGGACATCTGCCGGCGGACAACTACTACACCCCTGGGATGTAAATAACTGAACAAGAACAGTTCCCGGGTAGTCCGCTTCGACAGGTTGTACGACTGCATCATCATCGGTGTTGGAGCGATGCGCATAGGAAACTATGATCAGCGGAATTGAAATTATGAGGAGAAGTATTTTCATGATATAATTTTTGAAATAAGTCGTTAAATAGTCCGGTCCTTACCCATTAGGCCGTTTTTAAGATTTATTTGAGTCTTTCTTTTCTATGAATCCCCTACTTTTGAAACAATGAAACAGCTTCTTTTCATTGTTGCCGTAGTCGGTTCTGTTTTGCTCGCAAAAGGCCAGGATGTGGCGGTTTTGCAGTATGGCGGTGGAGGTGACTGGTACAGTAACCCCACGGCCCTGCCCAACTTGATCCGCTTCTGTAACGATCAGATAGATACTACCATCAAAGAAAAGCCGGGAACCGTGGCTCCGGGAAGTGTGGATCTCTTCGATTATCCATTTGTACACATGACGGGACACGGTAATGTCTTTTTTACTTCTGAAGAAGCTGAAAACTTGCGTAATTATCTGTTGAGCGGCGGTTTTCTTCACATCGATGATAATTACGGTATGGATCCGTATGTGCGTAAGGAGATTGCCAAAGTATTTCCAAACAAGGAGCTCGCCGAGCTTCCGGGCAATCATCCTATTTTCAATTATCACTTTAAATTCCCGCAGGGCCTTCCTAAAATACATGAGCATGACCTGGGACGTCCTCAGGCCTTTGGTATCATGCATGAGGGACGACTGGTGCTACTCTACACCTTCGAAAGTGATTTGGGCGACGGATGGGAAAACCCGGAGATCCATAATGATCCTGAAGAAGTGCGGCTCAAAGCGCTTCGTATGGGTGCCAATATTGTGAAGTATGCATTCGAAAATTGATGAGCCTCCAGCACTCCCATTCCTCTACTCCTTTTTCTCAAAGAAAACACCCCATTACGCTGATTTGTGACGGTGTTTCCGGACCTGCAAATATCGGTGCTCTCTTTCGGCTTTGTTATGCATTAGGGGTGCAGCAACTCATTTTCGGGAATGCGGATCCCGACCTTTCTTCATCGCGGCTAAGGAAAACAGCCAGGGGAACCGAAGTCGTTGTTCCCCATGAAACCACCCCGGACGTTCTACAACGTCTGCAGCAGTTCAAGCGTGATGGGCACCGACTTGTGGCACTGGAAATTACTTCTCAAAGCGTGCCGCTTTCAGAGTACACTCATGAATCAGATGTACCTACGGTTCTCGTCATTGGAAACGAGCGAACTGGAATTTCCGAAGAGATCCTGGCACTAATGGATAGCACCTTCCACATAGAAATGTATGGCCATAACAGTAGCATGAACGTGGTACAGGCCACGGCCATTGCACTGTATCAGTTGATCCATACATAACTGCTTACGAAAGAACGCAGCGCCCGGACCATAGAACTTTAATTTCACGGCCTGGTCAAAAAAAATTAAATTTTTATCCTTCTGTTTAGCAAGTAGTTATACCCCGCGCTTCAAGGGATGATCTGTTTTGGCACGCTTGTTGGATTTTACCTGGCAACTGATTTTTTTAGCCGATAACAAAACTTTAACAGCGTTTTGAAGTCCAAGAATCAGAGAACAACGTAAATGAATGTAAAATCTAAAAACAGAACATCATGAAAGAGTTTAAACAACTTTGGAACGAGAGACTGAAAAAATGGAATGAACTATTGAAAGAATACGCTAAAGCCAGCAGCTATGCCATCCACAGATAATTACTTTCCGAATATTCAGTTTCAGTAAAAAATCCTTCGATCGAACATTGAAGGATTTTTTTTGTGTCGTGATAATTAATCTCCTTATACCGTTTCCAAAGCAAATATCAACGCACTGTCCGCGTGAATTCCGGTCGTATCAAAGGCCGACACTCCTGGATCATGTCCTTCCAAAAGCATGGGCAGTTCAGTACAGCCCAGGATAATCCCCTGAGCTCCTCTCTCCACAAGTTCCCGTATCATTTCAAAACATTGTTGCCGGGCGACATCTGTGAAAATGCCGTTCACCAGTTCATCATAGATCATTCGCTGAAGCAGTTCACGCCCTTCGATTTCAGGAATTAAAGTCTCGATCCCATAATGTTCCTTGAGGTACCCGGTGTAGAAGTCCTCTTCCATGGTGAAACGAGTCCCCAGCAATCCCACTTTGGTCAGTCCTGTTTCGACCACTGCTCTGCCCGTCACATCAGCTATGTGCAGGAAGGGCACCGAAATATTCCCACTTATCGCTTCGGCCACCTTATGTATGGTGTTGGTACATAGCAGTATGACATCGGCTCCTGCCTTTTCCAATTGATGTGCGGACCGTATCATAACCCTGGCAATACCATCCCAGTCTCCGGCAAAGGTCATTCGCTCAATGTCGGCAAAGTCCACGGAAACCATAATAACTTTGGCCGAATGCGACCCACCCAGGGCCTTCTTTACCCCCTTGTTTAGGAGTTGGTAGTAGTATCCCGAAGATTCCCAGCTCATTCCTCCTATTAATCCAATGGTTTTCATCTCGAGTATTTATTTTATTCTTGACATATGTTCGGCTCCTTCAATGCGAAAACGGTTGAGCCAGCGTGTCACCAATTCGTCTAAGCTCCAGGCAGGAGCTTTATTTGCTTCCAATTGTGAAGCACAGCATGTATTGCATTCCATGTTTTTTGTTTTTAATGTTGATATATTTACATATCGAGAATTATCGATATATTCTTTCAAAAAAATATCACAGTTCGTTTTTCAACGCTTCCACATAGCGCTGTATCCCCGCTTCATTGCGTCGATAATAGGTCCATCGTCCATGTCGGGTTGGTATAACAAGTCCCGCGCTCTGCATCTGATTCAAGTAAGTGGAGATCGTCGATTGAGAAAGGCCGGTCTTGTCCTGGATATACCCAACGCATACGCCGTCATCAAAATGCTCGATGTCCTGGTGCGGCGGAAAATGGGCTTCGGGTTCACGTAGCCAATTGAGGATCTTCACCCGGGTCTCATTAGACAATACTTTGCTTATCTCGACTACATTCATAAAACAAAGATATAAAATATTTTCGACATATCTATATTTCTAGATATATCTAATTATAAATATGTCTAAGATGACTAGTTCTTCTTTCGGGTGAAAGGTACGAAGCTAACCGGTAACCTGGCTTCCCGCTTGTATCCGTCCCGGGTCCGTGTTACCAGCATTAGTTGACTATTAGTATTGGAAGGCCCCACCGGAATCATCATTCGGCCCCCTACCTTTAATTGGTCAAGCAACGGTTTGGGAATGGTATCAATCCTGGCCGTCACAATAATCGCGTCGAAGGGTCCTTTTTCAGGCCATCCGTGGTACCCATCCCCTACGCGTACCTCAACATTCTTATATTCCAGGTCGTGCAAGCGTTTCCGGGCCTCCTTCCCCAGGGGTTCTACAATTTCAATGGTATAGACGCTATCTACAATTTCGGCCAGTACAGCCGCCTGATACCCCGAGCCGGTGCCTATCTCAAGTACCCGGTCTCCTTTACAAGATTTTACTTCGGAAGTCATAAAAGCAACGATGTAGGGTTGAGAAATGGTCTGATCGTATACTATGGGTAAGGGGATATAAAAATAAGCAGACTGCCGAAATCCCGGAGACACAAATAAATGTCGCGGGACTCTGCGCATCGCTTTTAATGTGGGGCCGTGCGACACACCTCTCGCCTCAATTTGGGTGCGTACCATGCGCTTGCGCTGCTTTTCATAGTCGTCCTGAAAATCGGCATCGCTCATAAAAAGCACAGCAAAAAACATCAACAAAACCCTCATTGTGAATTGATTATGACTAAAGATACAAAATCATAATCATCGAACATAGCACTATTCAGTGCGCTTCTCCTTGCGTTTCAGGTCGGCTAACATAGCTTGCGAATAGGCGTCAAAATAGTTGAGTTCAATTGCTTTTTCGAGGTTCGCTTTGGCATTAGTCGTATCGTCCACAAGCAAATACGCCTCTGCAATACTATTTCTCAGGTTATAGGCCTCGGGAAACTCCTCAATGGCAAGTTTCAAAATGGCGATGGCCTCCTCGATTTGATTTTCTCCCATAAGGCGGTACGCCAGGGTATTAAGCGCACTTTCACCAAAATCAAAAATATAGTCGGGCGTTTCCCCATGTTCC
The DNA here is from genome assembly GCA_964614415.1 of uncultured Aureitalea sp. Classification (GTDB taxonomy): domain Bacteria; phylum Bacteroidota; class Bacteroidia; order Flavobacteriales; family Flavobacteriaceae; genus CAZTLE01. Next base: position 4,236 of record CAZTLE010000070.1, on the reverse strand, counting down.
CTTTCTAACGAGCGATACAGTGCAATGGCATCATCTATTCCGGAAGTGTTAATGCGCTGCACCAACGTATCGCCGATGGAGTACTTATAAGGAACCGGATTCAAGAATTCAATCTCCCGGTGAACTCGGATATCATTGGAAAGCGAGTCCTGCACAAAAGCAACGATCCCGTTCATAATCTCCTTATTCAATAGGTTGTTATGACCTGCGTTCTCCACCATGATCCTGTGACTATTGGGAAAACGACGCGCCAACGTATCTACGTTACTGGGCGGCGTTCTTCCGTCCAGAGTACCGGCAATGAACAATACTTTCGAATTTCCAGAGACAGGTTCATTCAGCCCGTCCTGTTTTTCAACGCCAAAAGCCTCCGTCACCACAGGGTATCGTCCGAATGAGATCCCAAAACTCTCCAGGACCCCTACTCCATCCTGACTATGAGCCAGCTCCCATCGTGTCGTAGCATAACTCGTTGCGCCGTTTACTGTGAAAAACAGTGCATTAGGTAACCTTCTACGTCTAAAATTCCGCAGGAAATTACCAACATCTCTATAGTTTCCGGATTTCATCTGATAGTAGAACTCAGGATACCGGGCCAACCAGCGGTCATTCCCGATATACTCGGAAGCGATCATCTGCAGATGCTCATCGGCAAGCTTCATATTCCAGGTCGGTTTTACCGTTGTAAGGACATCAAATACTGCCTCCTGTAAAGCCGGAGCATCGTCATCCAATGCATCCCGCAATGGTACGCGTACTTCTTTGGGTGCCCGCTTTAGATCGTCATGAACCTCCCGCATCAAACCTGTGAAACTGGGGACGTATTTGGACAGGCGGACATCCCTGGCGACCAGGGAATCCATTTTCACGAATTGTTGATGCACTTCGGCCGGCAGCTTCAATCCCTGATCCGGCGCAATGGGCCCTGCCAGTATGAGGCGGTCCACTTTGTCACCAAAGTATCGCACATAATGCTGTGCCAACGAAGTTCCATAACTATAACCGTACAGTGTGACCTTATCGTATCCCAGAGCCGTTCGCAGAGACTCAATGTCATATGCGCTCTCCCTGGAATTATACGATTCCAGGCGTATTCCCATATCGCGGAATTCCTGACCACACTCCCCTATTTTTGTGGAGAGATCGTCAAACAGCGCATCCTGTATGTTTTCCGTGATGTCCGTTGGGAGACTTAAATTGTTCCTGCAGTTGAGATTAGGGATAGAATTGCCTGTTCCACGCTGATCGAGCAATATGACATCTGCGTACTTCCTGAGCTCCTTAAAGAGGTAAAAGTATTGGCTTTGGCCTACGCTAATACCTGAACTACCGGGTCCTCCCGCCAAAAATATAATCGGTGCTCCCGGATCCGGATTGGAAGACTTGAACCGGCAGAAGAAAAGTTCGATATGATTGGTTTGCGGGTCATCCCGGGTCTCGGGAACTACCAGTTGTCCCCGTTCCGCCCGAAGAGAATCGCCCCAGTAATTCGGAAAGAATGTTTCCGAAAGCTCTAAAGCTCCCAGGGGTTTTTCATTCATATTTGGCTTGGTTACGGGCACGTCACTGGACAACAAGGCGGTTAACCCCAACCCCACCACGGCAAGAATGCCTAACACAATATAAAATTTTCTATTTCTGAATAACTTTTTCATACCCAATACCATTAACTACTTAGTACCTTGCATAGCACAATAATAAGCAAAAAAATCATACGATAACAAAAACATCTGAGAAAAATTGATTTCGTATCTGTACTTTTATAACCTCATTATGACTGAAACTGCCCTGCCCGCACTCGACTTTGGCGTCATTACCATGGCCGTACTCTTTGGTGTAGTACAGGCAGGTTTTATCATTTACTTTTTACTTCTGAAGAACCGCTACCGGCAGCACATATGGTTGATGGCGACCGTCTCGACGCTGATCATCATGATGCTTGAGGCTTTCATGTTGCGATCCGGCCTTGTGGCCCGTTATCCCCATATATTCAACATTTCCATTCCTTTCGTGTTTTTATTGGGTCCGTGTACATTGCTCTACATACGATCTCAGTTTGGCCTTTCGAAATCGAGGTGGTCGTTCCTTCATTTTTTGCCCTTTGCGTTTTATGCTATCTACTCTTTTAACTTCTTTTTACAGCCGGCCGCGTACAAGCGTGCGATCTATATGTTCAGCTTTCATCCCGACGCCGGGGTACAGCCTATCCCCTCCTCGTTCTACGTTGATCCATGGGCGATACAGGGCTGGGTTGTCGTTGAGCTTCTTTCATTGCACATTCTACTTTACGCACTTATAGGATTTTTCACTATCGCAAAACGACGCCGTAGTAACAAGAAGGTAATGCCCGAAAAAATACGCTGGACCTCCTTTACGGCGGCTATTTTGGCATTGGGCGCACTCATTTTGTTCTTTTCCCAGGGTGGTGTGATACGTGGAGAAGTGTTCTTTAAAAGTCCATTTCCTCATTACTCTGCCGATCTGTATAGTATGATAGCCACCTATCTCATTACAGGGTATATGATCACTCGCATTGAACAGTTCAAAAACGGAGCACGCAAATACGCAAAGTCCTCTCTGTCTAACGATTTCATGAAAGAGAAATCAGCACAACTAACGCGACTTATCGAAGACCAGCAGCTATACCTGAGTCCGGATTTCTCTATGAAAACCCTGTCCCGGGACAGTGGTTTAAGTGTTCACCATATTTCCCAAATACTCAACGAAGAACTGAAATGTACCTTCTTCGAACTCACTAACGGATACCGGATCGAAGCAGCCAAACAGCGATTATCCGAAACCGAAGGTTTTGTTAAAATGGAGCAACTCGCCTATGACCTGGGATACCGTTCCAAGTCAACATTCTTTGGAGCTTTTAAAAAGGCCACGGGTACAACCCCCTCAAAATACCGGAACGAAAGCCTGGTTTAGTATTTTCCGATGGGATCAAACCCAAAAACCGGCGCTGAAGTATCTAATTGAAGCGGGCGTTTCTAGATTTGAAAAAAATCAATCATGAAACGCAAAGCTTTTTACTTCATTCTTACCCTGGTACTGTTCACAGTGTTTGCACAGTCCTGTTTTTACAGTCCGAAATACATGTATCGTGTCATCGCATGGCAAGACGCCGATTACGACGACTTCAAACGCTTTAAATCAGCTCCTATTGAAGCTCCCGATACCCCCTTCTTTTTCACTCCGGGAACCGAAGCTCAAAAGGAACAGCTCAGACGCACCTTTACAGAAGCCTTAGAAACTGAAGATTTGGAGCAGTTCCTCGAAAGGCAACGCACCCATTCCTTTATCGTGATACGAAACGATACGATCTTATACGAGAACTATTTCAATGATAATGATCGCGAATCGGTACAGACCTCTTTTTCCGTATCAAAGTCAATATTGTCATTACTCGTCGGAATTGCTATCGAACAAGGGCACATATCCGGCATTGACGACCCTATTACCAGCTACTTACCCGAATTGACCGAACGCGATCCACGTTTTGAAGACATTACTGTTGGTCATTTGTTGTCTATGCGATCCGGAATTGAATATTCAGGTAAGATCTCTTTCCCTTTCGTAACGGCCGATGACCCCAAGACCTACTATCATCCTGATCTGCGCCGTGTTGCACTAAAGCATACGAACATAGATACGTTGCCCGGTACACGTTTCCGTTATAACAATTACAACGCGCTTCTCATCGGACTCATCCTCGAGCGGACCACCGAGCAACCTGTGTCTACCTATATGCAAGACAATATTTGGAGGCGTATCGGAGCCGAGTTCGAGGCCAGTTGGAGTCAGGATGAGCGGGAGTTTGAAAAAATGGAAAGTGGTTTCAATGCGCGGGCTATCGATTTTGCCAAACTGGGGCGGCTGGCATTGAACAAAGGCTCCTGGGACGGGCAACAGCTCATCTCCCGGAAATGGGTCAGCACTTCAACCCAACCGAAAAAAGGCAAGGACTATGTTTATGGAGATCCCACGCAATGGACCTACCGGTATTTCTGGTGGGGAATTCCTGAAGAAAACGTATTGTCTGATTTTATGGCGATCGGAAATATGGGGCAGCTTATCTATGTCTCGCCCAGATCAAACACGATCATAGCCAGAAACGGAAACGAAACCGACGATTTTGGCGACGCCAACTGGATTATAGCCTTTCACAAATTTGTAGATGCCGTGGAAGCTATTCGACAGCAATAGGACGAACGTAACCTTCGTAGCGCATAG
>CAZTLE010000069.1:5344-18633 GCA_964614415.1 uncultured Aureitalea sp. | reverse complement strand
CGGTTCGACTCCGATATGCTCCACATCAAATATTGAAAAAGCCTGCACAGATGTGTGGGCTTTTTTGTTGGTCGAATTGGAAACAGACATGCATGTTTTCCCAACCCCATAGCTCTCCATTTTCATAACAGTTGAAGTTGTTGTAAATTAACGAGTTACCAAACAGTTGGGCTATGATTTCATTTCGTATGGGTAGGATACTTTCTGTAGTTTGCTTTCTTAGCGCTATTCTTGGCGTGGCGTCATTGAGCGCCCAGGATGTGGTAAGGGAAGGTCGTTTTGCAAAAGATAATATTGTGATCGGCCTGGAATACCAAACCCTGGACAACGAGCGGTTGGTGGTAAATACGTCCAAAGTACTTGCCGAAACCGGAATGACCGGAATGAAGCACTTCGTAGAAGCGGTACAATGGGGCAATATGCAGAAACGCCCCAAAGCCCGTATCGATTTTAAGAAGCTGGACTGGTTTGTAAAAGAATATCAGAAAAACGGGTTCACCGAGCTTACTATTAGTTTGAAATCACACAGCGCCTGGGCCTCTATTGACATGAAAGGTATTTTCAATAAGACCTGGGGCTCAAACCCAACCCCAAAACCGGAGTACATGCCATTGTACAAAAAATGGGTAAGTGCCGTAGTGGAGCGCTATGATGCCGATGGGATTGACGACATGCCCGGATTACGATGGCCGGTGAGATACATTGAGATTGGAAACGAGTTCTCTTCATTCGAACCTGAACCCGTGGAAGACTATCTCAAGATACTTGAGGCTGCTTACGAAGCTGCTCACAGTGCTTACGAAGACGTAAAAGTGGCCCATTGCGCCTTTTTACTCACCCCTGTGAATATGGATGTGGATGATCCGGCAGATTATGAAACGCGCTGGGAAACTACCTACCGGAGGGATACACACCATGATCTGCGGGATATGCGAATTGTTCTCGATAATCCACAGTGGTTTGATGTGCTTAATTTCCACAATCTGGGAGACCCATATGAGATCGAGGACATTGTGAAATGGCTTACTTATGAGACATCCCAACGGGGATATTCCAGGGAGATGATCATAAGTGATACCACTCCAACATCCTATATTGGCTGGGGGCCGGCAGTGACTTGTAAAGGGCCTAAAGAGCGGCTGGGTGTTATAGCCCGCCCTGCCACCGAAGATGACAGATGTCACCTGGCCCGGTATTTTACAAAGCTCAGCGAAGGTGATGCAGCCACCCTGGAGTGGACTCGAGGTTTTGTAGCTGCCGATCACGTACAGCGCGCGATCATTGCGGCCGAGCAGGATATTGAACTTATCAACCTTGCTTTTGTAGGAGATATACCTGTCGTTAGCTCTAAGATTGGAAAAGCCGGTGCCGGGATATCGGCCTGGGCGGGAACGCTAAAAGTAAATATTTGGAGAGGCGAGATTCAGGAGCGGTATGCGCCCTTCTATGCGATCAGGCAAATGATGGGGCATTTGAATGGTTATTCTGAAATAAAGCGTATTGAAATGCAGGATTTGGCAACCCGGGTTTATGAGATCACCATGAATGATCGGCTATTTTGGGTCGCATGGCAGAATCCCATGGCACCTATTACATCTTTGGATCCGGTGAGTACAACTATGACCAATCTCAACGTAGGGGTCGACAGGATTCGGGTGGAAGCGGTTATTACCAACCCCGGCCAAACTGAAGCCGAAAGTATGGTACAAGAAACTGTGAATGGCGTAGCGCAGTTGGAACTAAGTCATACTCCAGTCTATATCTTTCCTGAAAAATAGCCGAAGAGGAAATTAGAAGTCCACCTCCCGGTCATGCCAAAAACTGTAGTGTTTTCTCAACCACTTCACGGAGATGATCGGGTAGTTCGTCATCGCTCCAGGGATGGCTGGCTCCAAACACATGATCTGCCCCCGCTATGATCTCCAAATGACTATTAGGGTTCCACGAGTTGAGCGCTTTGGCCTCTGGTAGGGGGACCGTAGGATCTTCCGAACCATGAACAATGAGATGAGGAATCGTTAACACCGAGACGGCGCGTTTAATAGTAAGGCGATCTGCATTGGCGGCGAAGTTTTCGTAGAACTGAAAGTAATGCGGTAACTGTTGTCCGGTTCGGGCATTTTCAATGTGTGTGATTCCTCTTTCCCGCCACAATTCGAAGGCTTTCGTTCCTTTGAGAAAACGGGCTTCAAAATCACTAACACCTGCCCAGCTTACAACTTTGCGTACACGCGAGTCTTCTTCAGCTTTAATGCTCACAATACCGCCTCCGCGACTATGGCCTATCAGCAGGACTTCGGGAGGATCAAATTGCGCAGTGATATGATCTATCATGCATTTCAAATCGTCCAGCTCGATGGAATAGTTATTTAGCGCGAAGGCTTCCAGATCCGGGAAATCGATAGGCTGTTCAATCGTACCGCCGTTGTGTGAAAAATTGAACTTGCAAAAAACAAAACCGGATTGGACGAATGCCCTGGCTACAAGGTCCCAGGCGCCCCAGTCTTTGAAGCCCTTATATCCATGACAAAAGATGACAACAGGGCTGCCGTTCCGATCCTCAGGAGTAAACAGGTCAAAAAGTATGGGCCTTTGGTGCAGGCCGGAGAGTACTAAGTTTCTTTGTGCGTTCATAGCGGGTTCAAATTTCTTTTTCAATAAATGGTGTATCGGGATTACAAATTTCGGCAATCAAAGTTGCCAGTTGCTTCATAAAGTTGTCGCGAATTTCTTGTGTAATTTCACGCTGTTTTGTCCCGGGGGTGCTTTTATCGGCAAAGGTCAAATATCCGCTGTTCAGATTTTTGAATGAAATAACGCCGGTAAGAGCACCGTCCGTTCCTGTTTCCGGATGAATCATTTCGGCATATGCCAGTACCTGCAGGGCTTTGCTGTACCTGTAGTCTGTTATGAGATCCTCCCAGTCGGAGATTTCCATATCGGGCTGTTTCACGAGACCCGTTTTGTAATCAATGACACGAAGCTGTCCGTTGTATTCATCCACCCGGTCCACCATACCCCGAATGGCTACAGGGAAATCGAGTCCGGGAACCGATACCGGGACGGTAAGGTCTTGTTCTATTTTAACGATCTTGATAGTATCTCCGCGGTCCAATGCACTCAGGTCTTGCTTGATGAGGTTAGAAACGTACCGTTTGGTCACTTCGAATATGATCAGGTTCTTTCCCCGACGGAAATTCCCGCTTTTAAACGATTGCTGAAATTGATGAACTACCTCCTGGTCGATTCTGGGAATCATGTCGCTAAGAACTTCCCGGGTAAGAAGACTTCCCTCCAGAGGCTTGTAAAAGGCCTCCAGGGTATTGTGTACAATAACACCCATGGTATTGGCCGCCACAGTCTCCTCTATGTCTTCAGATTCATTTACGCCCAATATCTTTTTGTAATAGAAGTCAAGGGGGTTCCGTATGTACATGGTTAAGGCAGAGGGTGAAAAGCCTTTGCCGGCGATCTCCCGTAGCCGGGTCATCACCTCGGGTGTTTTGTTTATGGAAAGCAACTCCGGGGTATGGACAGATACCCGGGGAGTGAGCACTACTTTAGTGAGTTGGTGTTGCGGTGTCTTGTCCAGTTCCATCTGCAGCAGGAAGCGACTTTTCTCCCCTGAATTGAGTCCGTCGGTTCTCGAATTGTAAAGGCAGGTCACCCGCTGCGCCCTGTGCAGCAACCGGTAAAAATGATAAGCATAGATTGCATCTTTGTCGGTGTAGTGCGGCAGATCGAATGCTTGTTTGAGATCATAAGTGATGAACGAGGCTTCGGTCTTTCCGGAGGGGAGAATGCCCTCATTCGCGGACAAGAGTATCACATTTTCAAAGTCCAGAACACGGGTTTCCAGCACACCCATAATTTGCAAGCCGGTATAGGCATCTCCTTCAAAATCAAGTTGGGTGGTTGTGAGCAATTCAGTAAAAAGAATCTTCACGGTTTGTACCGACGTAAGACCCGGGAATTGATTACGCAGTGCTTCAATCTTTATGAATATCTCTTCGAGCTGTTGCAATACCATTTGTTGAATCCTGTTTGTGGAGCGCTCCAGGAGTAGCACACATAGGTGCTTACATCTTGAAATGGCCTCCCTGCTGTTGGCCATCCAATTGCCGAATAGTAATTGGAGTGTTTCACGGGATGTTTCGGGAGCGAAGTCGCAGAGCTTTTCAAGAGACAGGTAGGTGAGGTTGCGTCCTGCCATATGGGAAACGAGGGCATTGGCATTTGGAACAAGAGATGTACCCAACGGATGATTGAGCAAAGTAATGACGTCCTTATAGTAAAGCGTCTCCAGGGGGTGTCTGTGCAAGTGCAACAGTAGCTCGAAGAACACGGTAGCCGGAAACTGACGCAAGGTAGCTCCCATCGTTATATTGACCTGGGTAACGTTGGACGGCAGGGCATTCAGGACCGGATGCAAAAGATTCTCATCGGCCAGGACTATGGTCGTTCGGGAAAGTTCTTCGGAAGTGAGAGGAGATAAGAGTGTGTTCAGGTATTTGGCCTGAGCAATATTGCTTTGCGTTTCAACAAAGGTTACTTCTTTGGGTTGCGTATAATATGTGCCAATGCCGAGAGGTGTGTTGGTGTCGAAATACTTCCATTCGCGCACATAGCGTCTTAGGAACAGCGATGCGCTGTGTTGGGAGTCTTCCAGGAAATGACGATCGGCGTCCCAGTACATGTCCGTATTGCCGTTTTCCAGCAATGCCTGAACAATGTACTGCTCAGCCTTATTAAGTGCGTTAAAACCGATGAAAACGTGCTCTTTCGAACCGTGCAGGGCTATGTAGTGCTCAATGTCTTCGGCGGCCTTTCGATAGGCCAGGCCCTGATAGGCCAGATTTTCCTCAAGGAGTTGTTCGGAAAGCCGTTCGTAGAATTCGGGCAGGCCTTTCCAGAAGTTCAGGTAGTTCTCTATGAGCTCGGTTTTATCCTGTTTGAGATACCAATAATTAATGTCCTGAATTCCGCTTAGGTAATCGAAAAACTGCTTTTGCGGAACGAGGTGCCTGTCGATCTCGTTCAGGTCGCTCAGCAGGGTTGATATCCAGGAGGAGAAGGTTTCGAAATCGTCCTTTTGGGCAATCGAATCGGTTTGAAGGTAGGCCTCGTAGCTTTTAAATAGTAACTCGGTCGAGTCGATGATGGTGAGGTCAGATAATGACTCGATGAATTCTTCAATGCTTACTATCTGCGGAAGAAAGTAGGTCTGGCTGGCGTGTTTTCGGATGTAGTTCTTAAGAAATCCGCCGGCGCGCTTACTGGGAAGAATGAGTATGGCAGAAGAAAAGTCGGATGTTTTTTCCTGTATGGTTTGAAGGGTTTCTTCCAGAAAGGTTAGCATACCCTAAAAATAAGAAACGCCTCCATAATTGGAGGCGTTTCTGTTATTTATGTCTGTGTGAAATTACTTCTTAAGAGAAATCTCAACTCGTCTGTTTTGTTGTCTACCTGCTTTAGTAGCGTTGGTAGCAATTGGGCGAGACTCACCATATCCAACAGAAGACAAACGACTTCCTGGCATTCCGATAGTAGTAAGATAGTCTCTTACGGATGCGGCTCTCGCGTCAGAAAGTTTTTGGTTGTTGGCTTCGCTACCAGTACTGTCAGTGTGTCCTTCGATCACGAAAGAAGTATTTGGATACTGCTTCATGATGTCAGCAATGTTCTGAAGTGTAGCGTAAGACTCTGTACGGATAGTTGATTTACCAAGGTCGAACAGGATGGTCTTAGAGTACTCGTTCAATTGACCGATAACTTCAACAGTTACTTCCGGACAACCGTTGTTAGCAACAGTTCCTGCAACGTCTGGACACTGATCGTCTTTGTCAAGAACACCGTCACCGTCTCTGTCTGGCCAAGGACAACCGTTGTTGGCACGTGGACCAGCCTCGTTTGGACAGTTATCTTCAGCATCAGTGATACCGTCACCGTCAGCATCAGGACATCCGTTTAGAGAAGCAAGACCTGGAGTGTTAGGACAAGCATCCTGAGGATCGGCGATACCATCACCGTCAGAATCAGGACATCCGTTGAACTCTGCAGTTCCAGGAGTATTTGGACAAGCGTCGTTACGATCTTCGATACCGTCACCGTCAGTGTCAGGACATCCGTTAAACTCTGGTAAACCTGGAGTCTCTGGACACTCGTCTTCTGTATCGTAAATACCGTCGCCGTCTGTATCTTTTCCACCGAATTTAACTACAACACCCAGTGAGTGCTGGAAGTGTGTAATTCCGAAACCATCTTCGAAAGAGTGCTTGTAAGTAGACTGAGCGTTAACTGCGAAGTTTTCAGCAAACCAGAAACGGATACTTGCCAGTGCGTTGGCAGTACCGAATCCTACGTCATCTACCCAGGTGTAACCACCACCTATACCAAGACTTGGATCGAACCATCCTCCAGGACCTCCGATTAAGTCTCTAAGGCTGTATTTGATCTCACCATCTACGCCGATGTAAGACAGGTTGTCTGCCTGGAAATCTCCTACTTTGGTAATTCTGTTGACTGAACCTGCGGCAGCAAAAGTGAAGCCACTGCCCATGTAACGACCTACAGAAATTCTGGATACTACAGGCAGGGTGTTCCAGTGATCGTTACCATTGAAATATTCATCAAACAAGTCACCTTTTGTGGCAGCACCGAGACGCCCGTCATCGGTAATACCTACTGGATAAGTGTCAACGGCGTTAACACCCACCTCTATTGCCCAAGGATTGTTCTCATCTTGTGCGTTTGCAACACCCACTCCTAAAACCAAGAGGGCAGCAACTAATAAACTGTTAAGATGTTTCATATTCGATTGTTTAATTTTTAAGTGTTAATAGAGCAAAAGTAAGTTGTTAAAATTTATTAACAAAAGCAAATCTATTAAAATTTTTAGAAATACAAGGGAATTATTCCCTAAATATGGGATGTCACGAATTTAACACATTTAGTTTCTTACCTACCTTAATAAAGGCACTTATCGCTTTATCCAGATGCTCTTTTGTATGGGCGGCTGACAGCTGTACCCGAATCCTCGCTTTGCCTTTTGGAACCACCGGATAAAAGAAGCCAATTACATAGATTCCTTCCTCCAATAACAGGTCAGCCATTCGTTGTGATAAAGGTGCATCATAAAGCATTACTGGAACAATGGCCGAATCCCCATCTACGATATCAAAACCAGCCTCTTTCATTCCCTTTTTAAAGTAGGCCGTGTTGGCTTCCAACCGGTCTCTCAAAGCCGTATCATTCGCCAACATATCAAATACCTTAATAGAGGCTCCCACGATGGAAGGGGCCAGAGAATTGGAGAACAGATATGGGCGCGAACGTTGGCGCAACATTTCAATGATCTCTTTCTTTCCCGTGGTATATCCGCCCATGGCACCACCCAGCGCTTTCCCAAGGGTACCCGTAATGATGTCAATGCGTCCCATGACTCCCTTTTCTTCAAGGGTTCCACGACCTGTCTCACCGATGAAACCGGCGGCGTGGCACTCGTCGATCATAACAAGCGCGTCGTACTTTTCGGCCAGATCGCAGATCTCATCAAGTGGTGCCACGAGGCCATCCATAGAGAATACCCCGTCCGTCACGATGATCTTAAACCGTGCATTGCCTTCATTAGCGGCAATGAGTTGCTTTTCTAGATCGGCCATGTCATTGTTTTGATACCGGTAGCGAGCCGCTTTACACAGTCGCACTCCGTCAATAATGGAAGCGTGATTTAGAGAATCGGAAATAATCGCGTCATCAGGCCCCAATAATGGCTCAAAGACACCGCCATTGGCATCAAAAGCCGCGGCGTACAGTATAGTATCTTCTGTTTGATAGTAATCGGCGATCTTTTGCTCTAACTCCTTGTGTATATCCTGTGTGCCGCAAATGAAGCGTACCGAAGACATTCCGAATCCATGGGTATCCATAGTATCTTTGGCCGCCTGAATGACCTCCGGATGTGAGGACAATCCCAAATAGTTGTTCGCGCAAAAGTTAATTACTTCTTCGCCCGTGGATATTTTGATAACAGCTCCCTGGGGGGACGTGATAATGCGTTCTTTCTTGTAAAGCCCGTTGTCCTTTATTTCCTGCAATTCACTTTGAAGATGCTCCTTGATTTTTCCGTACATGGCGTGCTCTTTTTTACGGTCTCAAAGTTAGACTTTATTTACAATTATTTCGGTTTTATCGCAGTAGATTAACAGTGCCTCCCGAATTCGAAAACCCATATCCAATAGTGCTTTTGCATATCTTTTTATCTGAGCGACATATCCGGGGTCTACACCCCCCGTTTTGTAGTCGACTACGGATACCGATTTGTCCGTCCAGAAGTTCAGGCGGTCAGGCCGTAGGAGTTCTCCTTTGGCAGTTACTATATCCCGTTCGTTTTGCACGTCACTGCCGGGTTGGAACAAATGTCTCAACTCGGGGTGTTCGGTTATATTAGTAACCATTGTTGAAAGCACTTTGAGAGTGTCCGGCTGCATGCCTTGTAAAGTCTTTAGCTCGTCCAATGCAGAAGGAATGTCTTCGGCAACAACAATATTCGACATAACGGTGTGAAGATGATTTCCCAAAGCAATCGCTTCCACTGAGGCGGCTGATATGTCCCGCTGCCCTGCGATGACAATGTTGTGCTCATCGGGGGATGAGCCGTCAAACTGAGCTTCGATCTGTTTCGCCGGGGCCTTATCCGATTTGATTGAGATCGGCGCCGATGGTGTACCGAACTCGTAGCTCATGGATTCCGCAGGCCACAATTGCAGATGCTGCAAATAACTTCGGAAGAGTTCATTGTAGGAGCCTGGTGTGTCGGTGTTTGTAGTAGGCATTTTTGCCAAAATGTACAACCGTTCTTCGGGTCTGGTAAGTGCGACATACAACAGGTTGATGGTGTCCAGCTCTGTGATATGTTGTCGTTCCCGGTAGAGTGTGGCGCCTTTATCTCCAAAGTTGGCGACCTCCTTGTTCACGTTAACCAGAACCTCGTCAAATTCCTCTATGGAGGGCTCCAGTGGAAACCACATCCGTGCATTTCGCTCAGCGCGCAGTTTCATATCTGCATACGGGAAAATGACAACGGGAAACTCAAGGCCTTTTGCCTTGTGTATTGTCATGATCTGAACAGCCTTGGAAGTACTGGTTTGAACCGACCTGCTATCCTGTACTTTCTCCCAGTGTTCCAGGAACTGGATCTTACCGGCTTTGGGTTTATGTGAAAAATCAAATACTTCATCCATGAAACCAAAGACGTATCCGTCTGCTGCGTCGAGCAATGAGAATTGGCGCGTGGCATATTCCAAACTTTCGTACAGGGATAGAGCTGCAAAGGTTTCGAAAGAGAAATCAACCGAAAAAGCTTCCATTCCTTTTGAGAACACATCCGGATCTGAAGTAAGATGGTTTTTCAGGAAACGATGCTTTTCATCCTGTACGGAGAGATGCTCGTATAAGAAGTTCAGCAGAGATAACAGGAATTCTTCTTTATATGAATACAGGCTCCAGGACAACAGGTTGACCAGGAAATTCACCACAGGTGATTGCGAGAGCAAAAGAGTCTCCGAGGAAACCACCGGAATGCCATGCGCTAATAAATGTGAACTCATTGTCATCCCGTCCTTTCGGGTCCGGGTGAGAATACAGATGTCCTCTTCGGAATATCCCTCGGACAGCAGGGATTGAATGGTCTGCAGGACCTTTTCGGAATAAAAAGCATTTGCGTCGTCCTTTGTTTTGAATGCTCCGAACTGCAGGTTAACATATCCCCCGGAGGTGGCTACGGATTGCTGATCATTTCCCGAACGATACAACTCCGTGTGTATGTCATCTCCAAAGTAGTTTGATACATGGGAGAAAAAGGAGTTGTTAAAGGACACGATTTCTTTTTGACTTCTGAAGTTTTTCTGAAGCTGATTGACGCGGATCTCATTTTCCGAAGCATTTCCGGAGAGTGTTAAAAAGAGCTCGGGAAGGCCACCTCTCCAACGATAAATTGCTTGTTTGGCGTCGCCGACAAGCGTAAGAGATCCGGGTTGCCCGTCTTCGTATTCCTGGGAGCGGGCATTATCGGTTAATGGCAGTAGGTTATTCCATTGCAGGAGGGAGGTATCCTGAAATTCGTCAATAAAGAAATGCCGGTACCGCTCGCCCAGGCGTTCGTAAATGTATGGTGCCGGCTGATCTTTGAGTTCCTCATATATTAAGGAGTTAAATTGTGCAATTGGGAGGATATTTTGCTCTTCCTTTATTCGTTCCAGTTCCTGACCCACCAGATGGATTACCGAGAGCGGGACAACGTTCTTCGCGGCGGCCTCATAAAATCGAACCTTTGAGAGCAGCTCTTTGGTTTCCTGAAAACCGGAAATCAGTTCGTCGCTTATGGAATCGATCGTCGCGGCGGTGTCATCACTCACACGGCCGGGATACATGGGTGTTTCACCCAGCTCATTTTGCCATTTAAGCCCAAAGGAAACACTGTAATCTGCTGAGGCTAACCGGGCGAAGTACTTAGGCAGGTGCCCGCGAGAGAAATGACTTTCTTCCAGTTGGTGTTTGGTCAGAAGCTCCAGTATATCCGAAGCAATCCGGGTCGTTTGTTCCTGAGCTTCTTTTCGTTTGGAAAACAAAAGTGCTTTCAACTGTTTGAATTGGGAAAGGGATTTTGTGGAAAGCGATTTGATATGTGGGGCATCGTTCTCACTAGCCAGGAGCCCTGCAATAGAAGCAATGTCCCTGCTGATATCCCAGGATGTATCGTCATCGGTTTTTTCGAGTGCGAAGTCAAGCAGAATCTGAGTGATCTCCGGATCGCTACCGGCCCTTTCTATAAGAGCATCCACGGCTTCTCCGATGAGCTGTGGGGTATCGAGGCTCACTTCAAAATGCGGAGGTAATTTCAGATCGCGCGCAAAAGTACGCAGCAGTCTGTGATTGAAATGATCGATCGTTTCAACACTGAACATCGCATAATGATGCAACAGGTGCTTTAGAATCCGGGCCGATCGCCGGGTAATCTCTTCATGTGACAGGCCTGTTTCGGTGACGAGATCGGTCAGCATATTGTTTTCGGTTTCCGAAGCATGCTCCTCAGAGAAGGACTTAAGTGCCTTGACGATACGGACTTTCATTTCGGCCACGGCCTTATTGGTAAAGGTAATGGCGAGTATGTGTTTGTAGTACCCGCTGTGTTGTGATGACAACAGCCGTTTTAAGTATTCCTTGACGAGGGTATACGTTTTTCCACTTCCGGCCGAAGCGTCATAAATCTGAAATGAAGGTGGGTGCTCCAAGGAGATTTTTTACTAAGATATTAAATTGAAAAAGGCCGGGAAAGATACCATTGTAATTATTTATGCGGTCATAAGTATCTTATTGCCATGACGCTGGGACATAAGTATTTTAATGCGTATTTTTGAGTCACTAAGTTTCATTTAAATACCTAGAATTATGGCTTTTGAATTGCCCGCTTTACAATATGCCCACGATGCTCTGGAGCCTCATATCGATGCACGTACAATGGAGATCCATCATGGGAAACATCACAACGGATATACCACAAAATTGAACGCGGCTATTGCCGGCACCGATCTTGAAGGAAAGTCAATTGAAGACATTCTTGGCGGATTGGATATGAGTAACAATGCCGTTCGCAATAACGGTGGTGGTTACTACAACCATTGCCTGTTTTGGGAGGTTATGTCACCTAACGGAGGAGGACAGCCTTCAGGAGCTCTGGCAGATGCGATCGACAAAGCGTATGGAGGATTCGATGCTTTTAAAGAAGCGTTTTCCAATGCGGCCAAAACACAGTTTGGTAGCGGATGGACCTGGTTGTGTGTGCATCCGGGTGGAGAGGTAGAAGTATGCTCTACGCCTAATCAGGACAACCCACTTATGCCGGGAGTAACCTGCGGCGGTACGCCAATACTTGGTCTTGATGTGTGGGAACATGCCTATTACCTGAACTACCAGAATCGTCGTCCCGATTACGTGGAGGCATTCTTCAATGTGATTAACTGGGACGAAGTGTCCAGTCGCTACGACGCGAACAAGTAAGAGTAAGATACAATAAGAAATAAGCCCGTTCACTGAGCTTGTCGAAGTGAGCGGGTTTTTTATGTTCGGGCTTTTCATGTATAAAGAAGAGGAGTGTTTTAAGGGAGAGATGGTAACGACTTCACCATCCTTTTTTGTGTTTCACAACGTGCAAAGAAGTCTGGCTCGCCACCCCGGGACGATTTAGGTTACTAAGATGAGGTAAATAGAGAGTTGGCGGAGATGAGAAACGGCTCGCATTCCCTTTTCGTGCTACGCAATTTACGAAAAGCTACTGCTCGCCACCCCGTGACGATTTGGTTTGCTAAGATGAGGTAAATGGAGAGTTAGTGGAGATGGAAAACGACTCGCACTTGCTTTTCATGCTACGCAATTTATGAAAAGCTACTGCTCGCCACCCCGCTTGAATTTGGTGCAAATAAAAAAGGTAAACGATGAGTTAGGGGGAAGTGGAAACGCTTCGCTGGCGCTCAGCACCCCTGAGTTTTGGAAATAAAAAAGGGGTGTTTGAGTAGTGGTAATGACTTAGCCGTCCTGTGATGATCTAATTCAATAAAGTTTTACGAGAGTTTGGGAGGAAGTGGAAACGCTTCGCTCTCGCTCAGCACCCCGAACGATTTGGTCCAATAAAAAAAGGTAAACGAGAGTTTACCTTTTTTTGCCCCAAATCTACCATGAACTTAACCTACTTATGCTATGGTATGCTCAAATATACTTGAATCAGTTTTTCCGACAAGAAATTTTAGATTAAGAGCCCTTTTTTTCGTTAAAAAGCAGCTTTTCCTAGTAAATCAGTATGATAAAGAGGGTTTACGTCAGAAAGGTGTGAAAATCAAAGGATAAAAGCAAGAAATCAGACAAGCGATCCTTTCATAAGGCAAGAGTCTTATACCGGAGGCAGGGTCTCTATTTCTCCTGTGTAAGGTGCGGAACTAAACAAAGTAATTGGAGAGTTAGTGAGGACGTGAAACGGCTCGTATTCTCTTTTCGTGCTACGCAATTTATGAAAAGCTACTGCTCGTCATCCGGTGAGGATTTGGGTTAATGAAATAAAGTAAACGATGAGTTGGTGGAGATGTGAAACGGCTCGCATTTGCTTTTCATGCTACGCAATTTATGAAAAGCTACTGCTCGCCACCCCGCTTGAATTTGGTGCAAATAAAAAAGGTAAACGAGAGTTTACCTTTTTTGCCCCAAATCTTACCATGAACTTAACCTACTTATGCTATGGT
>CAZTLE010000069.1:0-5244 GCA_964614415.1 uncultured Aureitalea sp. | reverse complement strand
GTTTACCTTTTTTGCCCCAAATCTTACCATGAACTTAACCTACTTATGCTATGGTATGCTCAAATATAACATAACTGGAATTAAAAAAAAGCAGATTTTTCCTACTTTTAGATTAAATGCACGTTAACATCGATAAACGGCATATTTTGCCAAATTGTTAAGCCAAATTTAAGAACTAGTAGGCTCGCTCCGGATTGCCCTCGTAGAAGTTAATGTATGCTTTATTCACCACGCGATTACCACCCGGGGTGGGGTAATCCCCCGTGAAGTACCAGTCTCCCAGATTCTTAGGACATGCCTTGTGAAGGTCGCTTACCGATTGGAAGATGACCTTTACTTTCGCATTGATACTATTATTGGACATGATGGATGCGATCTTGTCCGACAGTTGCTCATCGGTAAATGGCGCATATAGTTCTTTTACATGATTTACCATGTCTTTATCCTCAAGCTCCAACTCCGCTTTGCACTTGTTATAAATATCCTCAACGATTTGGGAGGTACCTTGTTCCTCATGAAGTGCAAGGGCCGCCTGGAAAGCGATGAGATGTTCCAGCCGCGCCATATCGATCCCGTAGCAATCGGGGTATCTTATTTGGGGAGCTGAAGACACAACAACGATTTGTTTAGGTCGCAGACGATCGAGCATTTTGAGAATACTCTTCTTAAGTGTGGTTCCACGAACGATACTGTCGTCAATAATGACCAGGTTGTCTTCGGGTCGCACTACCCCGTATGTAACATCGTACACGTGAGCTACGAGGTCATCTCTGCTGCTATCCTCGGTGATAAAGGTTCGGAGCTTAACGTCCTTGATAGCGATCTTCTCCGTACGGATCTTATGTGACTGTATCTGGGTTAAACGTTCTTCCGTTAACGTATTCTTTTCGGCCAGAATCGCTTCATTCTTTTGTTTGTTCAGCTCGTCCTGGGCGGCTTCCAACATTCCATAGAATGAAGTTTCGGCTGTGTTGGGGATAAATGAGAACACCGTGTTTTCAGTATCGTGTTGTATACTTTCCAACACTTTTGGCATAACCAGTTTTCCGAGTTCTTTTCGCTCCTGATATATCTCGGCGTCACTTCCGCGCGAGAAATAAATACGTTCGAAAGAACAGGATTTGCGCTCCAGAGGTTTCAATATCCGCTCCACACTGGCGTTCCCGCTCTTTTTCATAATGAGTGCGTGTCCGGGCTCCAGTTCGGTCACTGCATCGAACGGTACATTGAATACGGTTTGAATAGCCGGTCTTTCAGAAGCAATAACAACTACCTCATCATCTTTATAATAATAGGTAGGGCGAATACCCGCAGGGTCTCTCAAGACAAACGCATCTCCGTGCCCCAGCATCCCGGCCATAGCATAACCACCATCCCAGTTCTTGGCCGATTTCCTAAGGATCTTGGCGACATTGAGATTTTCTACTATATAAGGAGAAGCTTCCCGCTTGTTAAGCCCGTCGGCCTTTGCCTTCTTGTATAACTTGCGCACAGCATCATCCAGGAAGTGACCGATTTTTTCCATTACAGTAATGGTATCAGCCTTTTCCTTGGGGTGCATTCCCAATCGGATAAGGTTGTCGAATAACTGGGTGGTATTGGTCATGTTGAAATTTCCCGCGATGATCAGGTTGCGATGCATCCAGTTGTTTTGGCGCAGGAAAGGGTGTACGTTCTCCACACTATTGATTCCAAACGTACCATATCTCACATGACCTAAAAGTAATTCCCCGATGTAAGGAATGTTCTTCTTTTGAGCCGCCACATCGTTGGCATATTCGGGATGTGCCTTGAATTCTTCATTGATGCGACCATTGATCTGTGAGAAAATATCCTGTATGGGTTGAGGTTCGTTGGATCGAACCCGGCTTATGTAACGTTCGCCCGGAGAAACATCAAGTTTAATACTGGCAAAACCGGCACCGTCCTGTCCCCGGTTATGCTGCTTCTCCATCATGAGATACATTTTGTTTACCCCGTAGAAAGCCGTACCATATTTTTCTTTATAGTACTCCAGCGGTTTTAGTAACCGGATCATGGCTATTCCACATTCGTGTTTAAGGGCGTCGCTCATATTATACCTTTATAAATCTACAAAAAACGCCCCGAAAAATCAGGGCGTGTTATTAGGTTAACTCGATATCGAATTGTGTTAGACTCTTGAACTGATGCAGCCGCCGCTGCACTTCCTGTTTCGAAAGTTCGGTAAGGCGTTCGGTTCCAAATTTCTCCACACAAAAAGAGGCTAATGCCGATCCGAAGACAATCGCATTCTTCATATTCTCATAACTGTAGTCTCCCGTTCGGGCAAGGTAACCTGCAAAGCCTCCGGCAAATGTATCTCCCGCTCCGGTTGGATCAAATACTTCCTCCAGCGGAAGTGCCGGTGCAAAGAAGACATCATCACCGTAAAACAGTAACGCGCCGTGCTCTCCTTTTTTGATCACAACATAATCGGGCCCCATATCCATGATCTTCCGGGCGGCAACAACCAACGAATACTCCCCGGTAAGTTGCCGGGCCTCCTCATCGTTAATTGTAATAACGTCTACCTTCTTAATGACAGCCAACAATTCATCCCAGGTATTGTCCATCCAGAAATTCATAGTATCCAGAATGACCAGTTTCGGTTTTTGTGTCATCTGATCGATAACACTCATTTGGATATTAGGATGTAAATTCCCAAGCATTACAACTTCGGCATCTCTGTAGGTTTCCGGAACAACAGGGTTGAAATCGGCCAGTACGTTTAATTCGGTGGCCAGGGTATCCCGGGTATTCATATCGTTGTGATATTTTCCACTCCAGAAGAAGGTCTTTCCGTCGGGAATGATCTCAATCCCGGAAACGTTCATACCCCGATCCTGTAAAAGTGAAATATACTGAGAAGGAAAGTCACCTCCTACGACCGATACGATCGCTCCGTCTACTTTGAACTGTGAGGCTGCCAGGCCTATAAACGTGGCTGCTCCACCGAGAATTTTATCGGTTTTTCCGAAGGGAGTTTCTATGGCATCGAAAGCTACCGTTCCGACGATAACAAGTTTGCTCATTCAAATTTTTTGCAAATATAATGGGATTAATTACAACCCCACATGTTTTAGATGCCTAAGTCCTGCGATTTGTCATTTTTGGCAACATCGAGGAGTTCGAGAAAGGTTTTGTAGGGGCCTTTGGTGAGCATGGAATTGGTTACGAAGGGAGGAAGTGATCCCTCGGGATCAACAAATAATTGCTGGGTAACCGCTGTGTTATCGCCAGACTTTTTTAGGGTCCATTGCCCCATGAGGTTTTTAATGCGGATGGTGTTCTTTACAAGGGGAAGGCCTTCAGGAAATCCTTCCATAGTTAATATTATGGTATCGTCCGAAGGTCGCTTTACAGTAATTAACGTTATGAGGTCTCGATCCTTAATGGGCCAGGGAAGCTTCTTCACTACATAGAACAGATGCTGATCAGGACCTTGCTCCTTGAGATAATAGCTCACACCGGGCTCGGCACCTTCCATATATTTAGGAGCTTCGATCAATTCTTTAAGGATGGTTTCCGGCTGTGTTGGTAACAAGGCAGTAATTCGGTATTCTTTATAAGGTGAATCGTTTTTATCTCTGGTGAAGATCTCGATCCCATTTTCATCCACTTTCTTGAACTTCCATTCGGATTGGGCGATTCCTGTCGAAAAAGATATAAGTAAGATCACCGAAACTATAAAGGTCCTTGTCATGCCTGGATTTTTAGCCTTAGTAGCATAACGGTGTTAATCATTACAACAGGAATCGAAAAAATTGGATAAAAAATTACTGCCGACGAGCTCCACGAAGGAGATGAGAACAGTGGGGATAATCTATTTTCTTCCAAAGTCGGCAGGAATTTCTCCCCAGGCCCTGGTTTCCCACTTCACTATTTTGGTGTCATATCGATTGTTCCTTAACCAGTGTTCGGCGCGGGCGATCAGCTCGAACAGTTTCTGATTCTTTCGGGTGCGTTTTAGCTTGGTATTACATCGCTTCTTCTTCACCCATCCCTGGGCAATGCGCGAATCCGTATAGATCATTCGGTCGCTATCGATCTTTTTCAGATAGGCCAGGCCATGAACAAGGGCCAGGAATTCACCTATATTATTGGTTCCGTCTTTAAAGGGCCCCTGATGGAAAAGTTGTTTGTGCGTTTGAGTATCCACACCCCTGTATTCCATGATTCCCGGGTTTCCGCTGGAAGCAGCATCCACAGAGATAGAGTACAGGTTCGGCTCCCCGATACGCTTTAATTCTTCGGGGGTAAGAGTTTTCTTTTTATTTCGGGTACCCTTGTAATCTGCATACTCGCGGTCATAGGCCTTTTTTGCTTCTGCCAGTGTTTCAAACGACATATATTGTGCGCCTTTCACCCCGGCAATAGCGGCTTTGCATTTTTCCCAGGAGTCAAAGATTCCTGTTTCCAAACTGAACCAAACGACATAGTATTTCTGTTTAGCCATTGTCGTCGGAGTTGGTTTCAGAAGAATCATCTTCGAGCAGCAAAGTCTCAATAACTTTCGGGAAATGTTCGTATTCGAGCTGATGTACTTTGGCAGCCACGGACTCCGGAGTGTCCGTCTTTGTAAGCGCCACAGAGGCCTGAAAGATGATCGCGCCCTCATCGTAGTGTTCATTCACATAATGAATGGTAATACCACTTTCGGTTTCTCCATTGGCTACTACGGCCTCATGGACATAATGTCCGTACATTCCTTTTCCGCCGTATTTTGGTAACAGTGCGGGGTGGATATTGATTACCTTGTTGGGAAACACTTCGAGGATATGGCTGGGGAACATCCATAAGAATCCGGCGAGAACAATGAGATCGGGATCTTGTTCCCGAAGCAGTTGGAGTACGCCTTCCGGATCTTTTAATTCTTCTCTTGTGAAATATAAACTTTTGACATTCAGATTATTAGCCCTTTCTAAAACTTTGGCATCCTTCTTGTTTGAGAGCACGAGAACGACCTTGGCGAATGCAGTTTGTTGAAAGTGTTCGATAATGTTTTGGGCGTTGGTCCCGTTCCCCGAAGCAAAGATCACAACACGTTTGTTCATAGAAGGAAATTAAGGCGTTTGGAAGTACAATTTTAAATCGAAATACAAAAGTACGGCAATCGGGTTTTACTTCGCCTAAAATTGATTAAATTACATTCACATTTAGGGGCTAAAGTGGTGTATTAATTTAAAAAATTTTATTTTTGCCACTTATAATTAAATCTAAAAA
>CAZTLE010000068.1:0-18702 GCA_964614415.1 uncultured Aureitalea sp. | reverse complement strand
GAGAAGTGAGTAGTGAGTAGTGAGTAGTGAGTAGTGAGTAGTGAGAGGAAATCTAGAGACAGGAGAAACATTGATTTAAGGCCCACAAACAAATCAACAAATAAACGAATCAACTAACAGTAATGAGTATTGAGTAATTAGTATTGAGACAGGAATCAGGAACCAATATTGGCAGTCCGAGTGTTTTTCGAAATGTAATGAAGGAAAGTGTATCAAGGACTGAAAAAGGCCACATCTCCCGGGAATCTACTTAACACTCAAAATTTAAACCTCAACACTGCCTAAACGTACTCCTTAACCAGTCCAATGAGTGTGTTGGCATCTTGCTCTCCGCTTTGACGCCATTTCATTTCCCCGTTCTTGTAGATCATCAACGTAGGAAGGCCCTTAACCCGAAGTGCATCGGCCAGTTCCTTGTTCTTGTCCACGTCGATCTTAATCACACGCGCTTTATCCCCCAAAGCTGCCGCCACGTCCCGCAATACGGGATGCATACCTTTGCAAGCATCGTCCCATTCCGCATAGAAATCCAGCAAAACGGGAACACGTGTTTCGATTAATTCGCCAAATTTTGACATAGCTTGACGTAATTATGTTAAAATTACTAATACAAATATAGCATTTCCGCCGTATTACGCACTATTTACGCGCTTTTTCAGCTCTATGACGGTGATCTCAGGCCAGATTCCTACCCGACCCGGATAACCGATATATCCGAAGCCCCTATTGACGTTTATATAACGTCCAAATTCCTCATATATTCCAGCCCAGTTCTCGTAGCGATACTTTACCGGACTCCATTTGATAAGTCCCGGTATTTCAATGCCAAACTGCATGCCGTGGGTATGACCGCTCAGGGTAAGTTGAAAGTTGCGGTCGTCGTGTTTTACTTTGGCTTTCCAGTGAGACGGGTCATGACTCATCAGTATCTTGAAATCGTTGGCGCCCAGACCCTCACAAGCCCGGTCCAGATCCCCCGCTTTCTTAAATCCGCCTTCACCCCAGTTCTCTACACCAACCAGAGCGATTCGCTCGCCGTTACGCTCAAGGAAGCGGTACTCATTCGTAAGCAGATCCCATCCCATTTGAGCCTGTAGTTTTTTCAGATCGGAGAAATTCTTATCCTTGGCTTCCTGACTCGGCCATTCCCTGTAATCCCCGTAATCGTGATTTCCAAGTACCGAATAGATTCCATCCTTCGCTTCCAGCGTCGAATAAATATCTTTAAAGGGTAAAATCTCGTCTGCCACGTCATTTACGAGGTCTCCGGTAAACAAGATCACATCACTCTTCTGCTGGTTGACCAAATCGATCGCATAGCGCACCTTTTCCACATTGGTGAAACTCCCGCTGTGTACATCACTTATCTGGGTCAGGGTAAAGCCGTCAAACGTTGCAGGCAAATCGTCAAACTCCAGGGTATACCGCAGCACTTTATAGTTGTAGCGACCCTTGTACATTCCGTAAATAAGTGAAAGGAAGGGCACTGCCGCCACACCTAATGCAATGGAGCTTAGGAACTTCCTGCGAGAGGGTACATGAAACCCTTCAGTACCGGCAATCTTATGATAAAGCCCTATAAAAAGACGCGTGACATCTTCACCTAGCATGAAGACGATAAGAATAAATAATTTCGGCACAATGAGCGCCAGGAAAAGGCCAAAAGTAATCATGCGACCCGGACTCATAATTCGCGAGTCACCCATATAGGTGATTTGATAGATAAACGCAAACAGGATGACCACCGAAGCGATGACATAAGAGGCATGAATCCAGGTAGCCTTAGTTACGGTTCTAACCGCCTGAAAAGCGTAGATATCAATAGCTATATAAATTGCGATGAAAATAGCCCAACGTAGTACCATAGCACTCAAAATGTTAAAGATACGGCCTTTAGCAATCTCCCGAAAAACTATGCCCCAATTTTTAACGTGATTTTAGTATCTTTCTACGTCATTTTCCACCATGAAAAAAACAACTCTCATTGCTGCGATTCTTGGGCTGTTTTACAGCTGTTCGCAACCCCAGGAACCTACTACCGCAGTCAAACAAAACGCATTGATATCTCATGTAAATCCGTTCATAGGAACCGGTGGACACGGACACACGTATCCCGGTGCAACTATGCCCTTCGGAATGGTGCAATTGAGTCCGGACACACGACTTGAAGGCTGGGACGGTTGTAGTGGATATCATTATTCCGACTCCTACATTTACGGTTTTTCACACACCCACCTCAGCGGTACAGGAGTAAGTGACTACGGTGATATCCTTATCATGCCTACCAACGAAATGATCTTTCATAACGGGGCCGACGGGAAGCCCGGATATCGTGCTCATTTCTCGCACGAAAATGAGACTTCTTCTCCGGGGTATTACAGCGTGGAACTGGACAGTACCAACATCAAAGTAGAGCTCACGGTAACGCCCAGGGCAGGAATGCACAAATACACCTACCCGTCGGCAGAAAACCAGATTGTTATTATTGATCTCGAGCACCGGGACAAACTCCTGGATTATGGCATCACTAAAGTGAACGATTATGAACTTAAAGGCTTCCGGCATTCGGACGCGTGGGCCAAGGACCAGCGTATTTTTTTTCATATCCGGTTTTCACACCCCACTGCACAGCCTACCTTTTTTCACAGAACGCCCGATCGCCGTTCACGCATGGCCGGACTGGAATTCATTAACCCGAATAATGAACCTGTCTATGTTGCTGTCGGGATTTCGGCCGTTGACGCTGAGGGAGCCTTAAAGAACCTGGAAGCGGAAGTAGGAGATAAAGATTTTGAGACGCTAAAAAACGAGGCAGAAACCGTCTGGGAAGAACAACTCGAGAAGATCGTGATCGAAACTTCGGATCAGGACGACATGACCAATTTTTATACGGCCATGTACCACACCATGCTCGCTCCCAATCTCTATCACGACGTGGATGGGCGGTATCGCGGGATGGATCTTGAAATTCACCAAACTCAGGATTTCGATTACTATACAGTGTTTTCCCTGTGGGATACCTACCGGGCTACACACCCGCTGTACACGCTCATTGAACAAGAACGTACCAACGACTTTATAAATACTTTTTTGGCAAAATACGATGAGGGAGGTGTTATGCCTATATGGGATCTCTCAGCCAATTATACCGGATGCATGATCGGTTATCACGCCGTTCCCGTAATTGCCGATGCCTATATGAAAGGCATCACCGGCTATGATACTGACAAAGCCCTGGAAGCGATGAAGAACAGTGCCCTGCAGGACAAGTTGGGACTTAAGCATTACAAGGAAACCGGTTTTATCCCTCTGGAAGAAGAGAGCGAATCGGTCTCCAAGACCCTGGAATACGCTTATGACGATTGGACCATTGCGCAAATGGCAAAGGCCATGGGTCGCGAAGACGATTATAAGCTCTTTTCCCAAAGGGCCCAGTACTACAAGAATGTGTTCGATCCGGAAAGCAAGTTCATGCGTGGCCGGTTCCGGAATACCTGGTTTGCTCCATTCGATCCCTATGAAGTGAATTTCAACTATACCGAAGCCAACGCATGGCAATACAGTTTGTACGTCCCACAGGATATTGACGGACTTATGCGAATGATGGGAGGCAAACCCGTTCTCGAAGCGCAACTGGACAGTCTGTTTTCTGCTGAAACAGAAACCTCAGGTCGGGATCAGGCGGACATCACTGGACTCATCGGGCAGTACGCCCATGGAAATGAGCCCAGTCACCACATGGCCTATCTGTACAACTTTGTGAACAAACCCCACAAAACACAGGAAAAAGTCCATAGAATTCTTACAGAGTTGTATACGAATGCCCCTGATGGCATTTCGGGCAATGAGGATTGTGGACAAATGAGTGCCTGGTATATCTTCAGTTCGTTGGGGTTCTATCCGGTGACCCCGGGAAGTAACGAGTACATCATCGGAACACCTCTTTTTGAGAAAGCAACGATCAACTTTGAGAACGGACAAACATTTACGGTGGTTGCGCACGGCATTTCTTCGGAAAACAAGTACATAAAAAGTGCTTCCCTGAACGGTACTCCTCTCAACCGGACTTTCCTTTACCATGAGGAAATAGCTGCCGGAGGATATCTGGAATTTGAAATGACCAATGCGCCTTCGGAATGGGGAACCGAAAGCGGACAGGAACCCCGGACTTCTATTGAAGACCATCTCATTACTCCGGCACCCTTCATTGCCAGTGGTGATGTAGCCTTTAAGAATGAAACAGAAGTAACACTGGGAGTTTCTGATGCTGAAGCGGTGATCTACTACGCTTTGAACGACGACGAATTCATTCCGTATGAATCACCCATTACACTTACGGAAGAGGCTGTCATTAAAACCTATGCCGAAAAGGAAGGTCAGCGAAGCAAAACCCTCGCAACACAATTTTATAAGATCGATCCGAACGTTAGTATCACCCTGGAGACCGAATATGCCAATCAATATAACGCCGGTGGCAATGATGCCCTTATTGACGGCATACGTGGTGCAAGAGACTTCCGTACAGGAGCCTGGCAGGGATATCAGGATACGGATGTAGTTGCCATCGTGGATCTGGGCAGTATAAAACCCATTGAAACCATCGAAGTGAGCTTTCTTCAGGATCAGCGAAGTTGGATCTTTTATCCTACTGAAGTGGAATGCTATGTGGCTCCGGGCAAAACTTTTTACAAAAATCTTCCGAAGCAGGTCATCGATTCTGAAACGCCTTCCGAAGAAACAGAAATCAAAACAGTTACCTTCAATATGCGGGGATATAGTTCCCGCTACGTAAAGATCGTTGCTAAAAACCTTGGTGCGCTTCCCGAGTGGCACTTAGGATATCCGTACAACGGAAAAGCCTGGATCTTTGTGGATGAAATAACCATAAAATAACCCACCATGAAAAGACGCACTTTTATTCAAAACGCATCGCTGGGCAGTTTGGGTGTGGCAGTAGGAGCCACTTCCATTGCCTGTAAAAACAATACCGAAGTAAACGAGGAAGTCGCCGCGGCCACCACCTCGGGTACCGGCGGCTTTCCCATGGTTATAGCAACATGGCGGGTACCCAATGCCACTGCCAAAGCCTGGGAAGTATTGGAAGCAGGAGGTTCGGCATTGGACGCCATCGAAGAAGGCTGCAAAGTGGAAGAAGCCGATGTTTCGAACTCTTCAGTGGGAAAAGGAGGGCGTCCGGATCGTGATGGCAATGTGACACTTGACGCCTGCATTATGAACAAGGACGGTGACTACGGTGCTGTTGTTTATCTTCAAAACATTACTCATCCTATTTCGGTGGCCCGCAAGGTCATGGAGGAGACACCTCATGTGCTCATGGCCGGAAAAGGTGCCGAACAATTTGCCATATCTCAGGGGTTTGAACCGGAAGATTTACTCACCGAAGACTCGCGTAAGGCCTGGGAAGAATGGAAAGTGAAGTCCGATTACAAACCTATTATCAATATTGAGAACCACGATACCATAGGTATGCTCGCTATTGATAAGAACGGCGATCTTTCGGGAGGATGTACCACCAGTGGTCTGGCTTTTAAAATGGCCGGACGTGTTGGGGATTCGCCCATTATTGGGTCCGGATTATTCGTGGATAATCAGATCGGAGCCGCTACTGCTACCGGCATGGGTGAGGAAGTACTTAAAACGGTAGGAAGCTTTCTCATAGTAGAACTCATGCGTCAGGGCCGCACACCTCAAGCCGCTTGTGAAGAAGCCATAGGGCGCATTGTCACTACTAATCCGAACTACAAAGATTTTCAGGTGGCGTACATCGCTGTGAATAAAAAGGGGGAAGTGGGAGCCTACTCTATTCATCAATATTTCAGCTATAACATTCACCGCGGGGACGAAAACAAGAATGTACAGGCCGATTTTTACAATAAGGCATAGTTAGAGATAAACCGCTCCCGGATTACGGTTTTATACTACTCATCCAACTTCGATTTATCATAATTGCTTATAAATCAATTATTTGAATTGTCGTAGGAAGAATCCTATTTAGCAAATGTTTAAGAAAATTTATTCGTAGCTTTGTTTTACATAAGTAGGTTGATAACCTGGGGTTATCGATCAAATTTGGGGCGAGAGGCCATCCATTTGGGTGGCTTCTCTATTTTTTATTAGGACGCTATTTAGTATCTTCCTGTCGTTAAACCCGCCATTCCTTGAAACAGAGATCCTCGGCTCTAAAATTCACTTGTGTTCTGGCATTATGCCTGTACTCCATCCAATTCTATGGACAGGAGGTGAATGAAAAATATATCGACAGCGTTCTCATCGAAGTTGGCAAGATTTCAGAACAAAAGGAGAAGATCGATGTCGTTTATGAATTGAGCCGCAAAATCTCCAGGTTAAACTCTTCCGAGACGGGTAGGCTGTTCGCCTATATGGACAACACCACCGAGGACGATGA
The DNA here is from genome assembly GCA_964614415.1 of uncultured Aureitalea sp. GTDB lineage: Bacteria > Bacteroidota > Bacteroidia > Flavobacteriales > Flavobacteriaceae > CAZTLE01. The sequence continues at coordinate 12,275 of CAZTLE010000068.1, read as the reverse complement.
AGTACGCATGATCTTTTATCACCAATGGGCTCCTTATATTTCCCGAAGTGGTGATATAGAAGCCTCCAAGCAGATGAGGCGAAAAGGATTGGCGCTGGCGCGAAGATTTAACTCGAAGCTCTATGAATTCGATTTTCAGCAGAGTTTATCGAATCTCTACATTAGCCTGAGTAAGGCAGATTCGGCTACTTATTATATCGCTGAAGCCGAAAAGATAGTCCTCGAGAATATGGAGGAACTGAAACATTCGCACTGGATAATCGATCACAATAAAGCGAACATCCAGAGTATTGTAGGCAACTACGAGGCAGAAGGTGAATACCTGGAAAGTGCCTGGCAAAAAATGGCTGATTATCCCGAACACCGATCCAAAGGGTTCCTGCTCTTCATAATTGTAGACCATTTCAGTAAGACTAAAAATTTCACAAAACAGGCTGAATATACAGAGCTTCTCATGACCTATCACAATGAGAAAAAACTCAGCACGCCCGACTACCATTACCCGATAGAATCTTTGCTTCTTAAGGAAAACACACCGGAAGCCATCGAAGATTTAAAGCGTGTTCTGTATGCCAGCGACAGCCTCAACAATCTAAACTCATTATCGGCCACAACAACAACACTGGCGCAGGCTCTTATAGATGCGGGTAAACCGGAAGAAGCCATCCCTTTCCTGGACAACGCCATACAAAAGTTGGACGAAGCAAACTATCCATTCAACAATTCGGCAGAGCGATATCTCCTTCGCGAAGCGTATGCAGCTCTGGGTGATTATGAAAATGCGTACTACGGGCTGCTGGATCAAAAGCAAATGGAGGATAGCATTCGAAATTCGCAGGTCCTTACCACCATAGCCGATCTGGAAATTAAATACGATACCGAACGAAAAGAACGGGAACTGGAAAAAAAGGCAGCCTCTCAGAAATTGCTCTTCTGGATTCTTGCCCTGGTGGCCATTTCGCTTGTGATCATAAGTGTATTCCTGTATAAAAATCAGAAAAAGAACAGATTACTCGCACGGCAAAAGAAACTGCTCGAAGCGACCATCGATGAGAAAAATGTGCTCCTCAAAGAGACGCATCACCGGGTAAAGAACAGCTTTCAAATCGTTTCTTCCCTTTTGTATTTGCAGTCTGAAAACATGGCGGACAAAGAAGCACAGATCGCCATTAAAGAGGCTCAAAACAGGGTCCGTTCCATGGTGCTCATACATCAGAAACTGTACAACAAGGATCAGCTGGTAGGTATTAACACAAAAGAATACTTCAACGACCTTGCCCGGGATATCTTTGAAAGTCACACCAATTCGGATGCGGCCATTGATTACAGTATGAATGTAGAACCCATGGTGTTGGATATTGAAACTATTACACCCATCGGCCTTATCCTGAATGAACTCATAACCAACGTGCTAAAACACGCTTTCGACACCACAACTGAAGCAAAGAATATGCAGATCAATTTCCATCAGGAATCCGACAAATTGGTACTGAGTGTTGAAGACAATGGTGTGGGAATGCCCATGGAGGTCAAGGAGAGTTCTTTCGGAATTAAACTCATGAAAGCCCTGGCCAAAAAGCTGAAAGCCACCCTGGATTTTCAACCGGCACCACAGCACGGAACCCTGGCCACACTTCACATTAAACGATATAATCTGTTGTAACTGTGAAGTCCCTTCGTGTTTACATAGTGGAAGACGAACCCCTAATTGCAGCGACCATAGAGACCGCATTGGAAAAGCAGGGATTTCAGGTGGTTGGAGATGCCGAGAACTACGAGGAAGCAATTCTGGGAATCCGGGAACAGCGACCCGATCTGGTATTGGTGGATATTCAACTGGAAGGCGATAAAGATGGGATTCATCTCGCTGAGGAGTTGGATCGACGTAATATTCCCTATCTGTATCTAACCTCCCAAACCGACCCTACCACCATCGAACGGGTCAAAGAAACACAGCCGCTTGGGTATATCGTGAAACCGTTCACCGAGGCCGGGTTGCGAAGCAACATTGAGGTAGCCTGGCACAACTATGAGCAATCGCGTGAGGAATTTCTTGTCTTCAAAAGCGAAGGCCAGACGTATAAGGTAAATCAGGAGGATATATTGTATCTCAAAGCATTTGATAACTATTGCTACGTGGTAACCGGGAAATTTGAATATCTGGTCCCAAAAACATTAAAATTTACTTCGGAAACCCTAAACCCGAGTTACTTCCTAAAAACACATCGTTCCTACGTTGTCAACACACGTAAGATTACATCCATACGTACTTCCGAAGTGATCGTGGCCAATCACACCCTTCCTTTAAGCGGATCGCATAAAGAATTATTGAGACAGAAGCTCAGGGAATAAAACACCCCCTTTTTCATTCACTAAAAAAAAGCAGGCTTTTACTAAATAAAGTCGTGCCAGGGTATTATATGCCAATAGATTTGGGTAACCAAACAAGCTTTTTTTGCCCTCACTCCCTTCTTAACCTACATGCCCTGGTAGCGTTCAGGTTTGTTGAACTCAAAACATAGCACGATGAAAAAACTAGTACTTGCAGTATTCCTGTTATCGGGATTCCTGGCTATCGGTCAGGTCGGTATCGGCAATACCAATCCGCAATCCATGCTCGACATTTCTGCCAGCAACACAGGCACACCTGCCAATACCGATGGTCTCCTCATTCCTCGTATCGATGAATTCCCGGCGACCGATCCGGGGGCAGCCCAGGATGGTATGATGGTTTTTGTTACCGGGAACGGAACACCTGCCGAAGGTTTTTACTATTGGGATAATGGCACAACATCGTGGGTATCTGTGAGCGGCGCAGGTTCCGATTCTGATTGGTTCGAACTGGGGGGCACTACCCCTGCAGATGCCATTACGGATAATATTTACACTCAGGGAAATGTGCAAATTGGAAGTACCGTAGGGTCTGAAACCTCCAGCCTGAGAGTCGATGGCGTTATCGGAACAAATTTTGCCACAAGCAGGGCTGTTACTACAGGAGGCGATGCCAGTACCATTGGTTATGGGCTCTATAATCAATCTTCCATTACAGACGCTATTCGGTTTTCGAATATTTATAATTCAAATCAAGGCACCCACAACTCAATACATTATGGCATTGAAAATAGATTTGTAAATACAGGTGCAGGCACAAAATATGGTTTATACAACGATTTTGATTTCTCAGCGCCCGAAGGGGCAAAATTTGGAGTTGTTAACCGATTTGAAGGTGGTGACAGCTCAATAACGGGAATGTTGAACGAGTCTCCGAGTGCCTGGTCGGTTTCAGGTAATGTTACCGGTATTTATAATTCTCTGGGGACCGGTGGAAACGGCACCCATTATGGAGTTCGCAATTCGCTCACAGGAACAGGAACAGGTGTCAAATACGGTAGTTTCAACTCAATAAGTTCAACTGCAGGAGGGAGTCATTACGGTGTGTATTCGACTGTTGGCAACTTAAGTTCTGGATATGCAGGATATTTCATCGGACGTTCATCTTTTGGAAATACCACAACCAACCGATACCTAATGCCCGCCAGTGACGGAAACGCCGGTGAAATAATGGCAACAGATGGGGCCGGACAACTCTCCTTTATCGATCCCTCTACCATCGACTCCAGTAACACACTGGACGAGGCCTATGACGAAGGTGGTGCCGGAGCAGGTCGCCTTATTACCGCCGATAACGGCCCTGTTTTCGTACAGGGTTCCGACGGATTTGGTGTAGGTGGAACTTTTGGTGCCGGAGCTACTATTGGAACTCCCGGAGCGGGAGCACGGATGTTCTTTAACCCCAACACAGCCTCTTTCAGGGCCGGTTACGTGAACGGTACGCAATGGGATGAAGCCAATTTGGGTCAATACAGCGCCGCTTTCAACGCAAACACCACGGCACAAGCTTCCCATAGTGCTGTATTTGGTCGCTGGAATGTACTAAGTGGAACAACGAATAGCTGGGTTGACACCGAACCTCTTTTTGTGGTAGGGAATGGTACCAACAATGCGAATCGCAGTAACGCCTTTATTGTAGAAAAGGATGGTAGAACAGGTATTGGTATTGATAATCCGGCTAGTGGGCTACACATTGGAATCAGTACAACTTTTGACCTAAGTCCTATAAATACAGGACAGGACGGACTATATATCATTGGAACTGGCGACAACTCAGGTAATAATGCCATCGGGCCCTCCATAGGTTTTGCACCTCCCAGAACAAATAGGATGAATCAACGTAAAGCAGCCATATCTTCAGTTCAAACTTCCGGGGATGAAGATCACGTAGGTCTGGCCTTTTACACACACGGCAGTGGCATCAATATTTCAGATATGGTAGAGCGCATGCGCCTAAATCACCAGGGATATCTTGGACTTAATAACACCACTCCTGACGCGACTCTGGACGTTGTAGGAAGTATGCAATTTGTGGATGGTAACGAATCCCTTGGTTACGTGCTCCGCTCGGATGCCAGCGGCAACGCCAGTTGGGTAGATCCCAATACACTGATTACCGATACCGATGATCAACAGATCGATGTATTCAGTCTTACCGGCACTACCTTGAATTTATCGCTGCAAGACGACGGACAGCCTACGCAAATCGTAGATCTTTCGTCCCTAGGTGATGATGGCGATTGGACGGTTTCCGGAGGTAATGTGCTTCGTAACACAGGTAACGTACTCATAAACAGTGTGGACAATGGCTACCACTTATCCGTAGACGGAGTAGATAACTTCGGGGATGACAGTGCGATCAATATAGGACCAAATACAATTGGTGGGGATGCCATGCAAATTGACCGGGATTACGATCAGGCCGGATACGGTTTAAGTATAAGACAAAATTCTACCTACACCCTAAGTAATAAGGGTGCCATTTACACTTTTAACGATCTGGGAGATTACGAGACCCGTATCAACTACACCACCAATCCGTTCGCAGCATACGGAATTCACGTAAGCGCTCCCAGCGGTACAACTAATGGTCACGGCGGATACTTCGAAATGATTGGTTCCGGGGGAGGCACGCAATATGGCGTGCGATCTGTTATGAGTATCAATTCCGGAGCCGGTTCAACCTTCTACGGATACAAAGGAGAACTCTCGGGAACCGGTGCTTCTACCAAGTACGGATCCCACGTACAAATTCCTTCGTCCAGCGCAGGTATCCACTACGGATACTACGCCGATGTGCAGGACGCCAGCGGATATGCCGGCTATTTCATTGGACGAACTTCATTGGGTACGGCAACTACGAACCGATATCTAATGCCCACTGCCGACGGTTCTGCCGGTTATATCATGTCTACCAACGGGGCCGGACAGGTGAGTTTCGTAGATCCCTCAACCATATTGTCTGATGATATCGACTGGTACGAGGTAGGTGGTACTACCGCGCCAAACAACATTAACGACAATATGTACACACAGGGGAATGTGGCTATTGGTTCTACTACAGCCGCATATCCGTTCAACGTAAACACCAGCACCCAATCCCGAACCATGCAGCTGGACAATAGCTCTACAAACGGGGGTACTGGAATTCGAAATAATATGTCCGGAGCAGGGGTGAATAAAATAGGGCTCTATAACGATCTATCCAATACAGGATTCGGATCGGGGCAGGTCATGGGGGTCAATAACGTTATTAGCATGACCTCAGCTAATGGTACATTCTATGGAATGTTCAATCGCTACGATAATTCCACAGCTCAACAAGGCTATGGGATGGTCAATCGATTTGCCAATACAACTACTTTCAGTCTTCAATCGATTGGAGTTGATAATTCCTTTGCCGGGTCAACAAACAACGCCATCGGGATACGAAACTCCTTTTCTTCTACTTCTACATTAGCCAATTACGGCGCCTACAATTTGACCCAGAGTTCGAACACACTTAATGGAAATACGTATGGCGTGTATTCCGAGTTTGACCATGGTGGAACGGCTTTTACTTATGGTACCTATTCGGAACTGGCAGGTACTGGAACCGGAACCAAATATGGTAACTACGTTCGAATCCCTTCCTTCGCGGGCGGTCAAGTATACGGACTATACTCCGATGTGGATAACACAACAACCGGATTCGCAGGCTATTTCCTGGGACGTGTTAGTCTGGGGAATACAGGCTCTGGTGACACGTATATTCTGCCGTTAACTCGCGGCACCAATGGCCAGGTAATGCAAACCGATGGGTCCGGGAACGTGAGCTGGGCAACCATAAGCACTTCTGATGCTACCACAGCCAGTAATGGACTTACAGAAACTGGCGATGATGTTGAGCTGGGTGGAACGTTAACTCAAAACACTACTGTTACTCAGGGTAGTTTTGGGATGATCTACGATTTAACCGGATCGGGAGACTTTGAGGTGAGGCAAAACGGGAACCCTGGGCTCTTTGTAAACAATGCAGGGCGCGTGGGTATTGGACATAACAATCCGGTTTATCCATTGGACATTGAATCAACTGCCAATACCATAGCCAGAGGGATCAATCTCGAAAAAACCGATAATACGTCTTCAACCACTTATGGCTATTATCTTTCGAAAACCACCAGTGGTTCTGGTGCTGCTAACGGAATATGGCAAACACTCGCCGGGACAGGAACCGGTAGCACAACAGGATTGAACAACAGTATTACCAATAGTGGATCGGGAACAAAAACCGGAGTTAGTAATGGTTTCACAGGCACTTCTACCGGCATTCGTTATGGTATCAACAACTCCTTTTTGGGTTCCGGAAATGCAACCCGATATGGAATCTACAATTTGTATAATTCAGGTTCAGGTGTATTTATAGGAACCCACAATATCATTTCTACATCGGGCACAGGAGTTCAAACCGGTTTCAGTAATAATTTCAGCAGTTCAGGGACCTCAGATAAGTATGGCATTCGATCTACATTTAACTCGGGAACCGGAGGAGACATCTACGGAAGCAGTGTAGATGTAAATGCAATAGGAATATCAACCGATGAGAAGTACGGGTATCAGGCGACATTTGGAACAGCAGCGCGAGGAACTTTGTACGGACTTGATGTCGATGTCAATGCCACAAGTGCTGAAACCAAATACGGTGTACGTGTGACGGGAAATTCCAGCTCTACAGGCACTATTTATGGGATTTATTCCGATCAGTCTGTTACCAACGGATTCTCAGGATACTTCCTGGGCCGCAGTTATTTCTCGAATAGGGTGAGCATTGGTGAAACCGATAACTCAACCGCCGCACTCAACGTTAGTGGCAACAGCACCGGGACCTTCGCACATATGGAAATAGAAGAAACAGGTTCCGGTGATGGCGGGCGTATCCGGTTCACCAATTCGGTAGAGACGAATAACAACTGGATACTCTACGGAAGGGCCGATGATACCGATACCGAAAGTCGTTTCAATATCTTCCACTCAGGTACCGGAAATATAATACAGGTACGCGGTGACGGGCGGGTAGGAATCAACGACACGGCACCCACGTATGCACTGGAACTTCCTAACAACGCCACCGTTTCAGTAGGACAGGCACGAGCCAATGCATGGATCACCTATAGTGATTCTCGAGTAAAGAAAGAGCAACGGGAACTGGAGTATGGTCTTTCAGAAGTACTTAATATAAATCCAAAGAGCTACGAACACTTTGCCTCCGATTTTGAAGACGGAGAACTAGTACTGAAAGAAGGAACCGGCAAACGCCAGATAGGATTCATCGCCCAGGAGATCTATGATATTATCCCGGAAGCTACCTATAAACCGGCAAACGAGAACGAAGATCTCTGGTCTGTTGACTACGAGAAATTGATACCGGTAACGGTAAATGCTATCAAAGAACTGAACGCCAAAGTGGAAGAGCTTTCCGAAGAAAATGCAAAGCTGAAGGCTCAGCTAGACCAGTACGCAAGTCTGGAAGCAAGACTTCGTATACTGGAAGGTAAAACCACCACCGAAGAGGCTACTGCAACTTCGGACAAATAGCATAGTACGTAGGACTATAGGTTCTATGTTTTGAGAGGGCCCTCCTACGCTAAAGCTTCGGAGGGCAGTACTAAAAAAGCCGCTCGATTTGGGGCCCTGATTTTTCAGGATGAGCGGCTTTTTCTAAACACACTAGTCCCATTTTCACTTTTACTACTCCCCCCCAGGTGTAACTTAAATTTAATATTATGGCACGAGCAACATGGACCGTAAGTGGAACACTTACCGTAGGAGATGTCCCGGGAGATTTTCAATTGAACAATTCAGATACACAACCATTGGCCGGCGTATCGGTTAAGATCTATGCCAATGAAGGGGTCCGCTGGAACCTTTGGGGCAGTGCGACCACCAATGCAAATGGCAACTTTTCGCTCACAAAAACAAAAGATCGCACGCGGCGGAAGTTCAGGATCAAGGCACAATTCAAAAACAAAGACATGGTCATCTACGGAAGCAACCCCAGCGTATTGTCCGCTTTACTTCCCAAATTTGATCGTTTGAATGTTATGACCCCGGAAAATGTGGGGCTGCTGGAGGGAATCCTTGATCACACCAGTCGTTTAACCTATAAATCAGACTGGTATACCATTCACGAGACAGAAGGCGAGCGAAGGGATCAAACACGACGCAATTACAGTGTGGATATCACCATGCGTATGAATACCCATGGCCGGACGGCCTTTCGACATGCATTTATGTGGTATGGCCTGGAAACGCTTCGCCGTCATCTTGAGGAGAAAGGGCTTCCCTTTAAAAAGAAGATTGCCGTTAAATACCCTCATGACAATCTGCTTATCTCCAACAAACTGGAGCAGGCCTATTGCAGTCCGATCAATAACTGCGTGTATTTGTGCGATAACGGGCGCATAGACAACATGGAAACGGGTACGCGCAACGACCTTACCCTGGAAACACTATACCATGAAGCCATGCACTTGTGGGCCTATGGCTATAGTCGTGGTGAAGACGGAATGGCCTGGCAACTACTCATTCACGGATCCACACATGACGGTATTCAGAACAAGACCTTTGTGGCTTTTCACGAAGCATTTGCGGAAGTGGCTGCCAGAACATTACTGAAGAATATTTTCAACCATCGTGGATTCATCTACGATCATCCCGACCGTCCCTTCAGAAATCAACCCTTCAACAGGCGATTCTTGAGGAGCATGGGCATAAACGTACTTTCGGATATCGATCATCACGAATTTGGATGGATGCATATTTTCAACACCCTGATGTGCAAGAATCTGCGCCAATTTGATCTCAACAGAGAAAGTACCAGAACCGGAATGTCCATCTATGCCGACAGGCGATTTAGTGATTCCGATAGGGTATACTCGCTGACCATCTACGATATCATGGAAGCCTTCAATCATCCTGCGCCCTATAAGACCAAGGACATGCGTTTTGAGAATTTCCTGGAACGTGTTAGAAGGTCGGTGGATGAATTTGATGCAAACAGCGTCAATGCCTTCCGTATTTTCTTCAATGTGAATCATATGGGGCTTCCCAGGGTCGAACTTACCAATCCACCCCTGGAAACCGAACCCAGGACCATTGAAGGCAAAAAAGGAGTTACTCAGCGAAGACTATCTCGCCGCTAGCTTCCTGGTCTTTAAACTTTTTCACGAGCTCCAACGCATCGGGAATTACATCACTGCACAATACGATAAGCGATCCCTTTTTCGCATTCTTTACGGCAAAGGTGATCGCTTCCTTTTCGGAAGGAATGATCGTAGTCTTCTTATTGGGATCCTTTGCCTTTATACCAGCATCAAGCATCCCGATAAGCTCTTCTTCTGTCTTACCCCGGAGTCGTTTGTCCTGACGGATGATCACCTCATCAAACATCTCAGCGGCAATGCTTCCCATTTCATTGTTATCTTCTTCACGTCGATCTCCGATACCGGCAATGATCCCCACCTTGGTGGTCGCCTCCAGATTATCGGTGAACTTCTGAAGCGCTCTCATTCCGGCAGGATTGTGCGCATAATCCAACAATATTTGGAAGTTCTCGAATTTGAAAAGGTTCAATCGTCCCGGTGTTTGTGCCGCCGACGGAATGAACGTTTCCAGTGCAGCCTTCATGTCTTCGATGCTTATTCCGTGAATGTTGGCGGCCAGAACGGCAGCCAGCACATTTTGGATCATAAAGGTCGCCTTCCCACCATATGTCAACGGAATTTCTTCGGCCCTCATAATACGCATCTTCCAGGCGCCCCTGCAGATGGTTACATAGCCATTCTCATATATGGCCGTAATTCCACCTTTCCGCTGTAGTGCCTGAATACGAGGGTTGTTCTCATCCATCGAGAATAACGCGAGGTTACAATCAATACTTCTGCGCATCTCGTAAACAAGATCGTCATCCGCATTCAAAATGGCATATCCATCAGGCAGTGCCGTCTCGGGAATGACTCCTTTCACCCTGGCCAATTGTTCTATGGTGTGGATTCCTTTCAACCCCAGATGATCGGCCGCTACATTCGTCACAATGGCCGTATCACAATTCTTGAAACCGAGTCCTGCGCGCAACAGTCCGCCGCGAGCACATTCCAGGACTGCAAAGTTCACCGTGGGATCCTTAAGTACAAACTCTGCACTCGCGGGACCTGTACAATCACCCGTCATGAGCAATCGGTTTTGAATGTATACTCCGTCACTTGTGGTGTAACCCACCCGATATCCTTTCATTTTTGCCATATGAGCTATGATACGACTCGTGGTGGTTTTACCGTTGGTTCCGGTAATGGCAACAATAGGAATTCTACCTGTATCCCCCTTTGTTGGAAAGAGCTTATCGACTACGGGTGCGGCCACATTTCTGGGTAATCCCGTAGTTGGTGCGAGGTGCATTCTGAATCCGGGGCCGGCATTTACTTCCAGTACGGCGCCCCCGGTTTCGGAGAGCGGCTTGGTAATATCGGTCGTCATCACGTCGATACCGCAAATGTCCAGATCTATGATCTTGGAAATTCGTTCAGCCATCGAAACATTGGCCGGGTGGACTATATCGGTAATATCTTCGGCCGTACCTCCTGTGGAGAGATTGGCCGTGTCCTTCAGGATCAGCTTTTCCCCTTCCGGGATTACCGAGTCTTCGGTAAGTCCCTTAGATTCCAAAATGGTTTTGGTAAGCTCGTTAATCGTGATCTGCGTAAGTACCTTTTCGTGTCCGTATCCACGTCTCGGATCCTCGTTCACTTTGTCAACGAGTTCCTTAACCGTAGACTTACCATCTCCTATAACATGAGCCGGTGTTCGTAACGCCCCTGCGACAAACTGATTGTTGATGACCAATAAACGATAGTCTTCTCCGGTTATGTATTTTTCAACAATAACTCTTCGGGACACTTCTTTGGCCGCATGAAAGGCTTCCAGTGCTTCTTCATAATTATTGATATTCACTGTGATCCCTCTTCCGTGATTGCCATCTATGGGTTTTATCACCAATGGGTAACCAACATAATCACAAGCCTCTTCCAAACTCCGTTCCCGGCTGATGATATCTCCCCGCGGCACCTCTACTTCGGCTTGCTCCAGCAGGTACTTGGTGTCTTCTTTATCGCAGGCCAGTTCGACTCCAATACTACTTGTCTCGCTGGTCACTGTTGCCTGAATTCGTTTCTGATTGGCACCGTACCCCAGTTGACACAGTGAATATTGATTCAACCGAATCCATGGAATGCCGCGACTTTCAGCTTCTTCCACGATAGAACCGGTACTCGGTCCTAAGCGCTGTGCTTCCCGCAATTCGCGCATACGTTGGATATCATCTTCGAGGTCATACTCCTCCCCGGCGATCAGCGCCTCACAAATACGAACCGCAGCCTTGGCGGCATAACGCCCCACATCTTCCTCAATGTAAGAAAACACCACGTTATAAACTCCTTCTTCACCGTATCCTCGCGTTCTTCCGAAGCCCGTGTCCATTCCGGCCAGAGTTTGAATCTCCAGCGCAATGTGTTCTATGATATGACCCATCCAGGTTCCTTCCTCTACACGCTGAAAAAACCCTCCCGGGGTCCCTACCGAACATCGGTGGCTGTACATAGACGGGAACATGGTCTCAAGTCGCTCTTTAAAGCCGTCGACCTTATTGGATGGATACTCCTCCATCTCTTCCAGGTCGAGCACCATTACAATTAATTTGTGACGGCGAACAGACCAGTAATTGGGGCCACGCATGGCATTGATCTCTCTAATTTTCATAAAGGAAGGTTGGTTTTAAGTTTGTGAACGAACTTTCGACTACATTAAGAGTAAAGTCGACTGCGCCAGCGCGCTAATTTCAATAAATATATAAT
>CAZTLE010000067.1:0-18897 GCA_964614415.1 uncultured Aureitalea sp. | reverse complement strand
GAACTCCAGCAACCGTTCTGTGGCATCGTCGCGCCGATCGAGGATAACATCCTCCACATGTTCCAACAGGTCTTTCGGAATATCGTCATATACTTCCAGCAAGGCCGGATTCACAATACCCATATTCATCCCTGCCTGAATCGCATGATAGAGAAATACGGAGTGCATGGCCTCTCTTACCCGATCATTTCCACGGAAACTAAAAGAGACATTACTAACACCCCCGCTTGCATTACAATAGGGCAGGTTTTCCCGTATCCAGCGCGTTGCTTCGATAAAACTGACCGCGTTTTGCCGATGCTCCTCCATTCCGGTAGCCACCGGGAAAATATTCAGATCAAAAATGATGTCCTCAGGTGGAAACCCAACCTGGTCTACCAGAATATCATAGGATCGTTTTGCTATTTCGATACGTCGTTCCGTAGTATCTGCCTGTCCAACCTCATCGAACGCCATAATTATAACAGCAGCACCGTAACGCCTGATTGCTTTCGCCTGACGAATAAATTCTTCCTCTCCCTCCTTGAGACTAATGGAGTTCACTACACATTTCCCTTGCACGACTTGAAGTCCGGCTTCGATGATTTCCCATTTCGAGCTATCGATCATGATCGGCACGCGGGCTATATCCGGTTCAGCAATCACCAGATTGAGAAAGGTTACCATGGCCTCTTTGCCATCAATAAGACCATCATCCATGTTGACATCAATGATCTGAGCCCCTCCTTCTACCTGATGCCTGGCAATATCCAGTGCTTCCTCGAACTTCCGTTCTTTGATAAGTCTCAGGAACTTTCGGGATCCGGCTACATTGGTTCGCTCACCTACATTGATGAAATTACTGTCCGGAGTAACTACCAACGGTTCCAGTCCGGAGAGTTTTAAATATCTGGGAGGTGCTATGGGATCGGTTCGTAGCATTTTCAGTTAAATGAGATTTGAGTGAGATCGACATTTCCGCCGGAAATAATGATCCCTATACGCTTTTCAGCAAATTCTTCTTTTCGTTTCAATACAGCCGCCACAGGTACCGCCGAAGAGGGCTCGATGATCATTTTCATACGCTCCCAAATCAACTTCATTGCTGCTCTAATCTCATCTTCTTCAACAGTAATGATCTCGCTCACATGCTTCTGTATAATAGGGAAGTTCTTGTCTCCCAGATGCGTTCGCAATCCGTCGGCAATGGTATCTGTGGTACTATTCTTTTCTATTTTTCCGCTTTGCAGGGATCGCCATGCGTCATCTACCTCTTTCGGCTCTCCAGCGAGGGTTTTGCACTCATTCCCAAGATAATATGCGGATAGTGAACATCCGGCTACCAGTCCGCCGCCACCTACCGGGGTAATAACGATGTCCAGATCGGGATGGTCCTGTAGCAATTCGGTGGCCGATGTACCTTGCCCGAGGATTACATTAATATCGTTGGAAGGGTGTACGAACGTAGCTCCGGTTTCTTTCTGAATGCGTTCCGATTCACTTTCTCGTGCATCCAGGGTCGGTTCCGATTCCGTGATCTGTCCGGCGTATCCTTTAACCGCCTCTTTTTTTACCGAAGGTGCGTTAGAAGGCATTACGATATAGGCGGGAACACCAAGCGTACGAGCGGCAAGCGACAGCGCCTGAGCAAAGTTCCCGGAGGAATGTGTTACCACTCCTGCCTCCTTTTGTGCATCGGATAACTGATGAATCGCGTTAATGGCCCCGCGCATTTTAAACGATCCGGTACGCTGAAAATTCTCGCATTTGAAAAACAGCTTCGCCCCGCTAATGTCATTGAGAGCGGTAGATGTGAGCACCGGAGTCCGATGCACGTAGGGGCGCACGCGTTCGTATGCGTTTTCTATGTCTTCCCGTGTTGGGATCATGCCAAAGTTGTTGCTTTTTTGGGTAATGGTCTGGGGTTGTACTCGGCCGCAATTCTTGCAATCGCAGCGATATGCTCCGGGGTCGTCCCGCAACATCCGCCAATAATGTTTACCAATTGTTTATCCAGGTATTCCTTCACCTGATTCGCCATCTCTTCGGGTCCTTCGTCATACTCACCGAACGCGTTTGGCAAGCCGGCATTGGGGTATGCCGAGATCGCCAAATCGGTCCGGTTTGCAATGACCTCAAGATGAGGTGTAAGCTGTTTCGCACCCAATGCACAATTGAATCCAACACTTAATAAGGGTACGTGTGAAACAGATATCAAAAAGGCTTCCGCCGTTTGCCCGGACAGGGTTCGCCCGGAGGCATCGGTTATCGTTCCGCTGACCATAATAGGTACGTCACTGTTGCGCTCTTCCCGTACTTCTTCGATGGCAAAAAGCGCCGCCTTAGCGTTTAGCGTGTCAAAAATGGTTTCCACCAAAAGAATATCCGAACCACCATCCAGCAGTGCTTCGGCTTGTTGTTTATAAGCCGCTCGCAATTCGTCGAACGAAATAGCCCGGAAACCGGGATCATTCACATCGGGTGAGATACTGGCAGTTTTATTGGTAGGCCCCATGGCACCCGCCACAAACCTTGGTTTATGGGGTTCTTTCTCGGTAAAGCTGTTGGCGACCTGCTTTGCGATCTTAGCCGATTCCAGGTTGATCTCGTATACCAGATCCTGCATGTCGTAATCGGCCATGGCAATGGTAGTCCCTGAAAAGGTATTGGTCTCTACGATGTCGGCCCCGGCCTCGAAGTACTTCGCGTGTACTTCGGCAATCGCCTTAGGTTGGGTAATGGAAAGCAGGTCGTTATTGCCTTTCACGGGCTTGTGAAAATTGGCAAAACGATCCCCTCTAAAATCTGACTCCTCAAATTTATAGCGCTGCAACATGGTCCCCATGGCTCCGTCAAGGACGAGGATGCGCTCGTTCAATGCTTTATACAATGCATTATTCATACTAATTTCATTTATGGCCTGTTTCAAAAAAGCCAATCAATATCGGACCGGTTTGTTCCGGTCTTTAAAATGTATCAAGAAAAATAAAGGAGGTATGCTTTCGCGTGTCATCTTTTCAGCTAATGGCTGATAGAATGTAGCACCTTCTTTCGAGAGAAAGGGTTGCTAAGGCTTCATCGGGTCTAGTCCCTCCACCTTTCTTGATAACGATTCAATACGTAATGAACTCCCGACAAAGAAACGTCTTAAATTTGACTTTGCAAAACAATTATTTGAGAAAATGAATCCCACATTCACGATGGCTTAATGCTTTCACCGGGTCGTAATAGTCAAACTCCAACGGTAGATCATGAGTTTTGATATAGTCCATTAATTGGGCGTCGGAATAGTGGTAAAACGGACTCACTTTCAGAATACCCTCCTTGCTGAAGCTCAGGATATCGATAGAATCCCGGTAGTGCGTCTGGCCCTTTCTCAAATTCGTAAACCAAACATCCGGATCGTATTTTTTAAAGGCCCGCTCAAAGGGTTCCAGCTTCACTTTTCTTGCAAACAGATCGTGATTCGGGTTATCTGGTTCAGGCTTCCCGACCATATTCTCGATATAAGCCGTTGTGAGGCTAGGCGTGAAAATATCGAGGTTGAGTTCGAGAAGTGCGGTCAACGTTTCAACATGCCTGTATGTAGCGCTGGTATTGTATCCGGTATCACACCAAATCACAGGTACCTGCCGGTTGATCCTGGTGACTGCGTGCAAGAGTGCGGCCGAATACGTTCCGAAACTGGTTGTGACCACAGGACGTCGCGCCAACTTAGCCGCCCATGAGATTATTGCCTCAGGGGGCTTTGATTCCAATTGTTCGTTTATGGCTGCAAGCGCATTTTGAAGTGGATGCATAGATTAATAATATATTTATCCTATCGATTTACTAGATTAATAAATACAAATATAGACTGTTTATTGTGTTTTGCTGTAAAAATTATTGTTCTGCGATTAAATCAGCCAGCGTGGTATTGTTAAAAATGTTCAGGGTATTGTCCCGCACCTGGATCATAAGTTTGTGAACACTACAGGAATCTTCATCCGGGCAATCCTCACAGCGCTCATAGAAATTTAGGCTCACACAAGGTACCATGGCAATGGGGCCTTCCAGTATACGATATACTCCCGAAATGTCAATCTCATTGGGTTCGCGCAACAGATAGTAGCCCCCGCCCTTCCCTTTTTTGGAACCCAGGAATCCGGATTTACGCAAGGTAAGGAGGATGCTTTCCAGAAATTTCTGTGAGATATTTTCAGAAGAGGAGATAACCGATATCTGTACAGGGTCCCGACTCTCTTGCCTTGCCAAATAGGCAAGCGCCTTGAGTCCGTACTTTGTTTTTCGGGAGAGCATGGTTAGTCTTTTAGTTTAGTGGTCTGATTTGTTAACGAGCTTATAAATGCTTTAGTATATTGAATCGGATTCCCGCAACATACCTTACAAAATTTCATGTCAAACCGGAGATCCGTTAAGAATCACCTCATAGCTTATCTTCACAGCAGGTTCGAGCGTGATCGAAACACTACAATATTTTTCGAAGCTTAGGGAGGCTGCGCGGGCAGCTTTTTCGGGGGTGATCTCCCCTTCCAAATGCACCTTCACATGAATTGCTTTGAAAGGCTTGGCGCCTTTCACCTCTTCGCGCTCCCCCAATACCTCGATGTGGTAGGAGGTAATCTCCTGACGTTGTTTCTTCAGTATGGAAATCACATCAATGGCACTGCATCCGCCCACACCCATTAACACCAGTTCCATGGGACTCGCACCCTTTACTTCCTCGCCGGTTTTATTATCAATATAAACGGGTACCCCCGATGCTCCTGTAGCTTCAAAGAGGTAATCCCCGTTTATTCTGTTAAGTTCTACTTTCATTTCGTTCAGTTTAGGATATACAAACTTAGTGTAACTTTTCACTAAGTCGCAAAATATCTCCTAATACACCACGCGCAGTTACGGCCCCTCCTGCTCCGGCACCTTTGATCACTATAGGGTTGCTGCCATAGTTTTCAGTATATATCTGAAATACCGAATCGCTACCGCTAACCTGTGCCAACGCATCTTCTGCGCTCACCGATTTAAGTTTCACCTCCAGAACCGCCTTGTCATGGACGGAAAGATCTCCCCTCAGGTCGGCCACGTAGCGCAGTACTTCCCCTTCCTTGAGGTTCTTTTTCTTTTCACTGAAAATCGGATCGAGTTCCGTCAACCGATCCAAAAAGACCGAAGCATCAACATTCCGAAGGAAATCCGGCACCAGGTTTTCGATCTGCACGTCTTCCAGTTCGTTGTGCAAATCCAACTCACGAGCCAGGATGAGCAGTTTTCTGCCTACATCGTTACCGCATAGATCTTCTCTGGGATCAGGTTCGGTAAGGCCGTTGGTCACGGCACTTCGAACGATCGTACTAAAGGACTTCTCTTCTTCTGAAAAAGTATTGAAAATATAACTCAGTGAACCTGAAAAGATACCTCGAATCCGGGTAATATTCTCTCCCGAGAGATGCAATAGTTTGATCGTATCAATAAGCGGTAAGCCCGCTCCCACATTGGTCTCATAGAGATATTCCCTGTCGTGGTTTTCCAACAACTGCCTAAGCTGCTTGTAAAACCCCAACTCCAGTGTGTTTCCAATCTTGTTTGAAGAAACAAGATGAAAACCTCCGGCGATCAGCGCGGAGTAGTTGTCTACGAATTGCCTGGAAGCCGTATTGTCCACGGCAATGCAGTTGTTCAGGGTATGGGACCGGGCAAAATCAATGATCTGCCCGATATCCCAGTTTGTCCCATTGGTCTCCAATCGTTTTCTCCAGTCGCCCCGGATTCCTTCGGCCGAAATGATCGCCTTTCGGGAATTCACGATGGCCACTATGCGAAGTTGAATGCGTTTGCGTTCGGCAATGACCTCCAAACCTTCCAGCACCTGGTCCAAAAGATTCCCGCCCACATTGCCGTGGCCAAAGATGAACAGGTTCACACATTTGGTCTTTAGCTGATTCAAACTGATCCGCTGCTTTTCTGCAATAGCTATTTCCGTACTCATGTCCAAAGTTTTAGATGAAGCAAACCTCACTGGCTGTTTCGAGTTTGGTAAACGCTTTTTCCAGATCACTTATAAGATCCTCTCCCCTTTCAATACCGCATGATAAACGGATGAGCGAGTCCTGAATTCCGGATACGAGCCTTCGTTCCCGTGGAATAGAGGCATGGGTCATTTGAGCCGGGTGGCAAAGCAGGCTCTTCACACCGCCCAGGCTTTCGGCCAGTTTGAAATAAGATGTAGAGGTCACAAAGGCATTGGCTGCATCGGTTGTATCGTCTTTGAGCGTGAAAGAGACCACACCGCCGTACAGTCCGCGTTGCTGTTCCCTTGCAATATCATGGTTTTTATGGCCTGCCAACCCGGGGTAGTACACATGGCCCACTAATGGGTGTTGTTCCAGGAAGCGAGCTACTTCCAATGCATTTTCGCACTGTCTGATATAGCGCAGCTCCAGGGTTTCAATGCCGCGGAGGGTCAGGAAACAGTCCCAGGGTCCTAATACACCGCCCGAGGCATTCTGAACAAACTTAATGCGCTCGGAAAGCTCCGGTGTCGCGGTAACCACCAGGCCGGCAACGAGATCAGAGTGCCCTCCGATATACTTGGTACCGCTGTGAATCACAATATCAGCCCCCAGTTGGATTGGGTTTTGCGCAATGGGGCTGGCAAAGGTATTATCAACCACCAGCAGAGCTTCTATGTCCTTTGCAATGGTCGCAATTGCTTTCAGGTCCGAAATTTTCAGTGTGGGGTTGGTCGGGGATTCGATCCAGATACAACGGGTTTTGGACGAAACCGCGTTGGCTACGTTCCGGGCATCGGTCGTATCCACATAGCGCACGGTAATTCCCAGTTTTTCATAGACATGGGTAAACAATCGGTACGCACCGCCGTAAATATCATCGACGGCAATGATCTCATCGCCTTGCGATAACAGTTTCAACACCGAATCGATAGCTGCCAGGCCTGTAGCGAAGGCAAACCCGGCATCTCCACCTTCGAGCTGGGCTACGACGTCCTCAAGGACCTGGCGGGTTGGGTTGTTGGATCGGGCATAGTCAAAGCCTTTATTCACGCCCGGGGCTTCCTGAACAAAGGTCGAAGTTTGATACACGGGTACCGAAATGGCACCGGTTAACGGATCACTTGGGATCGAGTGAATGATTTTTGTTGCACTCATTTTTTCTGTTTTTTGAGTTAATACTGATAAAACCCAAAGTCAAATCGCGTCGCAGGACGTAACTACAGAAAAATGTTATAAGAAAGTTGAAGACAATACCGGAAGTATTGTCGTGTTGTTATCTATCATCAGCTTGCGCTGTTGTAGAATGTAGCACCTTCTTTCAAGAGAAAGGGTTGCTAAGGCTTCATCGGGTCTAGTCCCTCCACCTTTCTTGATAACATTTCAGTAAAGAATTGAACTTTGTGCCTTCAAAGGTTGCAAAACAAATTTTATAAATCCAAATAAACTTTTCATTTTTTCAATTTTCAGCACCCATATAACTATCAAAAACTTTCCCTTCAACCTCTTTTTTTAGTCGAAATTTAATCTTTACCTTTGTGCGCTGAAAAAGAGGAGAAATTTGGCTGATTGCAACCTCTGTTCCTGTCTCAGACCGGGAAAAGAAAAATGCTAAACCAGTGATCTGCACACTTGTAAACTTCGCTGGGACATTCCGTCAAATCATCCATCCTTAACCAATATTAGAGGCATATATCTATGGCATATTTATTTACATCGGAAAGTGTTTCCGAAGGGCATCCGGACAAAGTAGCAGATCAGATTAGCGATGCATTATTAGATAATTTTTTGGCATTCGACCCCGAATCCAAAGTAGCTTGTGAAACACTGGTAACCACCGGACAGGTTGTCCTTGCCGGAGAGGTGAAAAGCGGCACGTATCTCGACGTTCAGCAAATTGCCCGTGAGGTGATCAACAAGATCGGATACACGGAGGGAGCCTATCAGTTCAGCGGAGATTCCTGTGGGGTTATTTCTCTGATCCATGAGCAATCCCAGGATATCAACCAGGGGGTGGACCGGGCCAGTAAAGAAGAGCAGGGTGCCGGTGACCAGGGAATGATGTTCGGATACGCCACTAGAGAGACGTCCAATTACATGCCTCTGGCACTCGATATTTCGCACAAGATCCTGACCGAACTTGCCGCCCTGCGTCGTGAAGGAAACGAAATTCCATACTTGCGTCCGGACTCCAAGAGTCAGGTGACCATCGAGTACAGCGACGACAATGTTCCTCAAAAGATCGTAGCAATCGTGGTGTCTACTCAGCACGACGATTTTGACGAAGACGAAGCCATGTTGACCAAGATCAAAGAAGATGTGATCAATATCCTGATCCCAAGGGTTAAAGCCCAACTACCTGCTCATATTCAGGAGTTGTTCAACGATGACATCGTGTACCATATCAATCCTACCGGAAAATTCGTGATCGGTGGTCCTCACGGGGACACCGGACTTACAGGCCGAAAGATCATCGTAGATACCTATGGTGGTAAAGGGGCACACGGAGGTGGCGCCTTTAGCGGAAAGGATCCCAGTAAAGTAGACAGAAGTGCTGCATACGCCTCACGTCATATTGCTAAGAACCTCGTTGCGGCCGGAGTGGCCGATGAGGTCCTTGTTCAGGTTTCCTATGCGATCGGCGTTGTGGAGCCTACATCCATCCTGGTTAATACGTATGGCACATCCCATGTGGATCTCAGCGATGGTGAGATTGCCCGAAAAGTAGCCGGTATATTCGACATGAGACCTGCTTCCATCGAATCGCGTTTGAAATTGCGCAATCCCATTTACCTGGAAACAGCGGCTTATGGACATATGGGCCGTGAGCCGAAAACCGTGACCAAGGTGTTTGAAAGCCCCTATAACGGAAAGGTTCAAAAAGATGTGGAACTGTTTACCTGGGAGAAGCTGGACTACGTGAATGAGGTGAAGGAAGCGTTTGGCCTGTAGGTGATCAACGTTTCATTAGCTCATTTTTTCAGATATTTCTTTCTTCTATCTTTGTTTAAAATCGATCTCATGAAGACAAAGCTTCTATCGCTTCTACTGCTTTCAACGTTTATTGTTCAATCGCAGGACTTTGAAGCTTCTCTGTTAGAGATTAATTTTCTAGAAGATGGTGACCCGGAGTCACTTGTATCCGCCGGAGATCGCTTTTATTTTTTAGGAGATAATGGACAAACCGGACATGAGTTATGGACTTCAGATGGAACTCAAGGAGGAACCCTTTTAATAAAGGACATTATTAATGGATCTCAAAGTGGATTTGATGACTCTACACTACTAGATTCTGCCTATCTGAATGGGGTATTTTATTTTTCGGCCAATGATGATATACACGGGTATGAATTGTGGAGAAGCGACGGTACTACGAATGGCACTTACATGTTGAAAGACACGGATCCTGACAATATTAGCTCAGTAAACACCTTATCCGATTTTATTGTTTTTCAAGGACTGTTATTTTTTAGTCAGACCAATTCTGCCAATGGCAATGAGCTTTGGATGAGTGATGGAACGGAGAGCGGAACGACATTATTAAAGGACATCAATCCGGGAAGTAACTCCAGTAATCCTAGAAGTTTCTTTGAATACGATGGATATCTTTATTTTAGAGCCGAAGACAATGTCAACGGGATTGAGCTTTGGCGTTCAGATGGCACGACCTCAGGAACTCAATTATTTTACGATTTTAACCCAACCGGCGATGGTGTGTCCTTCTTTGGTGACGTTGTCATTGGCACGTCCCAGTTTTATATAGCCGCGGACAATGGTATTGATGGCGGAGAATTATGGGCAAGCGACGGCACTGTATCCGGTACTTACATGGTAAAGGACATTTATGCGGGAAACGTTAGTTCAATGAACGAATTATTCGGTGCTGTGTTGTTTGATGATACGATAATCTTTGCTGCTTTAGACCCTTCTACAGGATCGGAAATTTGGCGGAGCGATGGCACAGAGTCAGGAACGTTTTTAATTAAGGACATTAATGCAGGTAATGCTCCCGGTATTGGAGATTTATTGTTTGTAAAACTAGGAGATGAGGTGTTTTTTGTTGGAAATGATCCGACTCATGGACCAGAACTTTGGAAAACAGACGGAACTGAATCCGGGACACAACTAGTTAAAGATATTTATTCGGGCCCTCAAACAAGTCAAATCAACCATCTTACACTGTCAAATGATAATCTATTTTTTGAAGCGAGAGATTTTGACTTAGGCACCCGAGTATTTGTTTCTGATGGAACACAAGCTGGAACAATTCCCGTACTTCAGGAATTTGGACCTTCAGGTTCGAGTTCTCATGATTTTAACATCATGGATTTCAATGGATTTGCGTATTTCACGATTGAAAATCTTATAAATGGTAATGAAATCTGGCGAAGTGATGGTAGTTCGTCAGGAACGAGCTTGTTCACGGACATCAACCTTGAAAGTAGCGCCATCTCCAGTGAAATAAATGCCGTATCTTTTGGACAACGTCTCTTTTTTGAGGCACGCAACGGCCAGGTAGGGAATGAGCCGTTTGTAAGCGATGGAGAGATATCTGGCACCAAACCTATTGCCGATATTAATGAGGGTGTCTCTTCATCCACAGATACCAGAAACCCACTTTTTACTAGAGTTGGAAGTGAGGTGTTTTTCTTTGCATCGACCGACAATGAAGGACTTGAAATTCACAAGACTTCATTAACTGGAAATGGCTCTGAGCTTATAAAAGATATTATACCGGGACCGGGATCCAGTATTTATGAATCTACATTTTTGGCTAGCTTTAATGGCGATGCTTATTTTGTTGCTGATGAAGGTATAAATGGATATGAAATCTGGAAAAGTGACGGAACTGAGTCCGGAACCAGTCTACTAAAGAATATTTCCGATGTCCAGGATGGCTATGGGCCTATCGCTCTTGAATTTA
Organism: uncultured Aureitalea sp.; assembly: GCA_964614415.1. Taxonomy (GTDB): domain Bacteria; phylum Bacteroidota; class Bacteroidia; order Flavobacteriales; family Flavobacteriaceae; genus CAZTLE01. The sequence continues at coordinate 7,986 of CAZTLE010000067.1, read as the reverse complement.
ACGGGAAACTATACTTTACTGCCAGAATAGTGAGCGGAGGTAATCTAAACAGACATCTTTATAGGACCGATGGTACTGAAGCTGGCACCCAACTGTTTAATGATGGTAATAGCGTCAAAATTCTTGGACGTACAAATACGAAACTCTATTTCACTACAAATGATTCCGGTTCTTCCCATGGAAATCATTTTGTTTACTGCGTGAATGAAGATGATACGATCGAATTGATAGGTGAATGGGATGGCTTTCAAGACAGTGAGATAAGGCATTCCGCGAGCCTTGGCGATGATCTTTATTTTGTTGTCGTAGACCAGATTACTCTTCAAAAGGCTGTAGCAAAAACCGATGGAACCCCCAATGAGGTTGAAATAATGTATAGCGCCCCACTAGGATTTAACATTGATATAAATGAAATTTACGCATGCGGCGAATATGTTTATTTCGTCGCAGCGCATCCTTCATCTTTCGATAATCAACTATGGCGAACGGACGGCACTGTAAACGGGACCATTATGATTGATACCGGCGCTCCCGGCAATGGTAACCAGTTTTTATATCCATCTTGTGTTGGTAGAAATCTTTTCTATTTTGAAACTATCGGGGACCAGACCATTCAGAATACCGCCGGAACACCGGCAAGTAATTCCGAGCACTTCATTAGCGTTATTAATTCGAACGATCCTATTTCTTTTGTCTCAGGGTTATACGCGGCTGGTAATCAGCTATACATGGTCGCCAACTCTTTTCAAAGTGGTCGTGAAATCTATGTTATTGACCCGTCAGAAGTATTGGCCACTGTTGACGTAATCGCGTCTACGGAATTTGGAGAAAAGGGCTTTATTGCCCACCCTAATCCTTCTAATAGTATTGTCAATATTACTTCTATCAACGGTTCAAAAATTAAATCTGTTGAAATTATTAATCTCTTGGGGAAAAGTTTCGGTATGATCGAGATGCAACAGCCCGATATAAGAACTACACTAGATATGTCCAAGTATAAATCGGGAATGTATCTAATAAGAATCTATACGAGTACGGGTCTCCAGGAGGTAATAAAAGTAGTTAAGAGCTAAATAATATTGTGATTTTTGGCTTTTTGTACGGCCTCGATCTTGCTGTGCACCTGTAATTTCTTGTAAATATTCTCGATATGTTTGCGCACTGTACTGGGTGACAGGAACAGGTTATCTGCAATCACCGTATAGCTAAGTCCCTTGCTAAGCTGCTCAAGAACTTCAATTTCCCGTTTAGACAGGGAGATTTCCTCCTGGTCTTTTTTGTTCGTAATGTCAATGGGGTTGCGCAGCAGTTTGAGGGTCTTAAGTGCGATGGAAGGATTCATGGCCGCACCTCCGTTCAGGGTTTCCAAAATCCCTTCGTACAGTTTTTCCGGATTGACATCTTTTAACAGATAGCCATCCGCTCCGGCCTTGATGGCGTTGAAAATGTTCTCGTCATCGTCGAACACGGTGAGCATGATAATCTTGATCTGTGGGTATTTCTGTTTGACTTTTTGTGTAGCCTCAATCCCATTGAGAACCGGCATTTCGATATCCATAAGGATTACATCGAGATTGTGATTTTCTTCAAGACGTGTTAGAAGTTCACTACCGTCCATGGCAGTATAACGCACCGCAATATCTTCAAAAAAAGAGAGCTTCTCCCTGATGGCGTGGATCAGAAAGGTATTGTCGTCAACGATTGCAACTTTGAGCGCCATGGCAGATGAATTGATTAAAGATATTTAAAAGTACAAGTAGTGCGCCAATGAGAAAATACGGTAATTGCCGTATTCCCTCCTTAGCAACACAAAAAGTTACTTACTCAAAACTTCCTTGCGAATGGTGTTGAAGGCATGAAGGACATCATCCATGACTGGACTAATGTTCCCGGATGTTGTCTTGAGACTCATGGAATATTCATCCTTAAAAGTTGTTCCTTCAAAACATCCATCCTTGAGACACTTCAAAACAATCCACTTGTTATCGTAGTGAACATAGAATATAAGGTCGTTCAAATCGGCTGATGCCTCGGTAACCGTACTCTTCCAATGGATTCTGTTTCCCTTCACACTGAACTTTGTACCGTAGGTATTGTACGTATCGAAGGCGCCATTAATGATGTCCAAATTTCTTTCTACCTCGGCAGAATTAGGGGTCGGGGTATTAGAAGTGGTACCCGGAACCCTGGGCACGGAAGGTTGTTGAGCATTCACTGCAGAAATGACAAACAACATAGCCATTGCAACTAAAACTGTTCTTGTATTCTTCATCATTTACTTTCCTTTAATTTCGACTAAAGCGTCATGATTATCCGCTTCCAGGTTTACTATTCTTTCAGTCTGGTCACCAACTGCCCGTTCGACCAAACGCCAATTTTTTGTTTCAGATCTTTATCATGGTAGTAGCCGCGCCCGTCGTACTTACCATTCTTCCAGTTACCTCCGTAGTACTCACCGGACTCAAAGAAGAAACGGCCCATTCCGTGAAACTGATTGCTACTATTGAACATACCACTGTATTTATCCCCGGAGGCAAAGGTATAGGTCCCCATATACAGGTTGCCATTCTTAAAGAATCCGGTAAAGCTATCGCCGTTGCTCCACTTCATCCGGCCATACTTGTTTTGGCAGTCACCGGCCGTACATCCGGTTTCATTACCTGTCGAGAAAAAGTCGTGTGGTGTAACTAAATTGCCATCCGAATAAACACCCTGCTTCCAGGTATCACCGGAGACAGTAATTCCCAATCCGTTTAATTGCCCTTTCTCATAATGTCCTATGATATTGTCATTATTATCTGCAATATACACTCCATAACCGCTCATTTCATCATTTATCCAGCTACCGATGTACTTGCCGATGTCATCCCAATTATAGAGTCCATATCCATGCTTAAGCCCATTTTTCCAGAAGCCGTCGTAATGTCCGTTTTCGTATTCGTACTTGCCCCATCCGTTTTGGCAATCCCCCTGAACACAACCCGAACCGGAAGCCACCGTTGGTGAAGTCGTACTACCCGCCTTGATCATTTTTACCGGCTTTATAACGAAGGAGGAAATAGTATAATATCCGGGCAGGCGATAGGTTTGTTTTCCGTCGATACTCACAACCAGATCATTCCCATCTGTCGTTGTACTCGCGTTGGAATAATCGATCGCCTTACCTTCTTTGATAATCCCGTACTTTTTGTTCTCTACATCCCGATACCAATAAGTATTCGTCTCCGAGTACGCCATGTCTACAATCGCTTTGGCGCCCCAATTTGTATGGTTACGGATTCCATCAAGGAAATAGGTTCTATCCAGGTCTGGCACGTAGTACACATAACTCCCCTGTACGTTGGTGATCTTTCCCGTATATACTTTTTGATCGATAACAGTATAAAAAGAGTGGGGGTTGGTTACGTAAAAACTGTTACCCACGTTCTTTGCCAGAACAGCTGCTTTACCAGAAGATCCGGACGCAGCATCTTTAAAGTCTGCCAATACGTACACGGTCTTGGCGGTCTTATCAAACACACCCAACGAATCCGTTTTGAGGTAGTTTAGGTCCATTACGTCGGACACCCTGTTCCCGTTCTCATCCTTAAGAATGAAGTCGTAAAAAGTGGTCTTGGTCCAACTGGCTCCCGAAACAGAACCGCTGGAATTTGTACTCATTGGTGTAGGTACCTGAGCATTAGCACTTAACACACTTATAAGTGCTATGCAAAGAAAGGCTAGTGATCTCATAATGAAGTTTTTGTGATACTCCAAAGTACTGCTTTTTTTTGATTTTCTGAAATACGGCAAATGCCCTATTTAACAAAAAAACCCCGCAGAGCGGGGCTTGGGGGGAACAGGTTCCTATGGCCTGCTCACAACCTAACATAACCTGGTTAGTTAGTTACTTCTTCAAATCGTAGGCATATACCGAGCTGTTATTGGCTTTGTAATACAGGATACCGCCAAACTCGTCCACCTGATATTCCGGCTTCTTGTCCTTTATAAGGATTTCCTTCTCGGTGGTTCCCGTGTCCTTATTCACTTTTACGAGTCCTACACCGTCGTCCAATTTGGTGAGAATAAACTGTGAATTTTCTGTGGCAGAGGTAGCTTTAAACCTACGCAACATCTCTGCGACCGAAGCACCTGTCGCCACCGCCATTCCATCTCCCAGATCGGCATAGGCTTCTCCTCGCGAGGTATACTGTCCTAAACGGTTTCTGTTTCGGTTTGCCTCAGCGTAAGCTGCTGTCGCCGTAGCAGCCGAAGCAACCGCCGTTATTCCCATTAAGATGGCGCCAAAAGCGCTTTTCCCCGGTGCTCTATGGTACTCGTGCCATTGTTGGGATCCGTCCCAATCCAATAGCATCATATTCTGATCGCTCGTGAGAAGTATTCCACCGTCTCTTATCTCAACCCCGGAGGGCGCCTCTTTTCCATCAAACTTACTGCTGGCAAGGGTAGAAACATCACCGCTTTCGGCATCAACGGCAAACAGGTCTTCGTCTGCACTGATGAGATACCTGGAATTGGCATTATCGAACGTCGACCCTACAGCATCGGCACGTTTGTATTTTAACGGCTTTTTCCACACCTGATCTCCGGTTTGCAGGTTTACAATATTGGCATCTTCCGAAGTGATGTAAATAAGACCTTGTGGCGTACTGGCCATAGTGAGAATATTTTCTCCCGTTTTTAAAGGCTTTTTAAAGAGTGTTTTTCCGTCGAATGATATCTTATTGATTCCGCCTTCATAAACTCCGAACAGGATGCCGTCGTCCATAATGTAAAAGTGCTGCACATATCCCTTTGTCTTGGGTGCTTTGTCCCAAAGGTCTTCCCCATTGTTCGCACTTAGAAAGGCAATCTTGGATTCAGACCGACTTGAGGCCAACTTCATCAATCCGGATTTCCCGGAATTGTCAACATTGCTAACCACTGCTATGCCCTGAGGCAGGATCTCAAAATTGACCACCTTGCCTTTTACTTTGCGCTCATCGGCCCAAAGTTGCTCTCCGTTGGCACCTACTTTGTGTATCTTGGTATTACTGCCGTTGTTTACACCCTGGAATCCATAGATCTCCTTTTCGGTTTCATCTGTGGTCATCCAGTTTATGTTCTTCATTTTGTTCTGCCAGAGGGTTTCTCCGGTATTGGCCTTTTTGGCAATGAGCCCCTGTGCAGTAGGGATAATGAGATGCTCCTTAAGAAGCAGCGGGCGTCCGGTAACACTGTAGTTTTTCGCAATGCCAACCCGGTTTGGATCTCCCAGATTGAACCGGTAATCCTCGGCTCCTGAATCCAGGTCATAAACAGCAACCTGCATGGCAAATTTTTCCTTGGAGCGACGCTGACCGCTAACTACCAGCTTGTTTTGCGGCATCATTACATCGCAGGTCATGATCATTTTCCAGCCGTTGTCCTCCGTACTAAAAAGTTTCTTTCCGGACATATAATCGATCACCGCTTTTTTGGTGGTCATAGCTCCAAATCCGGTCTGACCCACCACAACGTAGGGTGCGTTGGGTACGAAAAACAGTTCTTCGGGTTTTACACGTCCATAATCGGTGAAATTAAAGAGCAATTCGCTCTGCCCGGGCTTTATACCTACCAGTCCGTCATTTGTTGCAATAACCATGGTTCCTCCCTGCGTAAGGGTCATTTCGTTGATTTTGGCTCCTACATCATACATGAAGTCGGGGGCTTCTGCCTTTTGTGCCATGCTGCTCCATACTGTAACCAGAAGCAAGCACACGGTTCTAAAGATGGTTGACGTTTTCATAATTGTGGTTTTAATTGGTTTGGTCAAAAATGGTTGAAATAGCCGCGCGGTTCAATAGGGCAATTGACGTATAATGAAGTGGTTAGAGGTTAGTTCGTAGTGGTTAGTTGTAAGTTTTGAATTGGGGGGTTACAGGTTGCAGGTTTTGGATATTGTTATTGTTATTGTTATTGTTATTGTTATTGTTATTGAAAAGTACTCCGGTTTTGGAATTCGGTGCATTGGGTTTTGGCGCGACTCTTCTTCTCACTAATCACTAACAACTAAGAACTAACCACTAAAACAAAAACCGGAAGTAAAGCAGTTGCTCTACCCCCGGCCCACGTAAAAACCTCAACACTGAGATTTCGTTACATACGTTTCCGGATCTTATCCTCCGTTTTGCAAAAGTGTCATGTTGAAAGAACCTTCGGTAATGCTCCTCATAGACATATCGTCGTTGTTCTTTCCTTCAAAGTTGAACGTTCCCTGGATGTTATCGGCCGTCTTTGAAGAGATATTGATCTCCCCGGCCACACCACTGTTGGCAAACGGTGCTACCCAGCTTTGCGTAGCCTGCGGATTGCTGATATTGGCCTCGGTATAGGTAGCCGTGTTGAAAATACCGGCATCACTGATCTCATAAGTGCCTGTTCCGTCGTATCCATTGATAATAAGTATAATGGCCTTACCGCTGGCATCATTTCCCTGAATGGTGATTGTTGTACTTCCTCCGGCAGTGACCTCATTGGCTGTAGTGGCGATCTCAAGAGAGGTGAAATCTGCCCCACCGATTTTTGCAGTGATTGTTCCTTCTGCGGCCGCACCTCCATCGCCTCCTTCATCGTCCTTTTTACAGGACATAAGCGCCAGGCTTACAAAAAGAATACAGGTGAATAATTTTAGAGTTTTCATAACTGTTGGGTTTTTAGATAATTGAACACAGCAAAATTGCATTCTAACCCAACGGCGATCAATACGACAATTGCCGTATTCTAAAATGTCATATGTGGATATTGCCCTTTAACAGCTTCTATTTTCTCATTGAGGTCCTTCAGAAACAAACCATGAGCCTCGCCGTCCGGATTAAACGGGCTATGGGCTAGTCCCTGCCGTATTTGCCTAACCTGTTTCCTCGTTTCTTCGGTGGAAGGATCGATCCAGGTCGCTGCAAATCGTTCCCAAATAATAGAAATTGCCGTCTCATTGGTATGGACAAGATCTTCCGAATAGAAGCGGTAATCCCGGAGCTCATCCATGACGATCTCATAAGACGGAAAATAGTGTGACCTATCTCTGGGAGAGATATTCTCATGCACCGCGGTAAGCAGGTGGGCCTTACTCCTGGCATTTTCCATCATTCCATCCTTTGTATGGCGTACCGGAGATACCGTATGAATAAAAGTGACCGACGGATTCACATATCGAATCAGGGTCTCCATATTGTCAATGGCAGATTCAATCTGCACGGGCGTAAGCAATTCCTTTAAAAAACGTTTCTGCGGAACCTTATGACAATTGGCAACGATCGAATCACTGTCAATATGCCTGTAAACCCAGGCCGTACCGTAGGTGAAAATCATATGAGAGGCTTTGGCAATACCCTTATGAAGTTTCAACAACCCCATATTCAAATTGTCCAATAACGCTTCTTTCGTAGTAGCACTGAGAACCGAATGTGACTGAAAACAATGCCATCGTTCATTGTGAAAGAAGATATCCTCCTCAGTAAATACATCTTTATTTATGGCGCGGGTTACCAGCAATTCCAGGGAAACCGGATTGAAGATGATCCCCAGCGGATTGGTAATCTGCCGAAATTGAAAGTACTCTAACTTATTACCTATGTTCTGCGCAAAACAAGAACCCAGTAGTACGATGTCGGAATTATAATCGATCTGAGGTTTTCCGGAAGGAACAGTTATGGGAGTGACCAATTTCATGAGGGAAAACTAACCTATTGAATATAGTCCCCCGCCCTGGCTAGCGCTTCCGATATGCCATCGGGGTTCTTACCCCCAGCCGTAGCGAAGAACGGTTGACCTCCGCCACCGCCTTGAATATAGCGTCCCAACTCCCGGACTATGGTACCGGCATTGAGATCACGGGATGAGGCCAGATCCTTGGAAATATAGCAAGTCAATAAAGCTTTTCCGCCTTGTCGGGATCCGAATAACAGGAATAGATTTTCCATTTCACCACCCATCTCAAATGCCAGGTCTTTCATTCCACCGGCATCC
>CAZTLE010000066.1:0-19043 GCA_964614415.1 uncultured Aureitalea sp. | reverse complement strand
TAAGTTATTAAGTTATTAAGTTATTGAGTTAATGGGTTATTGGGTTTATAGGTTTATTTGTTTATTCGTTGAGTCGCCCTGATTCCTGATTTGTGTCTCTTTTCTCTCCTGAAACCTCACACCTCACACCTCACACCTCATACCTCATCCCTCATCCCTCATCCAAAATTCACCGTTACCGTATCTCTGTATTCCAAACCGAAGAGGGTAGAGGCACTCCCAACCGTTTTCGGATTGCTTTTGTAAATGGCCAGTTCCAGATATCCGGACGAATTCCACAGGGCCAGCTTCTTCCCGTCCTCTTCACGGCGTTCCGGTGGTAAATCAAAATTGATGGCGTCGCTGTAATTGGAATAGACGGTACTAAATCCTGCGGTCCTTGCAGTAATCCGAAAGTCCCGTCCTTTGCCGATAGTGTCGAACAGCTCTTTGGTAATATTGCAAATCACATTTCCGTAGTTGTCTATATAAATGACATTACCGATGATCTGGTTCTTTTCCGAGTTAACAACAGGTTTTATCCCGGTAAGCTCTTTGATCTCCTTGATCACTTTACCGATCACTTCGAGTGTTCCACCGCGGGCTATATGACAGGCAACCTTTACAAACACATCCAGCACAGGAAAATTCGTCTCAACCCGGTCGTGAATGTTGATCTCGACGATCTTCTCAGGATTGATGTCGGATGTCAACATGGAAATAATTCCGTTGTTGGCACAAACAAAATAATGGCCGTCCAACAGTACCGCAATATGTTTGTTCTCCGGATTGATTTCGGCATCGATACCTACAATATGGATGGTCCCTTTGGGAAAGCTCCGGTAGGCATTTTGAATAATGTATGCGGCTTCCGTAATGTGAAAGGGAGAAATGGAATGTGAGATATCAACAATTCGTACCGAATCCAACTCATTGTAGATCGCTCCTTTTACCGCGCCAACAAAGTGGTCTTTTTCACCAAAATCGGTCGTCAGCGTGATGATTGCCATAGGCGGATTGTTGATATTTTCTTAAACCAGTTACCACAAAAATACTGTACTTTTGCTAGTGTCAAAACTTATTTTTACCCAGACCTAGTATTCTAAACCATTTCGCTTTTGAACGAACTCATAATTGAACTTACCGAAATAAGCCCACGAGAATTCTTCGGCCTTCAAAATTCAAACATAGACCTCTTAAAAAAGTACTTTCCCAAACTAAAGATCGTAGCACGGGGTAGTAAGATCAAAGCCTATGGTGATGAAGAAGTATTGGAGGAATTCGACGCAAGACTTACCATGTTACTGGATCATTTTGCAAAGTATAACACCCTGGATGAAAATACCATAGAAAGTGTTCTCATGGCAGAGAACGTTCAGGACTATGAGGATACGAACGGGGGTGGAGTTGATGAAGTGCTTGTGCACGGAGTGAGCGGTAGACTGATCAAAGCGAAAACTCCGAATCAACGCAAGTTGGTTGACTTGATGAAGAAGAACGATCTGTTATTTGCAATTGGCCCTGCCGGTACCGGTAAAACATACACCGGGGTGGCACTTGCGGTAAAGGCACTTAAGGAAAAACAGGTCAAACGCATCATATTAACACGTCCTGCCGTTGAGGCGGGTGAAAACCTGGGTTTTCTTCCCGGTGATATGAAAGAAAAGCTGGATCCCTATATGCAACCGTTGTACGATGCCCTGCGCGACATGATCCCACATGAGAAGCTGGCGGCACACCTGGAGAAGGGGATTATTCAAATAGCTCCGCTTGCATTTATGAGAGGGCGAACACTGGACAATGCTTTTGTGATTCTGGATGAAGCCCAGAACACCACCCATGCTCAGATGAAAATGTTCCTCACAAGAATGGGAAAGAATGCGAAGTTTATGATTACTGGTGATCCCGGGCAAATTGATCTTCCGCGACGTGTTATCTCCGGACTTAAAGAAGCCTTGCTGGTCCTTAAGGATGTAGATGGTGTAGGTTTTATCTACCTGGACGATCGCGATGTGATTCGCCACCGATTGGTAAAGAAAGTAATTGCGGCCTACAAGTCGATCGAAAATCAAAACTAGCATGAGCAATACGATAACAGCTACCGATTTTCAGTTTCCGGGTCAGAAGAGTGTTTATCGAGGTAAGGTTCGTGAAGTGTATACTTTGGAAAACGATATACTGCTCATGGTAGCGACCGATCGTCTCAGTGCTTTTGATGTGGTGATGCCGAAAGGGATTCCGTTCAAAGGACAGATCCTCAATCAGATCGCAACCAAGATGATGAAGGATACCGAGGATATTTGCCCGAATTGGTTAACAGCCGTTCCCGATCCCAACGTGGCCATAGGGAAGGCGTGTGATCCGTTTAAAGTGGAAATGGTCATTCGCGGATATATGAGCGGGCACGCAGCCAGGGAGTACAAGGCCGGTAAGCGCATACTTTGTGGCGTTCCTATGCCCGATGGGATGATAGAAAATGACAAGTTTCCGGAGCCCATCATAACACCTGCCACCAAGGCGGAAAAGGGAGATCACGACGAAGATATCTCCAGGGAAGAGATCCTCTCCCGGGGAATTGTTTCTGAAGAAGATTATGTCCAATTGGAAGATTATACCCGAAAGCTTTTTCAGCGTGGTACTGAAATCGCAGCTGCCCGGGGATTGATCCTTGTAGACACCAAATATGAATTCGGAAAGACCAGGGACGGAGAGATCGTATTGATAGACGAGATTCATACACCGGATTCCTCCCGGTATTTCTATGCCGACGGGTATGAAGAACGTCAGGAACGCCGGGAACCTCAGAAACAACTTTCCAAGGAGTTTGTACGTCAATGGCTTATACAAAACGGATTTCAGGGCCTGGAAGGCCAACAGATTCCGCACATGAGTGATGACTATATTGAAAGTGTTTCGGAACGATATATAGAACTCTACGAAAATATCACCGGAGAGACATTCGTTAAAGCCGATGTTTCAAATATTCAACAGCGCATTGAGGACAATGTTAACTTATTCTTTTCGGGCGTTTAGTGCGGACGAAATCAGGCTAGAGGAAAGCATTCTTCTCTCTAAAAAATTCAAAAACAGATAGTTACGAACTTAAGCCTTTTTAAGGTTTACAATAGTGTCAATTTTTCGGGTCCCGGAAGGTTCTATTCTGTTGGAAACTTTAACCTAAAATTCATCTGTTTCCCAAGTATTTGTGATACATTTAAACAGTCAACCAATAAATCAACTAGCTATCACGATACACGACTCTTTGTAATTCCATACCCCTACATTTTAATTTAAAATACCTTTAACCTACCTGACTGTGGTCAAACTCCGGAACGTATTAATCCGGAGATTTGATTTAATGTTGTCGTATTGTATTTCCATGATTCCCGGTTGATAAAAAGGAGAAGAATTATCAATATTTATCAATAAACAACCAATACTACAACTTATGAAAACCAACTTCGCCATTTTACTAGTTGCTGCGTTGTTCACCACATCGGTGGCAACCGCACAAAGCGAAAAGCCCGTTACACAGACCAAGACTGAAGTGAAGGCCGATCAGATAACCTCTATGGAAGTGACTGAATCTCCGGATATGGAAGTTCAGGAAGTCCAGGAAGATAAGGCCATGCAGTTGCAATTGCAGGAAAACGCTCGCAAAAGCCGTGAAGCAAAGGCCAGGAGAGACAAGGTAACTGCAGCCGTTAGAAAGCGCCTGGAAGCACAGAAGAAGGCGAAGGTTTCTTCAAAGGCAGGGCCTGATGGAAAAAAATCAAAACAAAACTAATAGCCCATTATGAAAAAAAATACACAGATTTTTAGCGCTGTACTTTTATTCATAACAGCGCTAATGGTTTCGTATACCGCAAGTGCCCAGAACACCCCTTTGGGGACACCGGCCTCTCAAAATCCTGATGGAACCACGAATGTGCCAGGAACTCCTGCGGCGTGTGCGGCAGGATTTAATTTTTACACTATCGACCATGCTGATGAAAATACGGGAACCTTCTTACCTGCGGGAATAGGAGTGACCACTAGTTTAGTAAACAATGGAACTACCAATATCACTGTTACAGGTACTCCAAGTGGCGCAGGACTTGGGGATGTAGATAATATAGTTACTAGTGGAGGACGCATCAATTATGCTAGCACCGATGGTGGAGATGCAGATATTACATACAACTTTGGTTTAACAATAACCAATCCATACATTTTCATTGGGGATATTGAAACTTTTACAACCATAAACATTTTTGATTGTAGTGGAAATCCGGTCAACGTAAATTTGATGAATGGTCAATCCAGATTTGGCACGTCTGGCAATACAGCATTTATTACGGGTACCACTTCCACAAACCAGGACGGGTATTTCCAAGTACCAGGATCTTTTGATTGCCTGGTTATAAATATTAACAACCCAGCTCCTTTTACACTGGATGTTATTCAAGTTTCTGTTGGCATTTGTGCGCCAGATGCGCCTCTAACTTCAAATATTGAAATCGATGCAGGCGGAAATTTGGTTTATACGGATGATGATGGAGTAGATGATGATATCACTGTTGTAGTTGAAGGTTCAAACTATCGCCTCAGTGACCCTAACGGAACTTTAGAAGCAGGTAGCGGAACTACCCAGGACGGTCTGGACGTTTTGGTCCCTATTAGCTCGGTGACAGGAGCGATCAATATTAACACAGAGGATGGAGATGATATGCTTACCGTCGATCTAACCGGAGGAAACTTCGGAGATGCCATTAACTACAATGGCGGAAATCAGACGACCGTTCCTGGTGACATATTGCAACTATCAGGAGGAGGTTCGTTCACGACAATTACGCATACCCATGCAAGTGATAATGACGGATCTGTGGATATCACTGGAAATAGTACGATCACCTATGTAGGCCTTGAGCCGGTCATTGATAATCTTAATGCCGTCGATCGCGTATTCACTTTTACAGGGGGAGCAGAGACCATTACTCTCGACGCTGGAGGTACATTGGACAATCAGATTGATTCTACATTGGGTGAATCGGTTGATTTCAACAATCCAACAAACTCATTAACTATCAATGCAGGAAACGGAGATGATATCATCAATATAGAAGGTGTAGATGCAGCATTTGATGCCAGCCTTACCATAAATGGTGACAGTGAGAACGATGATGTATTTTTCCAAACTACGGCTACGAGCCTTGGTAGCGGTGCGCTGATTGTAATATCCGATCGGTTGTTCGTTACGGCGGACATAACCACCACGGGTGCCATTACAACTTCGACATCCAGAAACACCTCTGTTTCCAATGGAGCTACCGTGCAGTCAACAGACGGTGCCGTTGGCATAGCAGCCGGTTCGGCTCCTTTGGCAGGAGATAGTTTTGTAGGTATTGATATTGACAACGCCACAGTACAGACTACAGGTACCGGAGGTATTACCTTTAATGGTACCGGGGCCAGTGATGGAACTACAGGCAGTAATTTTGGAATTCGCGTTCACAATGGAGGTGATGTACAGGCCACCGGCTCAGGTACTATGATGCTTACCGGTTTGGCGGGTGATGGTACCAGCAATAACACTGGAATCTACGTACAGGATGCCGGAAGTACGGTTTCCACCAATACCGGTAATATGATGCTGGTAGGTACCGGAAGTGGTACCGGTGGAAATAACCGCGGTGTGCATGCCGATGATGCCGGGGTGATCAGTACCGTTAGCGGAGACATGGATATTACGGGTATTGGAACTCAGTCTGCAAGCACAGGTAACCTGAACTATGGAGTACGGGTTTCCGATGTAGGTAGTTTTATTCAAAGTGTGGATGGAAATATGATCATCGATGGAACCGGTGGTACAGGAACCGGGAACTTTAATGCCGGTATTGTAGCGCTTTTCGGAGGAATATACCAGGTGACAGGCACCGGTAGTATGCAGTTGGACGGTTTCGGAGGAACAGGAAATGCGAATACCTACGGCGTTTTGATACAGAATGGCACTTCTTTCTTTTCAACAAACGGAGGAGGAATTACCATTAACGGTCAGGGCGGAACATCAACCGGTTCATTGACTATAGGAGCAATCATTACCGTGGGAAGTAATCTACAAGATCTCAACGGAGGAAATATCCTGATCAACGGAACAGGTGGATCGAGTCCAAACTTTAACACCGGAGTTTATTTGTTCGATTCAACGACGACCACAACTACGGGTAATGTACTTGTTACTGGAATTTCCATTGATGGTAGTGGCGGAGTAAACAATGGTACTGCCATGTTCTCGAATGCTCAGATCGTTTCCACTTCCGGAAATGTTAATCTGTTTGGAACGGCAGCCAACGCTTCATTTGCCGGGGTTAATATTGATAACAGCAACGCCAACACAACGGTTTCTGTTCAAACGACTGGAGATGTTACTGTTACTCCAACAACCGGACCGTTCAACACACCTAACGGTACACGAGTGAACCCGGTTATTGACGCAAACAGCATTACCGTCAATGGTACTGTGTCACCGGGAAGTGCGGTGGGACAGTTCCTGGAAAGCGGAAATTTCAACTTGTCCGCTGGAGATGTATATGAAGTGGATGTGGATGACTTCACCAACCCGGGAACCGATTACGATCAGATTGCGGTAACGGGTGTTGTTGATATTACCGATGCCACGTTGACCCTGATTGACAACACAGCCGCTGTGGCAACTCCTTTTGAGGTCATTGTGATCATCGACAATGACGGTACGGATGCCGTTGTAGGTACTTTCACCGGACTACCCAATGAGAGTGCTATTGCCTTTAACGGGGAAACCTGGTACATCTATTATGATGAAGGTGACGGTAACGATGTTGTGCTGCGCTCCAGCGTAGTCAACGTCGAAGTAGACGGCAGTGGTAACCTTGTATACAGTGATCCTCTTGGAGAGGATGATGAGTTAACCATTATTATTGATGGTACTAACTACAGAATTAGTGATCCCAATAAGCCGGTAATTGCCGGTCAGGGGGCTACTCAGGATGGAAATGATGCCCTGGTACCGATAGCTTCGGTCACAGGAGATATCAATATCAATACACAGGACGGCGATGACAGCCTGAATGTGGACCTGGACGGTGGAAACTTTGGAGATGCCATCAATTACGATGGTGGAAATCAAAACACAGTTCCCGGAGATATTATGTTGTTATCAGGAACCACAGCCGTTACTACGGTTACTCACACATTTGTGAATGATAGCGACGGTTCTGTTGACATCACAGGAAACAGCACCATCACCTATGTGGGTCTGGAGCCTGTAATCGATAATCTTGGCGCAGCCGACAGGATCTTCACCTTCACCGGAGGTGCAGAGACCATTACGCTTGACGCAGGCGGTACACTGGATAACCAGATTGACTCGACTTTGGGCGAAATGGTTGATTTCAACAATCCAACCAACTCATTGACCATCAACGCTGGTACAGGTGCAGATGTCATAAACATTGAAGGTGTCGCAGCAGGATTTGATGCCGATCTTACCGTAAATGGTGATGATGATGACGATGATATCAATTTCCAAACGACCGCCACGGATATTGGAAGCGGTGATCTCATTACAACTTCGGAACAGCTATTTATTACAACCGGAATTAGTACTACAGGAAATGTAACCACTACCAGTAGTGATAATACGTTTATGAACGGAGGTTCTGTGCAGATTACAGATGGAGCGATCGACATAACCGGTGGTAATGCACCCACCGGTGGATTGAATTTTCGAGGTGTAGATGCTGTAAATAGCACCATCCAGGCGACCGGTACAGGAAGTATAACTATTGCCGGTACAGGATTTAGCAACACAGGTGCCGGAAACAACCTCAACGGTGTATTTATTCGAGGAGCTTCCAATATCAGCAGCACGACCGGTCCCATAAACATTACCGGTAATGGGGCTTTAGGCGCAGGTGCACAGGTAATCGGTATTAGAATTGATAACCCGACTACCATAACCAGTGTTGATGGAAACGTTACAATGAATGGTACGGGAGGTACCGGAACTGGAAACTTCAATATGGGACTGATGCTCCTCAATGGTGCGTCTATACAGATTTCAGGATCGGGAGTAGTCGACCTTACGGGTAATGCAGGGTCTGGCACATCCAATGGCCGAGGCTTGTATTTACAGAATGCCAGTACAATTACCACTGCTGGTGGAGGTATGACATTGAACGGTACCGGAGGAACGGGGACTAACGATCAGTCAGGTGTTATGCTTCTTGGTGGTGTTGTGATCTCCGATACTGCCGCTGGTGATATCGTAATTAACGGCCAGGGAGGAACCGGTAGTGGTGGTGAGCGAGGTGTAGTCCTTACAAACAACCCCGGAGCAACGGTTACTTCGAACAATGGAAATATTTCCATCACCGGAATAGCTGGATCTGGAACGGGAAATAGCACAGAAGGTGTAGTAATTATTTCCGGTTCTGTGGTTAGTAGCACAGGAACGGGTTCAATCACGCTGGATGGAACCGGTGGTCCCGGAAATAACAGCAATGAAGGAATTGTACTTAGTTCAGCCGGAACTACTGTAAGTACGAATGGTGGCGGTATCCTTGCAACGGGAGTTGGTGGAAGCGGTGCTGCAAATAACCACATAGGAGTAAACCTTGGAAGTGGTGTGACGATTGAGGATATTGCCGGAGGTTCGATAACCTTAGATGGAACCGGTGGTAATGGAACGGATGGCAATTCGGGAATTCAAATGTCAAATGCCACGGTTCGCACCCTTAATGGTGATATTGACCTATTGGGTGATGGTGCCGGTACAGGCAATGGTAATCACGGAATTCGCCTTCTCAATAATGCATCGGTAGAAAGTACAGGAACCGGTGCTATTTCTGCAACCGGTGTTGGTACTGCTGTAGCCGGTGTTAACAGTGGAATTGTACTTGACAATGCCTCGTTCACGACCAGTGCCGGAGAAATTACAGCTGATGGAACTGCCGGAAACACAGGCAGCAGTGGTATTGCATTCATTAATAATGGTGCTGACATTACCGCCGGAGGGGACGTGACACTTACTACTGCTATAGGACCCATCACAACACCAACGGGTGTGCCTCCAACCGATCTGGTTACAGGAACAACACTAACGATTAATGGTGCTACTCAGCCCGGATTTACCGGTAGGGGAGTTTTCCCAATGGCCGCGAATCTTGTTCTTTCTGCTGCAGATGAACTCGTACTGGGAGTTTCAGGTTTTATAACACCGGGAACCGATTACGATCAGTTGGCAGTGACTGGAACAGTTGACCTTGGTGGGGCTACACTCACCATGGTGGATCAAACCGGAGGGCCTGAAGACTCTTGTGAAGTTCTTGTTCTAATAGATAACGACGGTGGTGATGCCATCATTGGAACTTTTAACGGAATCGCAGAAGGAGACTCCATTGTATTTGGTGGAGTTACAGGAAAGGTATCCTATGTGGGAGGCGATGGTAATGACTTTGTATTGATCTTAGACGATACACCGCCAACCATAGCATGTCCAATGGACGTTAACGCAGGAACCGATCCAGGTCAGTGTAGTGCCGTAGTATTCTTTGCGGATGCGATTGCACTTGATAACTGTGGCGTGGCTTCGGTTATCCAAACAGCAGGCCTGCCAAGTGGTTCCGCCTTCCCAATTGGAGTAAGTACCGTGGAATACACGGCTACCGATATATTCGGAAATACTTCAGTATGTACATTCACGATTACAGTGACCGATACAGAACCACCAATGGCAGTCTGTCAGGATATTACAATTCAACTGGATGCCGCAGGTAATGCCAGCATCACGGTAGCCGATATCGACGGAGGTTCTTCAGACAATTGCGGTATCGCTTCTATTACGGCTTCACAAACCGATTTCGACTGTTCGGATGTTGGAGACAATAACATTACTCTCACTGTAACAGACGATGAAGGCAACGTATCGACGTGTATTGCTGTTGTGACGGTAGAAGATGTTACCGATCCGATAGCTGTTTGTATGGATATCACAGTACAACTGGATGCCAACGGAATGGCTACGATTACGGGAGCCGATGTGGATGGTGGATCATCCGATGCTTGTGGCATTGATACGCTTACACTTGATATTGACACCTTTACCTGTGATGATGTAGGTAACAATGTGGTCACTCTAACCGTAACTGATGTGAATGGTAATAGCAGTAGCTGTACGGCCAATGTCACCGTGGAGGACAACGTTGAACCTGTACTGACGTGTATGGATATTACCGTATCACTGGATGAAAACGGCTTTGCCGAGATCACTCCGGATGACGTAATTGATACTCTGACCGATGCCTGCGGTATCCTAACAACGGCCATCGATATCTTCGAGTTTGACTGTAGTGACATAGGTACACCGATCACGGTGATGGTATTTGCCAGCGACGTGAATGGAAACCTGGCCGCATGTAATGCCGTGGTTACTGTTGTAGATGATATGGGACCACAAGTCACATGTCCGCCGGATCAAACTGTTGATCCGGGACCAGGTAATCTGTTCTATGAGATTCCCGATTACTGGGCTAATGGAGATGCAACCGCTGTGGACAATTGTACGGATCCGCTTACGGTCTTTACACAAGATCCGGCACCGGGTACGGAACTTCCGGATGGAGTGTACACCGTAACTCTTTGCTCAACGGATGAGTATGGTAACGAAGAATGTTGTACGTTCGAACTAACCGTAGAGAGTGTACTTGGTGTAGAAGGCACGGATGCGAATCTGGGTACGATCATTATGTATCCTAACCCGGCATCAGATCAGGTGTTCCTAAGCAATCCGCAAGGATTACAGTTAGAGAACGCTGCCATTTACGATATGGCCGGACGATTGGTACAAACCATTCCGTTGAACAATATGGGTGTTGAAAAGTCGATCGACATAAGTCGATTGTCATCAGCAACCTATGTAGTTGTCATTTCAGGACAGGATGGTCAAATAACCAAGCAGTTGATCAAAGAGTAGGAAGTACTCACAGATTCTGAACATAAACCCTCCATAGCTTTAGCGACGGAGGGTTTTTATTTGTCCTTTTCGGTAAACTTAAAGCTGTAGACATAACCAAGGCTTACATCTGTAAAGTCAGCCTGCCCCAGGTTGGCATTGATATGCGCACCGACGTATACGTTATGAACCGGGTTGTTATCAGTTCCGAATAAATAATATTTAAGGCCCATTCGCGAGGCGATAGCCTTTTTGAGGTGATATTTGGTGTCGTATTCACCCAGAACCCAATAATCGGGAATCTCCCGTGGCGGATTGTCCCAGCCTTCGTTAATTCGGTAGTCGAAGTCATAACCGGGCTTAAAGATATTCCATCCCAGTTCCAACTCAAGCCCCACATGATTTAGTAGTACCTCTCCGGCTATAGAAAGTCCCAGTACGGTAGCGTTGTACCAGGGATTATCCCGGTAAGAAGCAAATTCCTGCCCGTCCTGAACCAGGGATTCATTATTGGTGATATAGTTGTAGTAGTGTTGATAAAAGCGATAGTAAAACCCTGCACTAAGCTTCCAGGTTTTATTGTAAACTTTTCCGTAGGAACCGGCTATGGTGTAGACGGGTAGCTTGTCGTTGAAAGGATCGGCTCCGGACAAAGCGTTTATCCCGTATCCAAACCGGAAAGAAATGAAGTGATTTCGGGTGTCAGTAAAACTCTGTGTGGACCACGTATCTGCGGTTTTGGCTCGATAAATGTCGGCTGAAAGGCTCAATAGAAACGAATTTAGACCTTGATTCGGGAGTCGTGTATGTCCGTTGGAATGGTGCATATACCCCAAACCGACACGCCAGTTAATTCTCCCTCTTTCATACAATTCGTAGTTGAAAAAAGATCGAAAAGACCACAACACTTCGGTACTCACCCCTTGATTGTTGGGGTTGGTAACCGGATCGAATATTTTTGTGAAATACGTGGCGCCCATACCCACAAGGGCTTTCAGGCGTTGACTTCGGAACAAATTAAACTCAATAAACGGCATAGCCGTAAAACCACCTCCCAACTCACCCTGATTGCCAAAGTCGGTATAGCCCAGGCTAATGCCAGTCTTGGGAGCTTTTAGCCGATGAGCCCATTCTGCAGGGTTGTCGTCCTGCAAACGTGCCAAACTTATAAAGTACTGCGTTTGTAAACCTCTATCCGGAAAAAATTCATTGGATGGGGCCAAATACCCGATCATGAATTCCGGGGAGATCAGTGTGTTTTTACCCTTAGAACCCTCTTGCTGTGCGGAGCAAACGAGCGTTATAAGAAGAAATGATGCGGTTAGTAGTTGCTTCATCTGAAATACAAATAAAACCAATAGAATCGAATTTTAAAATTTAAATACCTTTAGTGACCAAATTCGCGTCATGATCGAAACACTCGAAGCAATCACCGGAAAAATGTCTTCCTGGGCCTGGGGACTTCCACTTTTAATCCTTCTGATAGGAGGGGGACTATACCTGATACTCAGAATAAAATTTTTACCATTTCGGTACCTGGGACATGCAATTGCGGTGCTTCGTGGCAAGTATGATGATGAAAATGATGAAGGGCAAATAAGTCATTTTGAGGCACTTACTACGGCACTATCGGCGACCGTAGGTATGGGGAATATTTCCGGTGTGGCAGTAGCCATCTTCATAGGTGGGCCGGGGGCGGTCTTTTGGATGTGGGTGAGCGCGATCATAGGTATGAATACCAAATTCTTCACGGCGACATTGGCGATTTTGTTTCGGGGAAAAGACGACGAAGGAGTTACACAGGGTGGTCCTATGTACTTCATTACCGAAGGACTCGGAAAGAACTGGAAACCTTTGGCCGTGTTTTTTAGTATTGCAGGATTGGTAGGTGCCCTTCCTGTTTTCAATGTAAACCAGTTGACACAGGCGATCAATGACATCCTAATGAAACCGGCCGGTTTGTACACGGGAGATATGAGCAATCTTGTTATTGGCGGAGTTCTGGCCCTGATTACAGCATTTGTGGTCCTAGGAGGATTATCCAGAATTAGCAAAACAGCCTCACGCCTTGTTCCGTCGATGGTAGTGCTCTATTTTGTGCTTGTCGTTTTTATTTTGATAGTGCACATCGATGTAGTTCCTAAGTATTTTGGAATGATCTTCACCGAAGCTTTTAGTGCTTCGCTGTATAAAGGAGACGCCTTCCTCGGTGGAGTGGTGGGGGGACTTATTCTTTTAGGTATAAAGCGAGGTGCTTTTTCAAACGAAGCGGGTATTGGTACGGCCCCTATGGCACATGGTGCAGCCAAAACCAACGAACCGATTCGCGAAGGACTCGTAGCGATGTTGGGTCCGGCGATCGATACTTTGGTGGTTTGTACGTTAACCGCTCTGGCCATACTTGTGACCGGCGTATGGGAATCTACCGAGGCGAACGGCGTAAGTCTTACGGCGAATGCATTTGATGAGGCAATTCCTCAATTCGGGAAGTATGCACTTCTACTGTGTATTGCAGTTTTTAGTATCTCTTCTTTGTTCTCCTATTCCTACTACGGGACCAAATGTATGTCGTTCTTATTAGGCGTTAAAAACAAAGGTATTTACAACTATGTATACATAGCGAGTATCATTTTGGGTGCTACTATGTCCTTAACGGCAATGATCAATTTGATCGATACGTTCTTTGCGCTTATGGCCATACCAACTATGTTGTCTACGATCCTACTGGCACCTAAAGTGGTGAAGGAATCCAGGAGTTACTTCAACAGGCTGAAACAGCGAAAGTCATCTTCCGGAGGTTAGCAGATCATTGAGTTCCTTTGTGAATTTTCGCGCACCGTCAGGATTCAGATGGCTTTGATTCCAAAAATCGGTAACCTTGAAAAGGAGGGTATCTTCCTCTTTTAGAAGTAGTCGCACGTGAGATTTGGACCAGCGAATAGAGGTAAGAACACTGTCACGACGATCCGTGATTTTTGAGTTGCGGCGGGGTAAATAGCTTTTGTACATAGGAGCTGTACATAGGACCACCTGGATTCCATTATCATCCAGATACTCCAGGATCTCATGTAAAAGAGCCGTGTTCTTTCTGAAAATTACCGGGTTTTCCGTCTCATTGATCCTGAAGCGTTGCTTGGTTTCGATAGCTGCTTCCGAATACTTCAGATCCTGAAACAATCCACCATAGTTTAAGGTGTCGAAACCATAGGTGCTAAAGCCGGCCGGTGGATCGGTTTTCTTATAGTGCCCTATAAGTCTTTCGGAAAAAAACCTGGGATTGGACAAATAGATAAGCCGGTCTTTGAACCAGGCGGGACGTTCAAAGGCATTAACGCCATAATATGTGTAATAGATACCGTTCTTCCAGAATTCTTTGCCGTTATGAGGTAATTCCAGGTGACTGTAGGAAACTTCCAAAACCACTGTCTTCAACCTGGGAAGCTGAGGCACCACGGTCTTCAGTATTTTAAAGTCGGTGTCGTGATGCTGATTTCCGGACGCCATGTTCAGTGTGGGCATGTTCATCCATTCGGGATTAACAGCATCCTTCATTTGAGATGAGCCCAACACTAAAACCTCAAAGTCCTGCTTGTTCTCATGATAGTATTCCGAAACCTTGTTAAAGCCCATGGGAAGCTGTCGTGTGAAATACTCAACCGTAAAATACCCAACAAGAACAGGTAGGAAGAAAAGGGCGGTATGTTTTGCAAATTTCTTCACTTAAAACTGAAAGTATAAAAAGGGTTCCCTGGGTTCTGCGTAACGAATAATAAGGACAATGATCACATAGTAAGCCACCCAGCGTATTGGCCCAGGTATGCGAGTGCTCCATTTTTGAAGTGGAAAATCCCAATGAGGTGTCATCATTTCAACGATGAGCATGACCACCAAATAGACCAACTTAATTCCTATAAGAGATGTAATGACAGTATCGGGAACGAAAGTAAAAATGCGTTTCAAGATCAACCATGCCTGATTCAGATCTTCTGCTCTGAAGAAGATACTCGAAATGGAAGTAAGCGTGAAAAAGTAGAAAACCGTGAGCAGTCTTGGCGCTTTCTGGAGTTTCTTCCGCAGCGTTCCCCGCCTTCCGAAGAAAGGAATACGCTCAAAAACCAGAATAAGACCATTGAACACCCCAAAAGCTACGAACGTCCAGTTAGCACCATGCCATAGTCCGACCAGGAACATGGTAATCATTAATCCGGAGATACGCACCCATGTATTTATCTTTTTAGATCCTTTTACGAAAGGGATGTATACGTAATCCGTAAACCACTGTGTAAGTGTTATATGCCATCGTTGCCAGAACTCAGTAATGCTGCGCGCAAAGTAGGGGAGGTTGAAGTTCTTACTCAACTTGAACCCGAATAACTTAGCCGTTCCAATGGCGATATCGGTATATCCCGAGAAGTCACAATACATCTGAAATGAAAACAGTACGGCCGCAAACGACAAGGTCACAAATCCATAGGCTTCCGGGTCACTAAACACCATGGTAACGGCAATTCCCAGTTTGTCCGCTACCAGAATCTTCTTGAACAACCCCCAAAGGATTTGCCGAAGCCCTTCCCGTGCCAGATCACCATCGAATTGCCTGTTTTGACTGAACTGAGGCAGTAGTTTCCTTGCTCTTTCAATAGGCCCTGCAACCAATTGAGGAAAGAAACTGACAAAGCATAAAAAGTTTAGGAGGTTTGTGGTGGGTTGAATCTTTCGGTTGTATACATCAATGGAGTAACCCATTGTTTGGAAGGTGTAGAAACTAAGTCCGACCGGTATGATAACATTCCAGAATGAGTACCCGTGTTCGGGAAGTTCAAACTGGAATAAAGAAGCAAAGCTTTCTACGAAGAAACCAAAGTACTTAAAAGTTATGAGCACTCCCAGATTCCATAACAAGCTGCACGCAAGCAATAGTTTTCTACGCCCTTTTTTAGTGGAAGACCCCAGCCGCCTGCCTACGTAATAATCGACAAGCGAACTCAAAACAAGGAGGATTAAAAAGCGCCAATCCCAGAGGCCGTAGAACAAATAACTGGCCAGTAGCAGAAGTGTGTTCTGTCCGGTTCGTCGATTGGAACCAATGATCCAGTAACCGGCAAAGACCAGTACCAGGAAGAAACCAAAGTCGAAAGAATTGAATAGCACTCGCGTGGAATTGTTCGCGATTAAAGATATAAAAAGGCTGCCAATGGCAGCCCGTTAACACAAATATTTAGGTTAGTTATAAGGGAGAAAAGCGTTTAATCTTCGCAACAAAAAACAGAGTTATCACTTGTAAAAGTACCGGTCAACACTCCGTAGCTTATGGACTCCCATTCCCATTCACCTTCGACCAGGGTACATGTAGGATCATCGGCGAAAACATGAGTTCCTGTCCAGGTCACCGGTTTCCCGTTTACGTTAAAGCCAACATTGGTCAGACCATCTCCACTGTTGATCGCACATTTTTGAGTGACAGACTGGGTGCATATCAAAGTACACAACTCCCGGACTCCGACTCCAGTCGTTGTGGACGATGCAATCGTACTTTGTGTGGTAACTGTACCGTTGCCAGCCGGATTGGCAAACAGCATATTGAACGTTTGTACATTACCCTGTCCTACTACGGGATGATCATTGCATTCAACACATTCCCAGGTCCCTGTAATGGTAGTTACCGGACTTTTCTCGGTATGTCTTGCTGCCACGACATCACCGGGGCTATTCTTGAACACAACATCTGAGACAACCACATTATTTCCGTCTTCTCCAACCGACAGTTTAAAAGAAAATTCTTCGGAACTAAAAGTGAGTCCTGAGATCTGGGTTCCGAAATAAGCGCTTTCGTCCGCCTGGATTTCATAAACCTCTCCGGTATGCAACGTGAGTTTTGCAGTGGGAAGCTCATTATTCAAATCGATATACGATACAGGGGCCTTAGGAACGTTGATTTCAATGGTTGCCCTGTATTCGGCATCTTTGGTAGTAAATACTCCCTTGAAGAAACCTTTGTCTTCAAGTTGATATTCCAGGGATTCGTCCCGGGTATCCATAAGTTCATTTGTTGTGCTGTCTTGTTCGGTACTACAGGAGGCCAAACACAAAACACCTGCAACCAGTAAAAGAAATTTTTTCATAACATAAGTACATTTAAATTTAAAGGGAATGGCAGTCATTCCAGATCCTGACTTATGTCATGTGGTGAGGTGATGGAGGTAATTAGCAAATTACAGGACGAAAGTAGGTCTTGCCGATCGGTTCGCAAAATATTATGTGTCCCAAGTTTTCATGTTGCGAATACCAAAGAGGTAATTCCTTTCAACCGGGTAATTATTAGTCGAAATAACTAAAGGTTTCTCCTGCTTCAATCTTCAGAAGGGATTCATAGATAAGTTTTATAACGTTCTCTACATCTTCCCGGTGCACCATTTCGACTGTTGTATGCATATAGCGCAATGGCAATGAAATAAGAGCGCTGGCGACTCCCTGATTGCTATAGGCGAATGCATCGGTATCCGTTCCCGTAGCTCTGGAAAGCGCATTTCGCTGTATAGGAATTTCATTTGCTTCCGCCGTATCCACGATCAGATCCCGCAGTTTTTGTTGTACTGCCGGTGCATACGCAATCACCGGACCGTCGCCTATTTGGGCGTGCCCCTGTTTCTTCTTATCGATCATAGGGGTAGTGGTGTCGTGGGTCACATCGGTTACAATGGCGACATTGGGCTGTATGCGTTCAGCGATCATTTGAGCTCCGCGAAGTCCGATCTCTTCCTGAACAGAATTTGTGATATACAATCCAAAAGGAAGTTTCTTCTTGTTCTTATGTAGCAGACGGGCCACTTCGGCTATCATGAATCCACCCATGCGATTGTCCAGGGCGCGGCATACGAACTTATTCTTATTGAGTACATGAAACTCATCGGGGTAGGTGATCACACAGCCTACATGAATACCCATGGCTTCCACCTCTTTCTTTTTCTTACATCCTACATCGATAAAGATGTTTTCCGGTTTTGGTGGCTCCTCCTTTGCACGGCTGCGGGTGTGTATGGCAGGCCATCCAAAGACCCCTTTCACAATCCCCTTACGGGTGTGGATGTTCACTACTTTGGAAGGCGCGATCTGGTGGTCACTACCTCCATTTCGTATTACATAGAGTAAACCGCTGTCACTTATATAGTTTACATACCAGGAAATTTCGTCGGCATGTCCTTCAATGACCACTTTGTAATCGGCTTTCGGATTGATAATGCCAACTGCAGTTCCATACGTGTCGGTCATGAACTCGTCTACGTAGGGCTTCAGATAGTCCATCCACAGTTTTTGTCCGTCCCATTCGTAGCCGGTGGGAGCAGCATTGTTCAAGTAATTTTCCAGAAATTCGAGCGATTTTTTAGTAAGGATTGAAGCCATTATCGTTTTATTGTGTCTAATATATTAAAGAACCAAAATTAGCAATTTATTGAGAAGTTCTGAGTTCAAATTATGTAATTTTGGAACGATTTTGGAGATGCCTTTGGAAGTAGGACAGACTATGAAAACGATTTGTATAACCTTACTTATGCTATTACTGACGGGTGGGATCGGATGGTCTCAATCGGACAGTGAGTATTATATAAAGAAGAACGCGGATAGTACCGAGACATTCTATTATATAATTGAAGGGGATACGATTCCCAGGGAGTTTATTGATCTCGAGGAAGTTGTATTACTGAATAAGCTTGAGTTCAATTCCAAGGAAGACCGGAGGCGGTATCTCATTCTGCGAAGGAAAACCCGAAAGGTGTATCCCTATGCCAAGTTGGCTGCTGAAAGGCTGCAGGTCATGACGGAGCGATTGCAAACGATCGAAAAGAAAAGGGACCGAAAGAAGTATACCAAACGCGTACAGAAATATATCGAAGAAGAGTTTTCTGAAAAGCTTAAAAAATTCACCCGTACCGAAGGGCAGATACTCATTAAGTTGATCCATCGTCAAACAGGCCGCACGGCGTTTGCTTTGGTAAAGGAACTGCGAACGGGTTGGAGGGCCTTCTGGTATAATACTACGGCCAGTATGTCCGATATCTCATTGAAAGAGGAGTATAGACCGTTCGAAGTGAAGGAG
>CAZTLE010000065.1:0-19106 GCA_964614415.1 uncultured Aureitalea sp. | reverse complement strand
GCATGAGGTTTTTACACATTAGATTTGGTTTTTTGCGTCTATTAATTGATGAATCTACACTGCTATAAACGGACGAAATGAATTATAAGTATGTTACACGCCCATCTAAATTGCTTGGGAAAAATACACTACATTTAAAGTCGAACACGTGCAAATAAAAAAAGTTATGAAGAACTTATTAGTGATTTCCCTCCTGTTTTTCACCATTGCAGGCACTGCCCAACGCCGCTATAAAAATATCACCGAAAGAGATGGGAAAATTGGTATTGGCACAAAAACGCCGGACGAGCTTCTTACCGTAAAGGGCAAGATCCATACGCGCGAAGTTATTGTAGACCTGAAAGGAGCGGTAGCCCCCGATTACGTTTTTGAGCACTACTTTGAAGGGGAATCGGTGCTTCAACCTGAGTACTCATTACCCACGCTTACCGAAGTGGAGGCCTTTATAAAAGAATACCATCATTTACCATCTGTTCCATCCGCTGCTAAGCTGCAAGAAGAAGGAATGGCTCTCAAAGAGATGAATCTCATATTGCTTCAAAAAGTGGAAGAATTGACACTGTATACACTTGAGCAGCAAAAAGAGATCGAAAAATTAAAAGCACGGCTTGAAGCAATAGAAAATTAAAGATTCGGTTTACATTTGTGGTAATGATTCAATTGTGGCAATCATTCATTATTCAAAATTCATAATTCGATATCCGTATTTCGTATGTCAGAGCCTGTTCTTCAGTTAAAAGATGCTTCTATAAACCAACGTGAAAACCTCATCCTTTCCAACGTAACAGTCACGGTGGAAAAGGGAGAATTTGTCTACCTCATCGGAAAAACCGGAACCGGAAAGAGTAGTTTTATGAAAACACTGTACGGCGACCTGCCGTTACAGGAAGGAGAAGGATCCATCGTGGGCTATGACCTGCGCGAGCTTCAGGAAAAAGATATTCCGTTCCTACGCCGGAAACTGGGTGTGGTATTCCAGGATTTTCAGTTGTTAAACGATCGCACCGTAAAAGACAATCTCTCTTTTGTTCTTACCGCCACGGGTTGGAAAGACAAAGATGCCATGAACACCCGGATCGATGAAGTTCTGGATAAGGTGGGTATGAAAACAAAGAGTTTCAAGTATCCCTATCAACTCTCAGGTGGAGAGCAACAACGCGTGGCGATTGCAAGGGCCCTCCTCAACGAACCGGAACTCATTTTAGCCGATGAGCCCACAGGTAATCTAGATCCGCAGACCAGTGTGGAAGTAATGGAAGTGCTGCAGGAGATCAACAAGAATGGCAATACCATTCTAATGGCTACACATGACTATGCTCTTATCCTGAAATATCCATCCAAAACCCTTAAATGCGACGACCATCAGATCTTTGAGGTGGTGCAAAAAACCGTTTAAGGTCAAATTCCAAGTTACAAATCCCAAAATCCAAATTCTCATTGGTACTGAGTAGTAAGTAGTGAGTAGTGAGGCTGAAACAGGACACAGGATTCAGGAATCAGGACTTCCTACTGAATACTGAATACTGAATACTGAATACTGAATACTGAATACTGAATAACGAATAACGACTAACAACTAACAACTAACAACTAACAACTAACAACTAACAACTAACAAAAATCGTAATTCTCATAAGTAGTGAGACTGAAACAGGAATCAAGAACCAAGAATCAAGAACCAGGAATCAGGACTGCCTACTGAATACTGAATATTGAATAACGAATTGCTCTGAGAAACACTAATCCATGCCGAGATCGCGGGTGAATGAATGCCAGGGTTTTATGTCTCTTACGGGAATTCCCGAGATTTCCGAGATTATTCGAATAACGATCTCCTTGACCAGATCTCTTCTTTTCCGGTAAGAAGGCCGATCCTTTAGCTTTCCGTGCACATGATCGATTAATTGTCCTACTGTCGCAATGTTCTCTGCGTCCTCATCCTTGATCTGAATTCCGAAAGTGTCCTCAACCAGAACGATCATTTCAACTGTGTCCAACCCCATTATTCGGTTTTTTCGCGCAATCGCAATTCGCATTCCTTTTCCATATTGGGATCAATGGCGATGACCATACTCCCATTTGTGTCCGGTTTTAAAATAGTATTCGGACCCAGGATCACTCTATTCTTAGCCGTTAGGGACAAGGTAGAACTATCCGTAAATTTCTGATTGCGCATCCGCACTTCTTTGGAAAACGCCCTAAGCTTAAAATCCCATCGTGAGAATTGCTGATTCTCGATAAAGGCCACTTCTTCCGGATTGTAAAGGTCATGAACCAGTTTGACCGCCCTGCCCGTATGGAGCATTCCAGCACCATAGTTTCCTGCAAAAACCTTGTTGGCTTCAATGTGGTCAATATTCCATGAGGCACATTTCAATATGCTCTCAACTTCATCAACCGGCAGGCAGGGATTGAGAGAAAACATGAGTCCGATCGTCCCTGAAACCTGAGGAGAAGCCCCCGAGGTTGTTTCCGAAGGACTGTACCAAATCTCATCATCGAGTGTATATTTTGAATAGGCAAAGAGACCCACCGTAGGCGCCAATAAATCAACTTGCGGGTTTAAAGTAGCCACCGAGACGTGATAGACCACTTCCGGATTCCCGATCTTGTGTTCTTTAAAACCAACAGTTCTCCCTACATATCCCCGGATATTCTCCCCATACGGATTCCCTTTGTTCGATGTGAGTAGGTTATCTGTAACCTTCTCATAGCGGTGCATTGCCGATGATACCGAGATCACCTTGTCGTACGATGCCGGATAATACAACAGCTCGCCTTTGGTCTTCTGCCAGTCCCGGTTGCCCGCAGATGCCACGACAATGGTGCCATTCTCGAACATTTCATCAATAGCGTCCTGGGCCGTTTGATAGTATCGCGTACCTACCCAGCTGCAGTTTATTACACGTACTCCGGCACGTGACAATTCCAGTAACTGATACAGGTTTTTATGATCGCCATAGGTAGTTGCGGCAATGCTACAGTCATAACAAACACCGGGCATTCCATAACCGTTATTTCCCTGAGCGGCGGCATTCGCGGCCTGGCTGATCCCATGGCCGCGAGACAGGGACGATTGTCTATACACCTTGGTTTTGCCCTTGAACTCAATATCGGTCGTATCCACAGCGCCATCAGATATACCAATAAATACATCCCGATTTCCAGTTGTATAATACCAGGCATTTGGAACTCCCAAAAAGTCCAGATAGTCGAGGTAAATGGGCAACCCCATATTTTCGCCTATGGTGCTGGTAAGTCCATAATCATTGGGTTCAAATATTTTCTGATCATCCTCCGGTATCAATTCACCGAATTCGAAAATATGATCCGCTTCGCGAAGCAATTCATCCATTAATTCTTTGGAATTGGCCCGAACAAAAAAAGTCTTCTTTAAATCTTCTTTTCTGGCTTTTTTGAAGGTCTTCTTGAAGTCATAAATTTTATACCGTCCCAGTACGTCCCTTAATTCCTCATCCCCTCCGGCATAGACCATAGGCCCCTGTCCTTCCTGAAACGACGGACTGAACAGCGTATCTTTCGCACGTAAATAAAACCAGGCATCCTGGCCGTGGATCACATTCCACGGCATACAAAGCACTGCGAAAAGTACAAGTAGGCTCCTGACTATCATGAAACTCAAGATTCGAAAAATAGTGTTGTGGTCAAACATAGTATCTTAGCAAAAATTCGAAACCGCTAATGAGTTTCCTTTCATAGTCCATGTTCAAACCTTCTGAAATTTACAAAAACCCCTTTAAATACCTCTTTTTCCTACTCATTATTCTATACATAGTGGTTTACTATCCGTATGGCTTTGAAGACGGGGATATGGGATACACTCTTGGAATCTCATGGAGCATGTACAACGGACTGTTTCCACATGTGGATTTTGTGGATATAAAACCATCCTTTTCACCCTATTTCCATTCCTGGTTTTTCTACATAAGTGAAGAATACGCTTACATGTTCAGCAGAGCCTTCTACTATGTTCAGGTGTTCGTTTATTCCTGGCTAGCCGCGCGATTGCTTTGCAAGACCTTTGAAATCAAATCGGGCAACATCTGTTATTTCATTGCTATTGTGGGGGCTCTTATCTCCATTCACAACTACCCTCCTATGCCGTGGAATACGATAGATGGTTTGTTCTTTACATCCATTGGTGTCACTTTCCTGTTTTCGAAAAGGCCCCGTATAATTTACCTTGCTTTAGGAGCCTTATTTGTATCCCTGGGAGTCCTTTGTAAACAGTCTTTCTTCTTTGTACCGGTCTTTATCACTTTATACTTGCTGTGGCGAAGGGAATGGAGAAAGGTAATAGCGTTCCTCGCCTTCGGATTGATTACGGCCGCAGGGTTTGTGGGTGTGCTTTGGAGCAATGATGCCCTTGTCCCCTTCTACGACCAAATTACCAGTTTCACTTCCGGAGGAAGTTTACTCGACACAGGTGTAAAAACGTATTATCTGGCGCTCAAATTCAATGTGCTTTGGGCGATACCTGTTGCGGCTTTATTCCTGGTGCTACGAAGATACTTGCCCGGTAATCCGGTATATGTGCTTCTCAATCTTCTCATCGCGGGAATCTTCATTTCCCTGTACCTGCAAGATGACAGTTTTTTAAGTGTAAAACGATTCCTGCTGCAACTTCTGTTCATCGCCAGCGCCGGCTATGCGTTGATTATGACCATGAAGAATAAAAAATATGGGTTCCTGCTTCTCATGCTCAGTTTTGCGTGGTGCGCTTCAATAAGTAACGGCTTCAATACACCTATTGATTATGCAACCCCTATCGTATTTAGCTTGTTCGTGTGGTGTTACGATGTTCAGGATTTTGCTTTTAGAAAGAGTGTGGGACTTTTCACCGTAGGACTTTTCCTGATCACATTTTACATAGGCTATCAAACCGTGTATCGGGATTCTCCGAGGAGTGAATTGACCTATAGTTTGTCTGAGGTCTTTCCCCGGTTCAAAGGAATAAAGAGCGACGAGGAAACGTATGAGAAATATGCAGAACTCAAAGAACTGGCTACCAAATACGATAACTTTACGATGTTGCCTTCCGTTACCCTGGGGCACTATCTTACGAACACCGTGAACCCCATCGGCGTTGATTGGGTTCTGAATCACCACCTTGCCGATCAACTGCCGGATTATATCAAAAAGTTGGAAGATCAGAATGTTACCGTTTTCATGGAGAACTACGAAGACATGGATGAAAACTACGAGGAGGATTCACTGCTAACAACCTATGTCCGGGATCACTGGAAACTTGTGGAAAAGGGAGAACATTTCAGGGTATTTCAAAAATTATAGTCTCGTTTAAAGTGCTATCTTAGCCGAAGCTGATCAACCATCGGCATACGCTATGATGCACACCCGCCAACTCATCATACCAGACACTGCATTCCATTCGTTAAATGCTGTCCTTTATTATCGTGATCACTCCAGGAGGGCTTTAAAGAGACCTCAACTTCAGGTGATTGTAAACACAATATGGTCATGAAGGAGCATTTGGAACTATCGGTTGTCATTCTATGTTATCGTGCTGAAGAAAGCATTATTCCGTTTTCTGAGAAGTTGAAAGAAGAGGTTTCAAAACTCACCGATAGCTTCGAGATCGTTCTCGTTGGCAATTATCTCGAAGGCTCTTCAGATAAAACACCTGAAATCATCAAGGAAATTGCCTCGAAGGATCCTGTTTTCAAAGCTATTTCGCAGGTGAAAAAAGGAATGATGGGATGGGATGTGCGACTCGGACTTTCGGAATCCAGAGGTAACGTGCTGTGTTTTATTGATGGTGACGGACAGTTTCCCATTGAGAGTATCACAACAGGCTATAAGAAAATTAAGTCGGGAGAGTTTGAACTAGTAAAGACCTACCGGACCAAACGAGGAGATGGTTTTAAAAGGAAGCTCATTTCTACCGTTTATAATGCAGTATTCAAAGTTATGTTCCCCTCTGTAAAAGCCCGTGATATTAACTCCAAGCCCAAGCTTTTCACCAGAGCCGTATATGAACGATTAAACCTGACATACGACGATTGGTTTATCGACGCTGAGATCATGATAAAAATTAGCAAACTCGGTATCAAATTCTATGAGTTTCCTATTGAGTTCAAAGAGCTGGAAACACGAAATTCATTTGTGAATTTTTCCACCATATTGGAGTTCATACGTAATCTAATATCCTACAGACTGAAAGGTAGGTGATCATGAGGCGAAAAATTGTCATCACGGGTATTTCCTCTTCTCTCGTTCAAAAACTGGTACGACAAATTGATCCTTCAAAGTTTGAACTCGTAGGTATTAGTCGGAATCCAACCGTAGTGTCTTTGGACAACGTTCGAATTGTAAAGGGAGATATACGCAATTTCAAGGAAATCGCAAGTGTCCTGGAAGGTTGTTATATGATTATTCACGGCGCTGCTGTTACGCACTCACGAAGAGAAAAAGACTATTTTGAAACCAATCTGCATGCCACCCGGCAAATCGTTCAGGCTGCTAAAGATCATCAAGTTTCACGTTTTGTTCTTATAAGCTCGAATACCGCCGGGACCGATAGCGGAGCATACGGCTTAACCAAACTCCAGGCCGAACAACACATTGAACAGGAGATGGATAACTGGTCGATTTTCAGACTTTCTGAAGTTTATGGAGGTGGCAAAAAAGAAGGAATAGAAAAGCTTATCCAGGATTTATTGACCAAATCCATTGTTTTGTGTCCTTCGAACATCCCTTCCAAACTATGTCCGATTCATGTGGACGATGCGGCCCGTTTATTATTCTCTTATATTTTTGCAGATGATAATGTGAACGGCATGCGGGTGATTAGTGGACCGGAGGCGTTCTCTTACCGGGAAATCATCCGTGAAACAGCCAGAATTGCAAAAAAGAACGTCAGGATTTTTTCTATACCCCGAAAATTCATGTTCTTCGTTAAATGGTTGACTCAAGTGAGCCCACTACCCGTCGGAATTGTTCCGGACCAGGTAGACCGCCTTTACGCAGTAAAGCATATTGAGCCCAACCCGGATTCACAATTGAAACTTGAAAGTTATATTGAAAAACTAGTCACAATAAAAAATAAGAGTTAAAATAACCAATGGAGTAATATCTCCTTAAACCATATACCATACAGTAATCGTTGATATCCTTTCTCATTCCAACATATAACTGCAACGCGACACAACTGGTTACCGCCCTGAGTGATCAGGCCAGTGCGCTCCAAATTCCTTATGAGATCCGCCTGTACGATGACGCCTCTACCCAACCCTGTCCGGAAAACGAGAGCCTAGCCTCACTACCGAATGTGATCTTTCGGAAAATGGAAAACAACCTGGGCCGAACGGCACTTCGAAATAAACTTGCACAGGATGCCGCCTACGAATGGCTGCTGTTTCTGGATTCCGATGTGCTTCCGCTGTATGATACGATGGTAGAGACCTTTGTACATCATATTCAATCGGATTTGGATCTCATTTTCGGAGGTATCGCCTATGAGGAAACACAACCGGAGCCGGAACGCCGATTGCGTTGGAAGTACGGGAAATGCAGAGAATCGCGCTCGGTCCCTGTCCGGGAAGAAATTCCGTATTTATCCATTATTTCCGGTTGTTTTCTAATCCGGAAGGAAGTTTTCCTGGCCGCTAACAACAAACTCGAAAACCTTTACGGATTGGATGTGCTTTTCACTACGAGGCTGAAAGAAATGAACGTGCGGGTGAAACACATTGACAACCCGGTGGTTCATTTGGGGTTGGAAACCAATGAGGATTTCATCAGAAAGACCGAATCAGGGTTACAAACGCTACACAAACTAACAGAAGAAGGACTTATTGAAAGTGATTTCAGGCCTATTCAGAAAATGTACAAGAGAATATCGCGATGGGGTCTCAAGGGAATTGTCTGTTGGTTTCTGGGAATGAATCGCAACTATTACCTTAGAAAAAGCACTTCGGCAGACCCTTCTCTCTTTTGCTTCGATCTATATCGATTGCACTATTATTGCCGACAGAAAAGCAGCTAGTTATTCTTGTGGGACTTGAATTCCTCGTAATCCCGTATGTAGTCTGACTCCTTGTAAACATCACTCACCAGTGAAAGGCACACAGCTCCAGAGGAGAAATTTTCCAGTTCCCGCCACAGGCCGTTGGGAATGAGTAGTCCCGTATAAGGGCGGTTGAGTACAAATCGCTTTCGCTCGTTCCCGTCATCCAGTATGACATCAAAACTACCACTCACTGCAATAAGGAACTGCCAAAGCTCTTTATGAGCATGGCCGCCACGCGTTGCATCACTCGGGATATCATATAAATAATACACGCGCTTTACGGGATACGGCAGAATATCTTTCTCTATGACCGAAAGATTCCCATGTCCGTCCGCTGCGACTATCTTGGGAATAGTAATAAGCTTACTGTCCTGAACTTTAACGTCTTTCATAACTCAAGTACCTTGTCCCATTTTCGGGCTATGGATTCCATCGAAAAAGGAGCTATTGAAGCTTTTGCGCTTCGCTTACATTGTTTATACAAGTTTTCGTCTTCGATCATGCGATGCATGGCTTCTACGAATAAAGGTATGCTTCTTTTCGATACCAGCAAACCATTCTCGCCGTCCCTGATGATTTCCGAAGGCCCCGAGGCTATATCCAGAGCTATAACAGGAGTTCCAACAGCCAGGGACTCAACCAGTACCATCGGAAATCCTTCATAGAAACTTGTAAGCGTCACAAAATGTGCATTTCGTATCACCTCAAAGGGATCTTTCATAAATGGGATCATATGAATAAACTCCGAAGCCATACTACTGCCCGTTTTTTCGGAAATAATGTCCCAGTCCGGCCCATCACCCATGATCACCAACAATATATTTTTCTCCCATAGTCGTGAAGCCTCATAGGCCTCAATAAGAAAGGAATAGTCTTTAATGGAATCAACTATTCGGCCGTAGGACAGTATAAATTGCTTCCCTGAGAGGTTATCCGGCATATCTCCTTTGGCCTCACTCCAGGCAGGGTCGAAAGCGTTGTGAATAGTTGTGGTATTTGTGAATCCATTGGATCGTAGTACTTCATCTTCAATGAAATGAGAAACGGCTACGTTTGCTTTGTTCGTATCACATAATCGAGCAAATTTTCCAGGGGACTCAGTGACATAGGTAGCCGCTCTTGCGCTATGCGACACATAGATCGTGTTGAAGCCTCGATATAAATACCTTCGGTAGAATAACTCCCGCTTATAGTTGTTCTTTGGACGGTTGTCGATAATAACGTCAAAGGCCTGTTCCTTCAAATACTTTCGCAACTTTATAAAGCGCCTGAGTCGTTTTAGAAGGGTATCGTTCTCAGTTTTGAAGGCTCCCAGGTCAAATAGTGTACCTTCGTACGGATATGATATATGTGAGTTGAGAATTACAATGTGTACGTCATACAAAGGATCGAGCATGCGTGAAAGCATCGCACAGGAGCGTTCAACACCGCCTTTCCCTAATGAAATAGCAACGATACATATTTTTTTCTTTTTACTTTGCACCGGCATAAGCGGGTTAAATTTAGCACAAATAATATAGATGCGAATAGTACTGGTAGGGGAATATAACTCTTCTCATAGCGGCCTTAAGAAAGGGCTTGAGGCTATGGGTCATGAGGTTACCGTTGTTAGTCTGGGCGATGGATTCAAAGAGCGAAGTGCCGATCTCAACCTGAAACGAAAATATAACTCGGGGCTCGGCAGTCTGGTGAAGAAGGTTCTTTTCCGTCTATTTAAAGTTGACATCTCCTCCCTGGCTACCAAAAAACAGTTTTTTGCGCATAAAGAAGTCTTTACGAACAATGATATCGTACAACTGATCAATGAAAACGCCTTTCATACCCAGCCGCGTGTTGAAATGCAACTGCTGGACTATCTTTTCAAAAACAACCGACACGTTTTCCTGCTTTGTTGCGGCACCGATCACATCAGTGTAAAATATGCGCACGACAAGAAATTCAGATATTCCATACTCACTCCGTACTTTGAGGGGCGATTGTCTCAAAAAGCGGCACAGCCCATGCTTAAATACCTTTGGCCCGAGTATAGAGCATTACACGAATTTATTTTTGAACATATAAAGGGCGTGATCGCCTCCGATCTGGATTACCATATTCCCTATGAGAAACATCCCAAATATCTTGGGATGATCCCAAATCCCATCGACACCCAAAAACTGGCACCAATACCTCTCAATACGAACGGAGTTATTAAGATATTTCACGGAATTAATCGGGACAATTATTACAAAAAGGGAAACGACATTTTCGAAAAGGCCCTTGAGATCGTAAAACAGAACTGCGGATCCACAGTATCCGTAACCACAGTCGAAAGCCTGCCCTATAAGGAATATATTACACTCTTCGATGATGCGCATATTGTTCTTGATCAGGTGTTTGCCTTCGATCAGGGTTTTAACGCCCTGGAGGCGATGGCCAAAGGTAAAGTCGTTTTCACCGGAGCCGAAAAAGAATGGTTGGAATACTATGACCTGCAGGAAGACACGGTAGCCATCAATGCGTTGCCGGATGCACCGGCCATTGCAGCCAAGCTGGAATGGCTTGTGAACAATCCCGATAAGATCATTGAAATTTCAAAAAATGCACGCGCTTTTATCGAGACCCATCACGACCACATGCAAGTAGCCGGCAGGTACTTCGACGCCTGGATGGCAGCTATTAACGGGCAGAAACCTTCGGAAAGCGCAACTCAATAGATACCCGGGTAACATCACTTCGATTTACTGCCGATCCGTGAATGAGAAAAGGAGAGAATAACAGTGCTTCTCCTTCTTTGGGATTGGGACGAACCATATGAAGGTCCCCCTTTTTCGTGGTTAGAATACAGGGAACAGAATACAGGTTCCCGTTGATACTGGCGCCTTTGCTTTGCGTTCTCAGAATTTCATCTTCAGGAATCAAGTGGCTTCCGGGTGCGACAGGCAGGGAAGTTTTCTCGTTGCAGCCTGCTATGGGCACCCAAACGTTGACAATGTCTTCCCAGTAACTGAGGTATCCGTCCCTATGCGGCGGATTAATATCCAATGTGCTGGGCCTGCTTATGCGTATTTGAATATGTGATTTCTGAAGTTCTTCAACCCAGGAAGTAAGCTCATATCCCAATTCCTTGCCGAAACGGTCGGCCAGGGCATCTATATCGAAATCGAAATCTTCATTCGTCAGATTCCGGGTAATTTGAATAACCTTCTGATGGTCTTCGTCTGAAGTGACTACCGTATGATACTCTTCCAGTCTAAAGGTCTTCCTGTCCACGCCAATGCCATTCTCCTCCATTGCAGAGAGAATATTTTGCCGTACGGATTCTTTGAAGGCATTGAATTCCTCCCGGCCAAACGCAGGAACAACCCCATATCCCTCATCTGTCCATTCTACCCTGGAAATAACATTATCCTCTGCTTTGAAAAGCAACTCCGGTTCTCCCCAGGAAAATTGCCCTTCTACACTAAAAGTAAAGGGTTCACCATCTATGTACAGACTACAATTCACGATAAAAAACAATGGGATTTACGATGCCTGAAAGTTACAACAATTATCCTTCTTCATTGGTTTCTTCCGCAAGCTCATTGGGTTTGTTGTTTCTGAAATATCTCCACACCAGGAAGGCGACGATCAGGAAGTAGATCACATATCGAATAAAATGGCCGATCACAACACCTTCAACACCGTACAAGTCGGTAAGATAGTGGGCAAATCCGTAGAAAAGAGCCAAGGACAATAGCTCGGTAAAGATAAAATTCCGAACCATTTTCTTTGCCAGGAACTGATGCGCCAATATCACGGAAGCCAGTCTTACGAAGTCACCCAGTAACTGCCACTTGAACAGGGGTGCCATGGCTGTGAAATCGGGGTAGATAATCAGGATCACGTAGTCGCGAAGCAAATAGACCAATATCATTCCCAAACCGAAGATGGGCAGCAGCGTACGGTATATGGAAACCACCTCTTTTCTAAACCCTCTTTCCGTATGAATACTGGCAAACTTGGGCAGCACATACAGGGAGAAAATGGCGGTTGAAAAGACCATATAGTTCTTTGAAATAAAGGTCATAGCCGTCCAGATACCCGCATCGTCCTCGGTGATCTTATTCGTAATAAGTCTTCGCACATCGATCTCCACGTAATTGAGCAGTACCGTCGAGAAAAATGACATTAATGTAAATGCCAAAAGCCCTTTCGCCATTGGAACTTTAAAGGACAACTCTTTAAACTTGATATATTCCCTAAGTGTTCTAAAAAAGATGAACAGTAAGACGACCAATTGAATGGCCGGTGTCACGGCAATGGCTACCAAAACACCTCCAATATTGTACTCGTACAGCGAATAGACCAATAACCCGGATGCCAATAAGTAGGCTATGAGATCGATCTTAGCAAACTTCTTGTACCGCGATAGCCCGTTGATAACCCCGTTGAACATACGTTGCAAAGCGATACAGGGCACTACCAGGGCCAGTATTTTAATCACATAGCTGAACTCATCGGTAGTAAAAAGATACTCGCTAATGAATCCCGCACCGAAGAAAAGAAGCGGAACAACAAGGACCGTGGCAATCGTAATAAAAACAAAGGATGTGGAAAACAGTTTTTTGAGCTGCTCTTCATCGGTTTTATGCTCTGCTACGTACTTTACAATTCCGTTAAAAATCCCTACCGAAGATATGGACGTAAGTAGCTGCAACAGATTGCGAAGCTGTCCTATCTTCGCGATTCCCGCTTCACCTACCATTTCTGCCAGCAGGCGCTGGATAAACAGGGAAATAATGAGTCTAATGCTAATTACCGTCGCATTGAGCGAAGTCATTTTTAGCAGTAGGTTCTCTCTTATGAATTTCGGTAGCTTCAACGAGTGGGTAGTTTGTAGTTGTTAGTGGTTAGATTTTTTTTATAATTTCTGATATACACTTAATTTTTCAAATGTAAAATTCGACGTTGCCATTCTATTTTATTGATCTTCGGCGGGTCGTTAAACATACTTATTCTATTTGTCGATATAGTTCTAATGTTCACCTCAGCTAACCTCTAACAACTAAGAACTAATACCCATTCAACGCTTCAATGATACGCGAAACCTCCACAGTAGTAAGCACCGGACTCATGGGAATACTAACCACCTGCTCATGGATCATTTCCGACACAGGAAACGACATCCCGTTTAACTCCGGCAGTGCCTTCTGCTTATGCGGCGGAACAGGATAGTGAATGAGCGTTCCAACTCCCTGGTTTTTCAGATACTCCATAAAATTATCGCGATCGTCAACCCGTACAACAAAGAGATGAAAAACATGATCGTCCCCGCCCTCATAATTGGGCATTGTAATTTTCCCATTGTTAACCTCTGCAAGGTATCTTTTGGCAATCTCACGACGGGTCGCATTATCGGAATCCAACAATGGCAACTTACACCTAAGGAACGATGCCTGGATCTCATCTAATCGGGAGTTAATCCCTGGCACATCATTAACGTACTTCGTGGAAGCTCCATAATTCCGAAGCATACGTACGGCATCGGTCAACGCATCGTCATTGGTTGTTACGGCTCCACCATCTCCAAGCGCCCCCAGATTCTTGGTCGGATAAAAACTAAATCCGGCGGCATCACCTAAACTTCCAGCCAACCTGCCTTCACTATCGCGAGCTCCATGTGCCTGAGCCGAGTCTTCAATAAGCAACAGATCGTGCTTTGAAGCAACTTCCTTCAAGGCTGACATCGGTGACAACTGACCGTACAAATGTACCGGCATAATGGCACGTGTCCTGGGTCCTATGGACTTCTTAAGCTGACCGATATCAAAATTGTAATTCCCGGCATCGGTCTCTCCCAATACCGGACGCAGACCGGCCTGCTTAATGGCGAGAATAGTCGCAATAAACGTATTGGACGACACCAAGACCTCATCACCGTCATTCAATCGGCCCAGAGTCTTATAGCCCTCCAGTATAAGTCGCAACGCATCCAATCCGTTTCCAACTCCTACGCAGTGATTAACGCCACAATAGCGAGCAAATTCGGTTTCAAAAGCATTCACTTCTTCCGATAACACATAATAGCCCCTCTCCAAAAGTTGTTGAAAACGCGCTTTGAAATCGGTTTCAAACCTGGCATTGACTTTTTTCAGATCTAAAAAAGGGATCATTTTACAGGCAGAATTAAGGATGAATGAGCTGAAGTCTTCACAACGTAATTATCGGCTGTAAAAGTACGTGCCCCACAAGTTTCTTTCCAAAAGATAAGCCCCTTATTAAGGACCCTTCCGTTTTCCTCGCTCGAAATATTGAAGTCAAAATACCTTCTGTCGTCCCAAAACTTGTTGATAATGTGATCATATACCAAATCAAGACTTCCGAAAAAGTTCTTATCCGTATTACCGGAAACGTATTGTGGATGAATTGTGGTCTTTGTAAGGAAAACAGTAGTCCCGGCAACGATTTGGTCATCTTTGTAGGCATTAACCTGGAAGATATTATCCGGAAACCGGGACGCAAGTAGTTGGATCTCTTCCAGCGTATGTACAGGTGCAATACCATGCTTCCTGGACAGATTAGGAATTAGAATTTCGTTCCAAAATCCTTCGAAATTATCGTCTATTCGCACTTCCAGACCGTTGCGCACCGCTTTGTTGATGCCTT
Organism: uncultured Aureitalea sp.; assembly: GCA_964614415.1. Taxonomy (GTDB): domain Bacteria; phylum Bacteroidota; class Bacteroidia; order Flavobacteriales; family Flavobacteriaceae; genus CAZTLE01. The sequence continues at coordinate 4,429 of CAZTLE010000065.1, read as the reverse complement.
CTCTACGGTTTTTTCTGAAACGCAGTTTATGTGCATAATCGATTACCATAAGCACATCGCGCTTCAGTAAACGGGCATTGGCTTTAAACAGGAAATATTCAAGTTCATCGGCTGGCATCAGGTTGTAAAAAGTAGGTATCACCCGTATGTCCAGTTCAGCTATTCCGGCATCATGTAAATACTGCAACATCGCTTTGAATGCTTCAAAAGCATAAAACAAGGTAGCACTGTCCTGTAATACAAAACTTCCATAGGTAAGTCCTTGATGCGAGTACACCGTATCTCCCTTTCGGTTTGCCGGCAAGACAGTCAGCAGTTCATCATCTTTGTAAGCCAACAGCGAGAAATCCTCGAACCTATCGCTGTGATAGTCCATGAAATCCCTTCGGAATAAAAAAGTAGCATTCTTGGCCGAGGATACGAATGCATCCCATTCGGCCTTGTTTTCAGGCTGGTATTTGGTAACCGTATATTTACTCAATACTTCTATATTCGACCGTACCGTTATCGTCTATGCAGAGAAAGTAGCTCGCCTTTTGTCCTTCATAAAACGGCAAAAAACTTTCATCCGGTTCTCTGTTATCCAAAAACGATTTGTTCTGCGAAAGATACGCAATGATATTTCGAAACACATTCACATTACTTCTAAACACCAAATCATCGGGCGTATCATCATATGGCCAATGAATACTTAACTGACTGCTAAAGACCGATATTGTTTCCAGAGAGTCCAATTTTCTGCGATGTACTTCCTTCACCGAATTGAGTCCCACAAAGCCGCCATGGTCTGCAACAATAACGATCAGTGGATTGGGATCCAACCGTTGGATATTCTTCACAAGCTGTGTCGTCCAGCTTTCCGCAGTCTTTAACCGATGTAAATATCTTTCTCGCTCCACTTCGGGGCCTCCGGATGAGGCATCGGTGTACTTGATGTGCCCGGGTGTTGTTTTCTCAATGAAATAGAAGTTGCGTGGGGCATCCGCTGCATCCAGAATGTCTATAAATTCACGTACGGTGCGCACTCCGGGTATACCACCTGTATCGTGCAACAGGACCTCGCTTTGCGGGATATTGCAAAAATCGTAGCCTTCCAATTTGCGGTTTGTGAGAAAAAAACTGTTATCGGTTATTAAATGGGTTTTATAGCCATTGTGCTTCAACACCCGGAGCCAGTTATTATCGCCCACTATTACGGCCTGGGAACCGAAAGTCTTTAGGTTTCCCGGATAGGTATTGTTGTAATAGTGGTGTTTCATGGCAAACATGGACGAGTTGGAAGTCAACGTAGAATAATAATTACTTCGGAAATTCGGGTAATTCACAAAATTCCGCTCCTCCAACCATTGCTCAAAAGTAGGGTCCTCATAATTGTATGGGGGCTTTCGCAATTCGGAAAAATTGGTAAATCCGTCTGGCTGAATGACATAAATATTGGGATAGACCTTGAAATCGGCCTGATCTATACCGTCCGACGTCTCGGCCCATTCGTTTGAGTGATTCCACATGAACATAAGTTTGGGAACCAGAGTGAACAGGCTCATGACCGCCAATAAGTATTGCAGAATCACAATCTTGGATATAAACCTGTGTAGTCGTAAACTCAGCACGATCGCCATCACTACAAAGAGCGTTATGGTCCAACCGTCAAAGAGAAAAATAAAAAATGCCAACAAGCCAGAAAATACGGCCAGATTAATCGCAGTTAACCAATACGAACTGTGCTTCAGGGTTGCACTAAGTTTCATAATGCCGTGAGAAATAGCGATTAACGCAAGCGGAAGTACGATGGAGATTCCCAGGAAGAAGCCCAACTGATACCAGGTATCTGCAATATCAAAGTTGCCGTTGTAATAATGGAACAAAGGATACAGGCCGGCTCCCAGTCCGATGACCACCTTCTTATCAAAAAAACTACGTTTCTCCTTTTTGTTCATACTACCTTATCGGAATAACAAAAGATCGTTAGGATGCTTTCTTCTTCAATAAGTACAATGTTCTGTGCGTCCCTGGAATTATCTCTTTCTTTTCCAATGCAAAGAACTTCAAATAACATGATTCGAAATTCTCCTTGTTGTAAAAATCAAAATGACCCGCAAATTCCCGCTTTCTAATCAATAATGACTGTACCCAGGAATCTTCCCGCCCGGGGAACTCGATGAGCAAGTACTTCGAGAAGGATGCAAAAAAACCGGCCGATTTCTCAAATGGCACATTTCCGGATAGCGTAATATGGTGGATCAAAGCCAGAGCCATTGTCATATCCGGACCATAAGCACTAAGTCTTTCCAGTAGCGAAGTGCGTTCGGTATTATCGAAGCCAATTCCGGGCGCAGGCTGCAGCACATCGCAAACGAAAGGAAGCATATTCTTCTCCTCGTTTTGTTGAATCTGCCTGTAGTTATAGCCCACGGCATTGGTATCAATATCCGTTACGATGCAATGTTCTACGCTGTCTAACACTGTTCGGGCAAAGGTCCCGTCATTCCCGCCCATGTCGATAAGACGCCGTACACCAAGAGGTGCTGTCCACTCCCTGATCAAACTCTTCTTAGCCTCGAAGGCTTCATCATCATAATTGATCTTGTTGTAATAATTGCCCCATTCACTCTCCTCTTTCAACTTTAGCTTCACTATTGCCGAGTACAGACTCTTGAGAATATTGTCTTGCGCCTTCCGGGATAAACGTGCAATCTTTGTTTCGGCCTTATAGTCCTCACTATGTCGTGATTCCATCTTCGCAAGCAGATGAACATTGGTATAAAGCGTGGCGTTTAAACGGGTCTTTCCGGGCAGCAATGAGGATATAAGAGGAACCGGAATGCCGTCAATATGGGTCTGCATCATTTTAAGTATCTCGGTTCCATGGTATTTTGCAAGCACCAACGGACCGAAGAAATGCATGACGAATTGCTTATAGGCCCGCCAGGGCATATCTTCCTCGTAAAAGTCAAAAGACAGCGTATCTATAAAAACCGGTTTCCCTTTGTAAAAGGTAACATTATAGGCCGAAGCGTCTTTGAGAATATAGCCTTTGGATAACGCAAATTTCTGAATGCGCAAGGTCAGCAACGCGGCCTGCTTGTATTGCTCAAAACTCCACTCATACGGATAGGTAATAAATGGAATGGGCTCCGGGGTAATGACGATCCTGTCTTCCGAATTGAACGTTTCGGTATGCGATATGAGAAGCCCCTTATCAATCAGCGTTTTGTAGAATCCGCTTTCGGTAAGGCTTCTATACTGTTTAAAATAAATAGGATTTATAGCCCGGCGAAGGGTGCCTTCCTCATAGAAGACATAGCCGGAAGGATCTCTAAATGATGCATTGTGAACCTGATGGTTATTGCTCATCATGAGGTTCGGTATCTTGCTCTTCAATATCTATGGAATCGTACTCTTCCTCTTTCTTGAGCCCCAGGAACGTCTTTACCTTGTACATTACATTCTTCGAAAACAATAAGATCCCGGCAGCTGTAGCAACCAGTGCCTGGACAATCATTGCGCCTAATCCCGGATCGAAATATAGAAATTGCATAAATTCTTCTGGTTATTCGAAGTGACGATTGTTAAACCTCCACAAATAAACTAAAAAACGACCATTTAACTAACTGCCTGGCCACCATATCCAACCCAGTGCAATCATTAAACCGTAAGATCTTTCACCGGGGGTAAATGTACGAAAATAAGCAGGCATAGACCCTTCATAGCGGTGAACCGACTATGAAACGCCCAATCAGACCGTTTTATTTCTTTTTCTATCTACTTCTTTTAACAGTATCTTCCTAAGCCTTAGATGGTTGGGAGTAACCTCCACATACTCATCCTTCTGAATGTACTCCAACGCCTCTTCCAACGAAAACTTGATGGCCGGAACAATGCGGGCCTTGTCATCGGCACCTGCGGAACGTACGTTGGTTAGCTTCTTGGTTTTGGTTACGTTGACTACCATATCATCTCGCCGGGAGTTCTCTCCAATCACCTGTCCTTCATAAATGGCTTCTCCCGGATCGATAAAGAAACGTCCTCGTTCCTGAAGCTTATCGATGGAATAGGGAATAGCAGTTCCGTTTTCCATAGAAACCAGACTCCCGTTTTGACGCTCCGGAATACCTCCCTTTATTGGCTGATATTCCATAAAACGGTGCGTCATGATCGCCTCTCCGGCAGTAGCCGTAAGCAACTGATTTCGCAGCCCGATTATACCACGGGATGGAATCTCGAAACGACAGATCATTCGTTCCCCTTTGGCTTCCATGCTCGTCATTTCCCCTTTGCGAATGGTGACCATATCTATGGCACGTCCACTCACCTCCTCCGGAAGGTCAATCGTCAACTCCTCAACAGGTTCGCATTTAACCCCATCAATCTCCTTGATAATCACCTGAGGTTGCCCTCTCTGGAACTCATAGCCTTCCCGGCGCATGGT
>CAZTLE010000064.1:0-19360 GCA_964614415.1 uncultured Aureitalea sp. | reverse complement strand
GATACCATTTATGGTGCTGTAGCGAATGAAAGTTTTGGAAGAGCTATTAGTATGAATGGTGCAGGCGATGTCATTGCTGTAGGTGCAAATTTAAACAGTCAAGTACATTCAACAGGTGGTAGAGTCGCTGTGTTTCAGTTCGATGGAACCGACTGGAATCAAATAGGAAATTCAATCTATGGAACTCAAGATTTTGATCTCACAGGAGTAAGTGTATCAATATCCGTATCCAGTATCTCATCCCGGATCTCCTCCAATAACGGATCATCCAACTGGAAGAAACTCAGCTGCATCTCATCCTTACCAATAGCCTTCATTTCATCGGTCAATTCCTCCGAAGAATGCGACTTCTCCAATCGTTTCAATATCTTATTGGCCCGCTGTAGCACCGCCTGTGGCATCCCGGCCATCTTGGCCACATGAATTCCAAAACTGTGATGTGAACCCCCGGGCACCAACTTCCGAAGGAACAGTACATTATCCTTGAGCTCCTTCACCGATACATTGTAGTTCTTAATACGTGGGAAGGTCTCAGTCATCTCGTTAAGCTCATGGTAATGCGTGGCAAACAAGGTCTTTGTCCTTGACGGATGTTCATGCAAATACTCACTGATCGCCCAGGCGATCGAAATCCCGTCATACGTGCTGGTACCCCGACCAATCTCGTCCAACAGCACCAGACTGCGCTCCGAAATATTATTGAGAATACTGGCCGTTTCATTCATCTCTACCATAAAGGTCGACTCACCCATCGAAATATTATCGCTGGCGCCCACCCGCGTAAAGATCTTATCCACACAACCCATACGCACCGCCCCCGCAGGAACGAAACTTCCCATCTGAGCCAAAAGCACGATCAAAGCCGTTTGACGTAAAATGGCCGACTTACCACTCATATTAGGACCGGTGATCATGATCATCTGCTGATTCTCCCGATCCAGAAACACATCATTGGCAATGTACGGAGCATCCGGCGGCAACTGCCTCTCGATGACCGGATGACGCCCTTCCTTGATGTCCAGATCAAAGGAATCATCCAGCAAAGGCCGTGTGTAGTTCGCATCGCGAGCCTGTACCGCAAATGATCCCAAGCAGTCCAACTGTGCAACCGCTTGTGCGGTTTGCTGCACCCGACCGATAAACGGCAACATCCACTGAATTAACTCCCCGAATAACTGTTGTTCCAGTTGGGTTGTTTTTTCTTCAGCACCCAGTATTTTTGCTTCATATTCTTTTAACTCCTCTGTGATATACCGCTCGGCACTCACCAGGGTTTGTTTGCGGATCCATTCCTCCGGAACCTTGTCTTTATGCGTATTTCGGACTTCAATGTAGTATCCGAAAACATTGTTGGAAGCAATCTTGAGGGATGGAATACCCGTACGTTCCGATTCCCGTTCCAACATAGTATCCAGGTACTCTTTCCCACCTGTGGAAATCTGCCGCAACTCGTCCAATTCTTCATTAAATCCTTCGGCAATGGCACTCCCTTTCAAAATATTCACCGGAGCCTCCTCATAGAGCATTTCCTTGATACGAGCACGAAGCTCTTCACAATCATCAATAGCTTCTCCCAGTGAATTGAGAGATTCGTTGCCTGCTTGTAATGCCAACGCCTGCACGGGAACTACCGCTTCGAGGCTGTTCTTCAACTGAACCACCTCCCTGGGATTGATCTTACCCGTGGCCACTTTGGAAATAAGTCTTTCGAGGTCCCCAATCCGCTTGATCTGTGTCCGTATCCTTTCCAGGGAATCGCTGTGTTCCAAAAGGTGACTTACCACTTCATGCCGAAGCCGGATCTTTTCCACATTCTTCAACGGCAGAGCCATCCAGCGTTTTAACAACCGGCCACCCATGGGCGATATCGTCTGATCGATCACATCCAACAAGGTCACAGCCTGTTGTGCCGTGGAGTGGTACAACTCCAGGTTGCGAATGGTAAACCGGTCCATCCACACGTACTCGTCTTCCGCAATGCGGGAAATGCGGGTAATATGCTCCAGCTTATTGTGCTGCGTTTCACCCAAATAATGGAGTGCGGCGCCCGAGGCTATAATTCCTTCGGTTAAGTGATCAACCCCAAATCCCTTTAATGTACTCGTCTTGAAATGTTTGGTGAGGGCCTCCATGGCATAGTCCTGCTGAAAAACCCAATCTTCAAGATAGAACAGATGAAAAGTATCTCCGAAGGTTTCAGAAAAGTGTTTCCGCTTCTGCTTGGAACAAAGCACTTCCGAAGGACTAAAATTCTGAAGCAACTTATCCACATATTCGGCCGAACCCTGTGCCGTGAGATATTCCCCGGTAGAAACATCAAGAAATGACACTCCGATCACTTCCTCCTTTTTGGATCCGCCAAAATGAACAGCTGCCAGGAAGTTGTTCGACTTGGACTTTAGAATATCATCATTAAGCGCCACACCGGGCGTCACAAGCTCGGTCACGCCACGTTTCACGATTGTCTTGGTCTGCTTGGGATCTTCCAATTGATCACAGATAGCCACCCGGCATCCGGCGATAACCAGTTTAGGCAGGTAGGTATTCAATGCATGATGCGGGAATCCGGCAAGTTCCGTTTGATCCCCGCCATTATTTCTGGCCGTGAGTGTGATATTCAGAATCCCGGCGGCCTTCACCGCATCCTCTCCAAAGGTTTCATAAAAGTCCCCTACGCGAAATAACAACAAGGCATCCGGATACCGGGCCTTGATGGTATTGTATTGCTTCATTAAAGGGGTCACTTTCTTCGCCATAATAAAGGGACGGGATGGACTAGCTAAAGTAGCAAAATGTGATTTTCTTTGGAAGCCCGAAGCCTTGTAGTTATCCTGTTTTATCAACAATTTCGGTGTTTTTTCCACGACCTCCGTCTTTTGGCAAAAGCCGTACCTTTGTCACGTCAATCGACCCGTATGAAACACCGTAAGATCAGGAACAGCGAACTGGACAGGATTTCGATCGAAGATTTTAAGCAAGCACCCAAAACACCTCTTATTATTGTCCTGGACAATGTGCGTAGCCTCAACAATATCGGATCGGTATTTCGCACGGCAGACGCCTTTCTCGTTGAGAAGATCTATCTCTGCGGAATAACAGCAACTCCACCACACCGGGACATTCAGAAAACAGCCCTTGGAGCTACCGATAGTGTCACCTGGGAATATGCCGAAAACACGCTGGATGTGGTACAACAACTAAAAGACGAAGGCGTGCAGGTTGCATCGGTCGAGCAAACCGAAGATGCAGTCGTGCTTCAACAGGTACAACCCAATGCATCCAAAAAAATGGCGGTAATCTTTGGTCATGAGATTAAAGGAGTATCTCAGGACGTCGTTTCAGCCAGCGATATGGTCATTGAGATTCCACAGCATGGAACCAAACATTCCCTGAATATTTCGGTGAGTGCCGGCGTAGTGATTTGGGACCTGTTCGTTAAACTTACCCAATAATCTCCTTCAACACATACAGGTAGTCCTTCCGGCTCTTTATGAAGTCTTTTTCAGAAATATCAATGATCTTGATATTGTCCGCATGCTGATTCTTGATATATTCCAAATATCCATCGTTGATCTTCCTGAGATACGATGCCTTGATGCTCTGTTCGTAAGCCCTTCCGCGTTTTTTAATGTTTTGAAGCAATCGCTCTGTGTTCTGATATAAATACACATAAATATCGGGCCTGGAAAGTTCCTTATGCATCAAATGGAATAACTTCTTATACAGGTTATATTCCTCTTCCTGAAGGGTGATCTTTGCAAAAATGAGCGATTTGTAGGCGTCGTAATCGGCCACAACGCAATCGGTGAACAGATCGTACTGAGCAATGTCCTCAAGCAGTTGCTGATAACGATCGGCTAAAAAAGACATCTCCAATGGAAAAGCATAGCGCTGCTGATCTTCATAAAACTTCGGTAAAAAAGGATTGTCCTTGAATCGTTCCAGGATCAACTTGGCATTGAACTCCTCCGATATCTGAGTTGCGAGACTGGTTTTCCCCGCACCAATGTTCCCCTCGATCGCGATGTAATTGAACTGCGCAAAGTCATAATCTTTCTTAGGATTGCGCAACCATTTTGACTGCTTCTCAACAGGAGCGTCATCTTCTGTTTCCGAAAGCAACCTGATCACATGCTTGCCGGAAATGGGATGTTCCCACTGCGAATCTACTTCGGCCAGTGGCTGTAATACAAAACGACGACTTTCCAATCCGGGGTGTGGGAGGCGTAGTTTCTTAGTTTCCTTAACAAGACCGTCTATCGAAATAATGTCGATATCGATCGTTCTGGAAGTATATCCTCCCGGATTCCGTGTTCTTCCTAATTGCTTTTCGATCTGCAGGATCTTTGAAAGGATTTTGGACGGCGTAAACCGGCTTCTCACCCATACCACACAATTCAAAAAATCCTCTCCCTCAAATCCCTGCGCCGGACTTTGGTATACCGAAGATACTTTAACGATGGTTCCCACCTCGTCGAACAAAGCGTCTACCGCCTCTTGCAAATTCTCAAAACGGTTGCCGAGATTGCTACCCAATGAGAAATATATGTTTTGGATTGGTTTGATAAAGTCCTATTTTTAACAGACAAGACGAATGTAAGAAAACTCAAAGACTAATCCGCACCCATTAATCTCCTGTACATATAGTGACTGAACTTTCTCTTAAGGACCGACTGCTCGCGCAACGCATTTACCTGGTCCTGGCCGCTCTTTTTATCACCTCTCTGGTGGTTTCCAATTTGATATTTCAGAAGTTCTTTTACTGGGATTTCTTCGGAATTTACCGCTTTGAAATATCGGTTGGGATCCTGCCCTATCCGCTTACCTTTCTCATTACCGACATCGTAAGCGAAGTATACGGAAAGAAGCGAGCCAATCAGATGGTTACCACAGGGATCTTTGCCTCCTTTTTTTCACTGCTTATCGTGTATGTGGCAGATGCCGTTCCCGCGATTGACGGAAGCCCCATTGGCAACGAGCTATTCACCCAGGTTTTCGGAGCTACGGCGGTTGCGGTGTTCGCTTCAATGATGGCCTACTTACTGGCTCAGTACATAGATATCCATATTTTCCACTTCTGGAAACGACTCACCAAGGGAAAACATTTATGGCTTCGTAACAATTTTTCAACCTTCACCTCCCAATTTGTAGATACTTTTACCGTTCTATTTCTATTGTGTAGCTTCGGAAAACTGCCCTGGGAGATCTTCGGCGGATTGTTATTGAGCGGATTTCTCTTCAAGGTGCTCGTAGCTGCGCTGGATACGCCTCTGTTATATGGCGCGGTGTTTGTGCTTAGAAAGCGATTCGGTTTAAAAAGAGCCGAAGAGTTCACAATTATAGAAGGATAATCATGCTCCGAAAATTACTTAAGATACTGGGAATTCTCACCGGTGTCGTCCTGTTACTACTATTCCTGGCGCCCTTTCTGTTTAAGGGTACGCTGGAAGACCTACTGAAAAAGAACATCAACAAGAACCTGAATGCAACCGTTTCCTGGGAAGCTATGGACCTTAGCTTGTTTAAGAACTTCCCAAATGCTGCCGTGACGATCAAAGACTTCAGTGTGATTAATCACGCGCCCTTTGAAGGGGACACATTGGCGAGCGGATCGGAATTGCGTTTAAACATGGGATTGCGGGAACTTTTCAAACGTGGAGAAGAGCCGGTAGATGTGCGCTCCCTGCTCCTCGATGAAGCGCTTGTTAATATTGTGGTGGATTCATTGGGGAATGCCAACTATGACATTGGAAAAAAAGATGAGAATGCCGGTAGCGAAGAAGAAACAACTTCAGAAGATCAAGGTTTTACTTTCAGTCTTCAGAAATATGAAATTCGATCTTCGGAAATCCGCTATCAGGACGATGCTTCTCAGTTGTATTTTCTTCTGAAGGACTTCAACCATGAAGGCAAAGGAGACCTGTCCGCCGCGACTTCTACCCTGGAGACACAAACAAATACACTCGCCACTTTCCGGATAGACGATATCGAATATTTGAGCGACAACGCTTTGGCCCTGGACGCCGATTTTGAGATGGACCTTGAAAATCAGAAGTACACCTTCCTTGAGAACGAAGCACGAATCAATGAACTACCCTTAACCTTTAACGGATTTGTTCAGGTCCTGGAGGACGGTAGCAACGTGGACGTGACCTTTGAAACTCCATCTTCCGATTTCAAGAATTTCCTGGCGGTCATTCCCAGGGTCTATGTGAAGGAGATCAAGGACGTACAAACCACAGGTAATTTTGAGGTAAACGGTGCTGTTAAGGGATTGGCCAACGAAGAACGCATTCCTACACTCGACATTCACGTTGCCAGCGATAATGCATCCTTCAAGTATCCCGATCTACCCAAAGCGGTGCGCAATATCTCCATTGATGCACGCCTGAAGAACGATACCGGCCTGGCCAAAGACACTTATCTTACCATAGGAGGTGTGACTTTTAAGGTTGATGACGAGATTTTTACGGCCAACGGTAGTATTTACAACCTCACTGAAAATGCTCTGGTAAATTTGGCACTGAAAGGTACGCTCAACCTGGCCAACATTGAGCAGGTCCTGCCGCTCGAACTCGAACAGGATCTTACAGGTGTCTTTAAGGCTGATGTCACCTCGCGTTTTGATATGCGTTCCATCGAGAATGAACAGTACGAGCGTATCGAAAGTACCGGTACGGCGCGACTTACCGATTTCAATTACAGCGATCCGGCCTTTAACAATCCTATTGAAATTAGTGTTGCCGATGCCGATTTCAAGCCTGGGACCATTACCCTGAATTCTTTTGAAGCCAAAACCGGAACCACCGATGTAAGTGCTACGGGAGATATTGAAAATCTAATTCCCTGGATCATGGCGAAACAGGATTTGAAGGGACGATTTGCCGTGCAGTCGGAAACCTTCAACCTGAATGATTTTATGACTTCCGAAGTTGCCGAAACCACCGAAAGTGACGGTACCCGGTCTCCGGAATCTGCGGAAGAAGCCATCAAGATTCCCGACTTCCTCGACGCAACACTGGATTTTACAGCCAACAAAGTGATTTACGACAATGTGGAACTGGACCAGGCGTCGGGTACGGTTACCGTTCGGGAAGAAACTGCTTACCTGCAGAATGTAAAGTCCCAAATCTTTGGCGGGGACGTGGCATTCTCCGGAAACGTATCGACCCTCAACGAGACTCCAACCTTCTCCATGAATCTGGACCTACAAAAGGTTGATATTGCTTCGTCTTTCCAGGCGCTAAGTCTCCTTAAATACCTGGCTCCGGTTGCCCAGGCATTGGACGGCGATCTCAACACCACGCTGGAATTGAGCGGACAGCTTGACGACAATCTTGTACCCGATCTAAAGACCCTGGCCGGAAACGCCCTTGCCCAGGTGCTTACAGCTGAGATCAATGCTCAAAATGCTCCGGTATTGTCACAATTGGATCAGCAGTTACCTTTCCTTCGCATCAATCAGTTGAGCTTACAGGATGTGGGAACAGCACTCACGTTCGACAATGGAAATATTGAGGTCGCACCCTTCGAGTTTGAAGTGGAAGATGTCAAGGTCCGGGTAAGTGGCCGTCATGGCCTGGATAAAACCATGGACTACAACGCCAGTGTTGATGTCCCTGCCCGTTTAATGGGAAGCGAAGTGACGCGCTTACTTCAGAAGTTGGATCCGAAGGACGCCGAGGAAATGACCGTAGCCATACCTATTGGTGTTTCGGGAACTATCACAAATCCTGCGGTAAATGTAAATACGGAATCTGCCGTAGGTCAGCTCACCCAAAAGATCATCGACAAACAAAAGGAAGAGTTGCAGGACAAGGGTATTAATATACTGGAAGACCTCATTGGAGGGGGTTCTGCCAAAGACTCGACTTCTGTAAAAAATGACAGTACGACTACGCAACAAACCACCGATGTCATCAAAGATATTTTCGGCGGACTCTTTAAAAAGAAGAAAAAGGACAGCACGGATAATAATAATTAGTCTGATTTGAAGATGTTATGATGCCCCGATCGGGTCGCTAAATAGTCCCGCGTTGTGTAAGTAATTTGATTCCGTCTCTACTAAGGGTGCATGGAATTTCTCTACGTCCTTGTAGGTATCACCCTGGCAATCATTGGAGCCGCTCCCCTGGGCGCCTCTAACATCGCAGTGATTACAACGACCGCAAAAGAATCACTTTCCAAAGGAATGATCATCGCCTATGGGGCCGGACTTGGAGAAGTGCTCTTAGCATTCCTGTCCTTGTGCAACAGTACCATGCTTTCCGGTTTTTTTGAAATGAATCCATGGCTCCAGGGCTTGTTCATTGGGATCTTCTTTATAGTAGGATTGTTCTTCCTGTTCCCGAATGCCATAAAAATATGCCTTAAACGCACCAGGGAACGAAGACGGAAAAACCCAAAGATCTTGACGGGTTTTGTTCTGGCCGCTCTCAACCCACCCGTGCTTCTTTTTTGGATCCTCGCCATTACGCTAACGAGCCGGTATCTGTTAAGTTTGTCGGACATGAGTCCTGTTCTGGTACTGGTATTGTTCTTCGTGGGGGTATTTATCGGCAAGGTGTTGACGCTCTATTTTTACGCCCGATGGAGCAATAAAATGAAACAAAAGCAACAGGGCGATAAAACCAAATTATACCGCCTGATAGGAATTGTTCTGATTCTGATTTCTACTGTGCAGGGGATTCGCTTCCTTGCGGGTTAACCACGATCGATACCACATAGCCTTCATTTGCACGCACATTGAACACCGTTTGGTCCTCAAAGATGAGATACTGTCCCTTTACTCCCTTTAAAACTCCCTCGTAGGAAGGTGTTTTGCCTAAGTTAAGGCTCTTAGGCTTTTCAGGATATGACAACACCGGAAACTCCAGATTTGTTTCGGTATTGTTGGTAAGGAAGTATTCGGAAGCTTCTTCGGGAATATGATCCTTTAATTTATCCCGCCACTCCACCAGGTTTTCGTCCTTTACATCATTTTTGAGCATATTTCGCCAATTGGTCTTATCGCTCACATGGTCTTTAAGAGATACTTCTGTGATTCCGGCGAGGTATCGGTTGGGCACTTCTACGATCTCAATGGCTTCGTGAGCCCCCTGATCGATCCAACGAGTTGGCACCTGTGATTTTCGGGTCACTCCTACTTTTACATTGCTGCTATTGGCAAGGTATACGATATGTGGCTGCAATTGCATCTTTTTTTCGTATTCAAGGTCGCGGTCTTCCTTATCCAAATGGGCTGTACTAAGCTCAGGGCGGATTACCCATTCTCCTACTTGCGGGACTTCGTAAAAACAGTCATAGCAGTATCCCTGCCGGTAGATCTTCCGGTCACGGCCACAGTTAAGACATTGAAAACGAACAAACTCAACGGAAATACGCTTGTTGAGCAACTGGTTCATATTCAGGAAGTCGTTTTCAAAGACCAGGTAATACTGAATGGGACTACCATTTTCAGTTCGCATTTTAGTGAGAACACCCTCGAATTTCATAAAAAGAAAATTGCTACTTTTACCCCATAAAGATAGGTAAAAATGCCGATCCCAATTGTCAACTCAATAGCCTCATGGTTTCTAAAAAAGCGCTTCCATCAGATCGAGCTTTTTTTGAAGTATCCTATTGAAGTACAAGAGGAATTACTGCACAATCTTTTGATAAAAGCCAAGAATACCGAACTTGGTAAGAAGTACGACTTTGCTTCGATAAAAAACTACCGGGAATTTGCATCGCGACTTCCCATAACTACCTACGAAGACAACGAGCCTCTCATACAGCGGGCGAGAGAGGGAGAAAGCAATATCTTTTGGCCGAATCCCATCAAGTGGTTCGCTAAATCCAGTGGTACCACCAATTCAAAGAGTAAGTTCATTCCCGTGAGCAGCGAATCCCTTGAGGACTGTCACTATGCTGCCAGTAAAGACCTGCTGTGTATGTACCTCAACAACAATCCCGATGCACAACTGTTTGTTGGAAAAGGGCTTCGTTTGGGAGGCAGCAAAGAGCTCTACAAAGAAAACGGAACGGTTTTCGGCGATCTGTCCGCCATTCTAATAGACAACATGCCATTTTGGGCTGAGTTCAGCAGTACCCCCAGTAATGAAATATCGCTCATGGCCGACTGGGAGACCAAAATGCAGGCTATTGTTGACGAGACCATTAAGGAAAACGTGACCAGCCTGGCCGGAGTACCCTCCTGGATGCTGGTATTGCTAAACAACGTTATCGAAACCACCGGAAAGGACCATTTGTTCGAGATCTGGCCGAATCTGGAGGTTTACTTTCACGGCGGTGTAAGTTTCGATCCATACGTCGATCAATACAGAAAGCTGCTACCGCGGGATTCGTTCCGGTACTATGAGATTTACAATGCTTCTGAAGGATTTTTCGCCATTCAGGATCAGAATAACAACAATGAGCTACTGCTCATGTTAGATTACGGGATCTTTTACGAATTCATCCCGATGGATACCTATGGTACTCCCCGGGAAAAGGTCATTCCGCTTAGCGAAGTAAAGACCAATACCAACTACGCCATTGTAATTACCACCAATGCCGGGCTTTGGCGCTATAAAATTGGGGACACCATACGATTTACTTCCGTGAACCCTTACAGGATCAGGGTAACCGGCAGAACGAAGCACCATATAAATGTATTCGGGGAAGAACTTATCATTGAGAATGCCGAGACCGCTCTCAAGAAAGTGGCACGTCTCACAAGCACCGAAATTGTGGACTATACCGCAGGGCCGGTATTTATGAATGGTAAGGAAAAAGGTGCTCATGAATGGGTCATTGAGTTCAAAAACCCTCCTGAAAATATGGAGAACTTCAGCCGTCTGCTGGACAAGGCCCTACAGGAGGTGAATAGTGACTATGAGGCCAAACGCTACAACAATACTACGCTGAATGCTCCCACTATCCATTGTGGCAGGGAACGGCTCTTCTATGACTGGCTGAAACAAAATGACAAACTGGGCGGACAACACAAGGTCCCCAGATTGTCTAATTCAAGGGACTACGTGGAACAACTGCTTTCCCTCAACAAATAACTGAACACCCCTCTCCGAACGGTCCTTCTCATTACACCGTTTATCGAGTATTTTAGAAGTTAGGCTAATAATTTTGGTAGTCCTTTTCCTACTTAATACGTTTGAAGTGTAAATAAGAAATGAGAAGTATGAAAAGGATAGTCTATTTGGGGATAGCTATCGCGCTGGCAGCTACAGTATCATCCTGTAAAACAGGATTCGAAGTTCAACAACAGTCGGAACTGGCGGGATATACGCTAAAGTGCAAGAAGGAACTGATGCAACAAAAGATCCTTCATTCCAAGAACAAAACCGTTATTGCAACTCCCTAACTTCATTCAGGGAACGATCATACATATGAAGTAGCCAAAAAAAAGCCTCCCATGGAGGCTTCTTTATTTTATACCGGTTCCCAATTCCTAGGACACGGCTTTCAGTTTCTTTATGGTGGATTTATTCAACTTCTCCTGCGCATATTCGCGGGTTACGTGAAGTTCATTTTCCTCTTCTCCGGGCAGATCGTACATAGCATCCGTAAGTACTGCTTCACACAAGGACCGAAGGCCCCGAGCTCCCAATTTATACTCAACGGCCTGCTCCACGATAAAGTCCAGGGCCTCTTCGGTAATCACGAAGTCGATGCCATCCATTTCAAAGAGTTTTCTGTACTGCTTAATAATGGCATTTTTGGGCTCTGTGAGAATAGCACGAAGTGTTCCTTTATCCAGAGGATTCATATAGGTTAGCACCGGCAACCGTCCTATGATCTCAGGGATTAATCCAAAATCCTTCAAATCTTTAGGCGTTATGTACTTCAGCAGATTGTCCTTTTCCAGCGTGCTCTCACTCTTCGATGCACTAAATCCAACCGCCTGCATATTGAGGCGTTTAGTAATATGTCTTTCGATTCCGTCGAAAGCACCTCCGGCAATGAACAGTATGTTCTCGGTATTGACCTCGATAAACTTCTGATCCGGATGCTTACGTCCTCCCTTTGGCGGAACATTTACGACGGTACCTTCCAGTAGCTTTAGTAACGCCTGTTGCACACCTTCACCACTTACATCTCGTGTAATGGAGGGGTTATCACTCTTTCGGGCTATTTTATCGATCTCATCGATAAAAACGATCCCATTCTGCGCTTTCTCAACATTGTAATCTGCCGCCTGCAATAAACGTGTCAAAATACTTTCAACATCCTCTCCCACATACCCTGCTTCGGTTAACACCGTGGCATCTACGATCGCCAGCGGCACGTTTAACATTCGGGCGATAGTCTTTGCAATGAGGGTCTTTCCGGTTCCGGTCTCACCCACAATAATGATATTACTTTTCTGAATTTCAATATCATCATCGCTTTTAGGCTGCAAAAGGCGCTTGTAGTGATTGTACACGGCCACAGACATCACCTTCTTGGTATGGTGCTGTCCAATAATGTAATCATCCAAAAACTCCTTGATCGCTTTAGGCTTCTTCAGCATTAGCTCCTTGCTCAATTCGCTATTGGATGAATGAAGCGCTTCCTCTACTACAATTCCATGCGCCTGCTCGATACATCGATCACAAATATGCGCATCCAATCCTGCAATAAGCAAGTTGGTTTCCGGTTTTTTCCTACCGCAAAATGAGCATTCCAGTTCTTCTTTCGACATAGTCGTGTTTATTAATTACCCGGCTTCACGCTTAACTACGCGCAAGCACTTCATCTATCATACCGTATTCCAGAGCCACATCGGCCTTCATCCAGTAATCACGGTCGCTATCTTCGTAGACCTTCTCATAGGTCTGTCCACTATGTTTCGCAATGATATTGTACAATTCTTCCTTCAGGGTGATGATCTCACGAGCAGTAATTTCAATATCACTGGCCTGGCCCTGTGCTCCACCCATTGGTTGGTGGATCATAACACGGGAGTGGGTGAGTCCGCTTCGCTTCCCTTTTTCTCCGGCACATAACAGTACTGCAGCCATAGAGGCAGCCATACCCGTACAAATTGTGGCTACATCAGGCTTGATGAACTGCATGGTATCGTATATTCCGAGACCGGCATAAACGCTTCCTCCCGGAGAGTTAATATAGATCTGAATGTCCTTGGAAGCATCCGTACTTTCCAGGAACAGCAACTGTGCCTGTACAATATTGGCCACCTGATCGTTAATTCCCGTTCCCAGGAAGATGATACGGTCCATCATAAGACGTGAGAACACATCCATGGCCACCGCATTCATTTGACGCTCTTCAATAATATTAGGCGTAAGCGCCACAGGGTACATACTGCTTATAACGGAATCGTAGTAGGTACTACTGATCCCCTGATCTTTAATAGCAAAGTTTTTAAATTCTTTTCCGTAATTCATAGGTTTTATAACGTCCTTCTGCTTTAATTGTTTTTATAAGAAAAAAAAGCGCTGAATTCACAAAAATTCAACGCCTAAATATAACTATTTTATCGCTGATTTACTGATAGGCCTCCTTGATGAACTTCTCATAGGTTACCTCCTTAGTCTTCAACTTTGCGTTTTCCTTATAGAATTGTAGCATCTTATTGGTATTGAGCTGCTCGGTCATGCTACGTACCTGTTCTTCATTGGACATGATGCGCGATGCAATCCCGTCCAGTTCTTCCTCGGTTGGGTTCATCTGACCGAACTGCGCCATTTGCATACGAATATTGTTCTTCGCATAGGCCTGCAATTCTTCGAAAGTCACCTGAATCTCATTCTCGGCACGTAACTTACCTTCGATCAACTGATACCGCAGTCCTTTTTCCGTGCGCTCGTACTCCGCTTTGGCATCATCTTCACTCATAGGTTCTTCCCCGGTGGTTTGCAGCCATCGTTGCAGGAACTCATCCGGAAGGTCAAACTTAGTATTTTCAATAAGGGATTCCACCACATCGTTCAATAGCTTCTGATCGCTCTGCTGGGCAAACTGACGCTCGGCATCTTCCTTGATCTTTTCTTTTAACTCATCTTCAGAAGTCACCACATCCTTTCCGAATAATTTATCGAACAGGTCCTGATTCATCTCCGCCAACTCGCGGGCATTTACTTCTTCAATCGTCAATGAGACCTCAACATCCAGACCGTGGGCATCATCATGAGAAACACCAAGATGCCTCTGATTGTCATGGTCATCTGCAAATAGCCCTTTGGTCTTAAGGGTAACTACATCACCCACCTTAGCTCCCACGAGAGCGTTCAACTGACGCTTTCCCTTGATCGCCTCTGTCTCGAAAGTAGATTGCTTGTTTATTTCTTTTTCTTCGGAAGTGAAAGTACCGGTGATCTCATCACCCTTTTCAACGGCGTCCTTAGCGATAAGTTTTCCGTATTGCTTACGAATGGTCTTTATCTGATTCTCCACCATGGCGTCATCGGCCACAATCTTGAAATGCGTAACCGCTTTCTTCTTGAGATCCACAGTGAATTCCGGAGCTAATCCCAATTCGAATTCAAACGCAAAATCTTCTCCGTCCCAATTGATTTCGGCCTCATTCTTTGGTAATGGATTTCCGAGAACATCCAGCTTCTCTTCAGTAAGGAATTTATGCAAGGACTCTTGCAGGATCTTGTTCACCTCGTCCACAAGCACGGCTTTGCCATACTGTTTGCGAACCATTCCCATGGGCACATGTCCTTTTCTGAACCCGGGAATATTGGCATTCTTACGGTAGTTGTTCAATATCTTGTCTACCTTCTCAGAATAATCATCTTTAGAGATCTCTACTGTTACGACAGCGTTTAAATTGTCGATGTCCGTTTTTGTAATATTCATTGTTACTATAGTTGTCTTCGCAACACCTTGGTTATCAATAAAAAACTAAGCCCAAACAGGTACTAAAAAGAAAGGGTGTTTCGAGCCTGCAAAGGTACTGTTTTTCTACTTATCCGACAAGCATTCGGATTTCCTAAAAAGAGATCAATCCCGGTCTTTTTTCAGTATGGAATGTAGTAAGGACTGCAGGAAGGAAAGAAGCAGACTAAACAGCAGGGCCCACCAGATATTCTTCACTGCAAATCCACTTATTAACGCATCAGCGATGAGAATAATAACTGCGTTGACAATCAATAAGAACAATCCCAGCGTAATCACAGTGATTGGCAGTGTAAGTATAATGAGCACAGGTTTCACAAAAAGGCGCAACAGCGCCAACACAACAGCCACAATTACCGCAGCTCCATAGCCTTTCACAGCTACGCCCGGTAACACCTTGGCCAGTATGATCACCGCCACGGCGGTAAGTAATATTCGAAGTATGGTATTCATAGATTTCCCAGGTTCCTTAAAAGTAAAAAACCCTTCGCATATTGGAAGGGTTTTTATATGATTTGTTACAAAATCCTGCTACAAGGTAGGAGGATAGGCCACTACATAGTCATTGGCTCGTGCGCGCTGACCGGCTTCGATGAAATTCGATCCGTAGGTAGCATCAATGGCCTCCAGGAACTTGTTCGCCATTAAGGCGTATCCTCTTGCGGTAAGGTGAATACCATCAAGACTTACAAGCCCTCCGAATACCAGACTTGTATCCATTACGAAATCGTCGAACGCAATTCCAATGGTAGATGCTTCTTCAAGGATAGAGTTTAAGTCTACCACTGCCAGACCGGCTCCGGAAGCTATTTGCGCAATCGAAGTGTTGTAAGCATCCGTTGCGTTTATCACGGCTTGGGTCTCGGTAGCAGTAAGTACCCAGTTATCGGCTAATGGAACTGATACACCATTCACCTGCAGCGGATTACCACCTACCAGCGTTCCAATAAAGGAAGCTGCGGGAAGTACCACAAGATCTTCAGCCGTAGTTTGACGTAGACTCGGTAGGCCCAGGCCTGAGAGATCGGTAAGATCTTCGTCTTCGATAACGACCGCGTTGTTCGTACCTTCAGCAAAGGCAATTGTACGTGCTACACGCTCATCGGTCGTAATAAGGTTTAACGCTTCAGCCTGAAGCAATCCTCCGTTATACGCAGCATACCCCTGATTAACTGCATTTGCCGTGGCTCCATCAAGAGGTACCGGGTTGTAAGGTACCGTGGTGAAATACGGAAGGCTGGTTACATAAGGTACATTGGTCACCGCTCCACCGGCTCCACCGGCAGTTAAGGTCGCTACCAAAGCCCCGAATACAGTTTGAAACGCCGTGGGATCGGTAATATCATTTGGACCGTATGTGGTTGGGTCGGGATTTCCGGTTTGATCAACTCCAGCACCTCCCGAGGTCGCAAAACCAAGTACGTCATTCCCTCCAATTTCAGACAGTGTGAAGAAAGAAGGCCCTTGAGCGGCTGTATCTTCCAACATGGACGCATTGGGATTCGACGCCATACGGGCAAAATACGGATTCGCAAGTCCTACAGGTACTCCGGCAACGTTTCCGTAACCGTTGGCCAACAGATGGAAGCTCTTTGCTCCGGGCACACCCATATTGTTATAAGGTCCGGGTATTACGGCTGATACTTCAGTCGTAGGAGCGGCCGGCAATACAGCAGGTCCTGCACCGTCAAAGAACAATCTGGGGTTGGCAATTTGATTTCCACCCAAAAGAAGTCCTCCGTTATTATCACTCATCAAAGGCTGAGTAAAGGTTTCAGAACCTCCCAAAGCAACGAATTGTTGTGACAGGATGTTTGGGAACGAGTTCTCCTGACTCGCGATAAACAGCGCTCCATCGCTAAACCCGGCAGTGAACGAAGCACCAACGGCTATATAGTTCGAGAAGTCGGCGCTTCCGGCGGTCAGTTCCACCGTCATGTCGTCGGTCGTGGTGTTGTCATCGGTCTCACAGGCTACTAACCCCAGTACCACGAATAATGACCATATATATTTAGTTTTCATATTCTTTTAATTATGCTGTTATTATAGGTTATTTATTGTCCATGATACGTAATAGATCGATCCGATCTGTCCGGTTCCGAAGGCTGTAAAGTACTCATCCTGCAATAGGTTGGATGCACCCACTTTAAAGGTAGATTTCAGGAACTTAGGAACACGATAGTTAAGCTGCGCATCCAAAACACTGAAAGAAGGTACTGCACCATCACCAAACGAAGCTTCCCAGAAATAGTTATCACTCCATCTCCAGGCTACGTTAAAACCAAAGTTCTTGAACAGCTCCGAGCTTCCAAGGGAAGCCTTCACTTTGTGCTCCGGTGTATTGAAGTTGGTTCTGAAGTCAGGATTTGCTTCAGTATCAAAATCGAGATAAGCATATGTATAGTTACCGGAAAGATCAAACTTATCGGCAATTCGTACCGTTAAACCAACAGCACCTCCGAAGGAGTTTACATCGGCATCACTATTCGTATACGTTTGATACGCCTGGAAGTCACCATTCGCGATCGCTGCTACAGCCAGGGGCGTTCCATCAGGCAATGTTTGTGTTAGCCCTACATCACCGTAGAATGGAGAGACCACCGTTTCGTTGGCCAGGAAGTCCTTGTAAGAGTTATAGTAACCGCTCAAGTCAACGATCAGTTTGTTGTTAAACAGTTTTCCACGATATCCTAATTCGAAGGAGGTTACCTGTTCCGGCTCTACGAGATTGGAGTTTGCAACTTCCAACTGAGTTACATCTCCGGTAGCTCCAAAGGATGTAACGGAAGACGCAAAGAATGAGTTGTTATAGGCTCCTGTTCCATCCTGAGTAATGGTTGGACTTGAAGTACCGAGGATCGTTTGACCCGTCACACTAAGTGGATAGGTACGTACGTCACGGGCAGGGTTATCCGATGCACCTCCAACAAGGATAGCACGTCCCACATCAAGACCGATATACAAGTCTTGTGTTGTCGGGTTTCGGAAACCGGTTTGGAACGAAGCCCGGATGTTGTGATCATCTGCTATGGTAAATCCGGCGGCAAGCCTTGGACTAAAGAATCCGTCGAACAGTTCGGACTTGTCATAACGAATGGATCCCGTTAGCTTAACGTCCACGTTATCTGAAATCGGCATTTTTTTCTGAATCTGCGTATAAATACCAAATTCTGAATAGTCGATAGGCCCGTCGGCATCTGTATAAATAGTTCCTGAAGAATTCAGGCTGTAACGTCTGTATGATCCACCCACCTGAACTTCAGCGACATCCCAAAGATGACTGAAGTTGTAGTTGGCATCTACGTGATAATATTTGGACTCATCCTGGAATCGGGATCCTGTGGTAAGATCCGGATCGCTGATACTTCTGTTGAAGGCATTGATGAATGCCTCAGATCCAGGTTCGAAACGTCCGGTATCTGCCGTTTGACGTGCAACGGCATGCGCTTGCTCGGGTAATAGTCCGGAAAGTGTTCCCTGAACAAAAGCTCCAACATACTCACCAAACCAGGTATTGTCATCTTTCCAGGCACGGTTAATATTAATTCCGGTAAATACCATATCATAGGAATCTCCGGCATTGTCCGCTACTACATAACCTCTAAGGAAGAAGTTGCTGTTTCGGAACTCAATTTTGTGTTGTTGCTGGAAGAAGTTGTCTACGGTGTAACGGTTAGCTCCCTGGTAAATAGTCGTACCGGTTCCTACTTTACCCTGATATACGATCTCGAAGTCGTTCGCCCATGGACGATAGAACAGTCCCCAGTCAGCTTTAATACTTTCGGCTGTGTAATCTGTAAGGTCCCGCTCGTTGTATCCGGTTCTACTTACATTCACGGAAGGTACAAGTGCCTCGGCACCTGCGGGAAGGATACCCAAACCTACTAAGGCCTCAGCAACTCCTTTAATATCTGTGCTTACCTCATCTCCGTATACATTGATACCGTCATAGTCGATGGCACTTCTGTCCAATCCTCTGTTAAAACGGTCTTCCTCACTTGTCGCGGCCCAATCGGTTCCCGTAAGGAGCCCGAAATTAACTTTGGCGGCAAATTTATCGCTGAATTTGTAGGCAGCGCGAATTCCAACATCCGTGTAGTCGTTATCGCCTATGGCCTCCTGAGAAGTAATTCCGCGCTTCAAGGAAACACTGATACCTTCGAAATCAAAAGGACTCTTACTACGCATGAACAAAATTCCGTTGAAGGCATTTGCCCCATAAAGTGCTGAAGCTGCTCCGGGCAGTACTTCCACGCTCTGTACGTCGGTTTCTACCATCCCCACGAGGTTACCCAGTGGGAAGTTCAGCGCCGGAGTGGAGTTATCCATTCCGTCGACCAACTGCATAAAACGCGTATTGGCAAATGTGGCAAAACCACGGGTGTTAATAGACTTAAAGGTTAAACTATTCGTGTTGATATCGATTCCTTTAAGGTTCTCCAGACCGTCGTAGAAATCGGCCGAGGCCGTATTCCTGATCTCCTTGATACCATAGCGTTCTACGGTCACCGGA
>CAZTLE010000063.1:0-19611 GCA_964614415.1 uncultured Aureitalea sp. | reverse complement strand
AACATCTGTCAGGTCGCCTAAAAGTCCGCCGCGGAAACACCAGCGACTTCTACATCCCGTTTGTCCGCCAACGATTCCTCGCCCAAGGAAATCCGCGTACTCGATCTGCTCTGACCCACCCAAGTCCAAAAACATCCGCCCGCATTTTTAAGCGGTCGTAATCGCCCATGCCGGGCCACTGATACATTGCTGTCATCCCGATAAGCTATAATTGCGGCCAGACAAAGCAGCCGTATTTTCAGAAGACCTCTGCGAGTGGAAACACGCTGTGAGAAGACCCGCGGGTTTGCCGCTATATCAATGCGGACCTAGAAACCGCGCGCAGCGAAGAAGCCTATCCACTGACAATTACAACCTCTAAGACAAACAATTTATGAGCGATAACCTATCCGCAATCCCTTGCACCTTGATCCGTGGCGACGGGATTGGACCCGAAATCATGGTTGCTACGTTACGCATTTTGGAGGCGGCTGGTGCCAACATTGAACCCGAGTTCATAGAGTTGGGAGAAAAAATGTACTTATCCGGAAATACGGCGGGTATTGATACCAGGGCCTGGGATGCTATTAACGAGAACAAGATCATTTTCAAAGCTCCTATTACCACGCCCCAGGGCAAGGGATACAAAAGCTTGAATGTAACCCTGAGAAAATCCCTTGGGTTGTTTGCTAATGTTCGGCCTGTCGCGGCCTTGTGTCCTTATGTTCCGAGTCACTACCCGGATATGGATGTGGTCATTATTCGCGAGAACGAGGAAGATCTTTACGCGGGAATTGAGCACAGACAAACACAGGATGTGTATCAGTGTTTAAAGTTGATCACCCGTCCCGGCTGTGAGCGTATTATTCGCTATGCATTCGAATATGCCAGGGCTTATGGACGGAAGAAAGTTACCTGCATGGTTAAGGACAACATCATGAAGATAACAGATGGTCTGTTCCACAAGGTTTTCGATGAGATCGCGCCCGAGTATCCGGAGATTGCCAACGAAACACAGATTATCGATATAGGTTCTGCGCGACTGGCTGCAAAACCTGAGAATTATGACGTTATCGTAACACCCAACCTCTACGGAGATATAATCTCGGACATTGCTGCGGAGATTGGCGGATCGGTAGGTATGTGTGGTTCGGCGAATATCGGAAAGAACGTTTCGATGTTTGAAGCTATTCACGGATCGGCACCCGATATTGCAGGAAAAGGAATTGCCAATCCTTCGGGTCTTATCAATGCCGCGGTGTCAATGCTGGCTCATATCGGTCAGACAGCCGTTGGGGACAAAGTCAGGAATGCCTGGCTCACCACCCTTGAGCAAGGATATCATACCGTAGACATTTATCAGGAAGGCGTAAGTGTGGAAAAAGTAGGAACCCGGGAATTTGCAGATCGCGTGATCTCAAATCTGGGGCAAACTCCTAAACATCTCTCCGAAAGCATGTTGGAGCGGGGAAGTGGTAGTATTAAAATACCCGAATATGTCCGCAAACCGGAACAAAAGGAGCTTGTTGGTGTGGATGTATTTCTGGACTGGCCGGAGAGCGATCCTAATGAGTTGGGAGATGCGCTTTCAAAATTGGATGTCTACAAACTGAAACTTAAAATGATCACCAACAGAGGTGTCAAGGTATATCCTGAAGGATTAAAAGAGACATATTGTACCGATCACTGGCGCTGCCGATTCGTTGGAGTCGACGCCAATATTAACAGTAAAGAACCACGCTACGCTCAGATCGATTTTGAGCAGGTAGTTGCCCTCCTGGCCAAATTGGACCATTTAGGGTTCGATGTTATAAAAACAGAGAACCTCTATGAGTTTGACGGAAAACGAGGATTTTCATTGGGACAGGGCGAGTAAAGATTTAGTTTTTTTCAAGTGTTAGATTGATTGATGAAGGCGCACTTGCCCGAGGGTTGGTGCGCTTTCTTTCTTTAGATTTATAGAGCTGATTTCGTTCGTCATGACCATCATCGCCCTCATAGTTATCACCATAGGACTTGCCGCGCTCTACCTGTCGCATGATCCTAACTCTTAGAATTTTGTTTTCTGAAAGGTACTGCGTGTCTGAGCCGCATGCCAATGCTGTCAATTGACGATTGTCGGTGGGCTAAAGTTGAACTTTTCAATCTCTTCTTTGTATTTGAATCCGAGGTATTCAATGGTCTCGTGATTCCAGGCAAACCTATGGTTTACCGCAATGTTTCTGTTCCCGAATGTTGGCACTAACTCAGTTTTGAGATTTAGCATGCCACAAATACGATCAAATCCGGCCTGGAGCTCTTTGCTTCTTTCCAGAGGGTCGTAACTTCTCAATACAATTACTTCGTCGACTCCTTCTACGTATCGCAATTGACATAAAACATCATCGAAACGGCCTTCCGCATGCATAGGAGCACTTAGATGACTCTCATCGGGTGGAGGGCAATCCCGGGCGACCCACTCGTCAAAATTCATCAATTGATACGATTTACAGCCGTCTATACCCCGATAGAAATAAAAGAACGATCTCGCCCGGTCCCATGTATTTCGAACCACCACAAAAGAAAGGTACTTCTCCCATTTTTCAGGATAGTTCATTTTGATGACGGCAGGTGTATTATGGTTTACGGAAGCGATTCTCGGGTCCCTGGATCCGATTAGAACTTCCTCGCCGAGAAATACCATCTTCAGCGATGTGGTCGCCGTTTTCGGGTTTTCCACATAGATGAACTTTCGTTGGTCGTCAATCAATTTTCCGGCCTTATTTTAGTATCCTTACTGTTTTTATTCGAACGTCCTTAACGGGTCTGTCCAGGGGGTTTGTTTCCACATTGGCTATGGAGTCTATTACTTCCATGCCTTCTACAACCACCCCAAAAACCGTGTAGTTTTGATCCAGTCTCGGGTAACCTCCTACGGATTTGTACACTTCCCGGTATCCGTCCGGCATGGTGTAGGGAGTGAAGTCATTTTCAGCTAAAGCAAGGTTCAGCACGCTGTCCATTAATTGGTAGTAGCGTTCTCTTTTTCCCGTATTTCGTGCTGCAATTATGGAATCCAGCAGGGGTTGTTTCTCAGGGGCATTGGCATAGTACTCGCGCGCTTTGTTTTGGCTCGTATATCTTTCTGCAGCGTCAAGCAGACTGTCATTTTGAACCGATCCCTGTACTATATAGAACTGCATAGCACTCGAAGCTTTTTCGGGATTATCGTCACGAGCGGCAGCCAGCGCTCCTTTTTGATGGAACAGCACTGTATTGATCTCAGCATCAACCACATATGGGGCATCTCCGTTGCCAAGAGTGTCTGTCGGACTCGCATTTTTACTATCCGGATCACCACCCTGAATCATGAATTTATTGATGACCCGATGAAAAAGCAGGCTGTCAAAGGCCTTGTGTTTGGCCAGATTGATGAAATTATCTCGGTGTAAGGGCGCTTCGTTATACAGTTCAATGACCATAGTTCCATAATTGGTTACCATTTCAACCGAAGTGCGCTGTTCTTCTTGAGGTTCGGGCTGTTCGACAGGTTGCTTACAACCCAGAACTGTTAGAACTATAATTACAGTTAAACAATAGTTGAGGGGAGTGTTCATTTTTTAGTTATTTAGATTCGACCTGTTTGGCAGTGGCTCTTTTTCCAAGTTGCCACATTAAAATTCCACCGGTTAGGAACATCCAGATGGCATAAGCGCCGGTAGGAATACCCATTTCTACATTGTTAAGGATGGTGGTTACTATCACAATGGCCAGGGTTCCGTTCTGGATGCCACTTTCAATAGTTATTGAGATGGCATTTTGTAGATTCAATTTGAAGACCCTGGCTGTGAGATATCCAAGGCCCATGGTCAAAATGTTAAGTAGTAAAGTAACGAGACCCACTTCTTTCATGGCCTGCACTATGATGTCTTTATTCGCCACGATAACCGCTATAAAAACCAAAATGAAGATTACGGTAGAGGCGATGCGCATTGGACGTTCCATGCGTAGCGCGAAATTCGTTCTGAACTTTCTGATCAACATTCCAATGGAAATTGGAATCACCGTGATGACCATGATCTGGAGAATAGTATCAAGTACGGGTAGTTCGATAGTTACGCCTTTATCCGTGCCAAAATAGTCGATCGCATAACTTAGGATAAAAGGTATAGTCACTATACTCACGATACTTGCGATGGCAGTTAAGGTAACCGATAAGGCGATATTGCCCCTGCAAACCTGGGTTATTAAATTGCTCGTTGGGCCTCCCGGGCAGGAGGCAAGTACCATTAAACCGACTGCCATAACCGGGCTCAGGTTAAATACAACCGCCAGAGTGAAGCCAATGATAGGTAAGAATATAAGCTGATTGGTCATCCCGATCAATATCGGTTTCGGATACCGTACGATCCGGGTAAAATCGTGAGGAACCAGGGCCATTCCCATTCCCAACATGATAATGGCGAGGGATATAGGCAATAGAATTTCACCAATAAGTTCGGCTGCTGTCATAGTTTTGGTTGTTTAGCGCTTCCCCTTGCTATGATTTTGTCCCTGCAAAATGCATAGGTGAGGTACAACATGCCGATAAAGATACCTATTTAATTGTTGTGGGTGTGAGGCCTGCCTGCTGCAGATAGGTGTGAGGTGTGAGGTATGAGGATTGAAGTTGGAATTTTCAGAGTATAGCGTGCCGAATAACGTCCGGGTTTACGAAGTCCGTAGCCTGATGACTTATTGTGTAATTATCCGATTGAAATACAAGCGGTATATTTGGCGGATATTTGATGCAGTAAAACTATGTTGGGTATTGTAGTAGTTGTTATTATTTCCTGGTTGTTGCTGTGGCTGTTTTTCAAAGAGCACATAACAGCCCTGGGAATAAAGCCCACGAGCCGACGGTTGAAAGAATTCTTCATAGGTTTATTGCTAATGGCCGCTTTTTGCACCGTAAATCTTCTGGGGCAGTCTTATTTTAAGGAAATCGATTATGTTCAAAATCCCGAATACGGAATTTGGGATGCCCTTAAAGGTGTTTGGTGGACGTTCAAAGCCGCGCTTTTTGAAGAGCTGATATTTCGTGGAGCGATTCTGTACATTCTAATTAGGAAAACAGGTATTGTTAAGGGATGTATTCTAAGCGCTATAGCCTTCGGCATATATCATTGGTTCAGCTACGATATGTTTGGTAGAGGTCTTATACCAATGATCTATATATTTCTGCTAACCGGAGCCGGTGGCTGGATGTTTGCCTATGCCTTCGCGAAGACCAAATCGCTCTATGCGCCATTGGGATTGCATTTTGGGTGGATTGTGGTTAGCATTGTCCTTTTTTCTGCCGGTCCTTTGGGAGATTCGCTCTTCGTTGTTCAAGGTGAGGAAATTGCTTTGGGCGGCTGGGAGCAGTTGTTGTTCTTTCTATGGCAAACAGTGATAGTACCGGGAATCGTGACATGGTACCTCATAAAACGATATAAAGCCCCCCGGAGCTAACTTCTCAAGCCTTTGTTTTCTGACCTGAACTCTTATAGTAGTACATTGACAAGACAAAACGCATTTGCCGCGCCCAACACCAGTTCAAACACAATACCTTGAATTATTTGTTTGTTCGGTTTTCTATCAACGCCCATGCTAATCAGTCTTCCCAGAGCGAACCCAAGAAAAATAAGTACAGCAACTACGTGAGAAGTAAAGGTTAACTCCGGAACAATAATTCCAAGTCCGGCGATGATCCCTCCGCATAGCATTACGGCACTCACCCCTCTCATTTCATTCAAAAGATCGACATCATTTGTCAGGGTGATGCCGGAATTCTTCAAATAGGCCTTTACCGGGTTGCTTAGCCTCATAAGACCAACAAAGAGCAACAAAAGAGCTGATAATGATAATGTTACGGTTTTAACGATTTCCATTTTTTGGTGTTTTACGATTAATACGGTGCAAACATAAAACGGAGTTGTGACAGCGGTATGTCAGGGGTGTTTCTGGTTTTTTATATACTCGTCAAAAAACCGCTCCATGGTCATGTCATGGGGTGTAAATGCCTCATCTTGTAGGGTTAGTGATTCGATGAAATCTATTCTGAATACCCTGAAGTCCTCGCGCAATCGGCAAAAAGCAATGAGCAGAAAATTTCCGTTGATACTGTAAATGGCAAATGGCTCAATATCCCTTTTGGATCGCTTCTGCTGTGAGGAAAGGTATTCTACGGTCATCACCTTAAAATGGATAATGGCGGACTGAATCTTCATCAAGTTGTTACTTGTCTTCTTAGCTCCGTCACTTCCCCCGAAATAGACGCGTTCCGCCAACAAATCTGCATTACCCTTTTGAGAATATCGTAAGATGGCTTTTATTTTTTCCAGGGCACTGGAAACGTTTTCTACCAGCGACTGATCCTTATTCCTAAGCACCAGTTGCTCAACTGTGATAAGCGCATTGGCCTCGTCTTCAGTAAAAAGTACAGGAGGGGGGAGGTCATATCCTTCCATGAGCGAATAGCCCCGGCCTTCCTCGGTAACTATAGGTATTCCTGATTTTTCCAGTGCGCGAATGTCCCGGTAAATGGTGCGTACACTTACATTGTGCCGCTCCGCCAGGTATTTTGCTGTGACAATACGCTTGGATTGTAATTGTGTTATAATCGCAGTTAATCTGGAAAGCCTTGGTTTTTCTTCCATTACTTCGTAAGTACGAGCTTTGAATAAAGATAGTTATTTAATGGTTTTAATAGGTATGAGGTATGAGGTATGAGGTATGAGGTATGAGGTATGGGGTGTGAGGTGTGCCTTTGGTAGGCAGGTGTGAGGTATAAGGACAGAAGTTTGAAGAATGGGCGTGCTCTGTCTCAGTCCTACTCAAAGACCACATCGTCCAGATATATGTTGTGCGGAAAGCCCTTGCTGCTGGAAAAGACGACCAGGCCGGACCGAATACAGCTCATGTCCAATCTCTTTAGATTGATCTTGTATTTTTTCCACTTGGTGGACAAAGAAACTTCCACCGACTTTTTCGCCGTATCCGGGAAGGGTTTGTCCGAATCGATGAGTCCAAAGCCAATGGTAGCTTTTACATTATCGTCGGCTTTCGCCCAAAAACTAAATGTTTTAGCACCGGACAGATCGTATCCTCCAAGTATGTCTCCCCAGTCGTTCGGAGGGTCGACAAAGCCTACGCCATACCAGTCCTTTCGGGCGCCATAGGTAATTTTCAGGGAAGACGTTCCCGAGTACACCTCATCCCGATGATCTAAATCTACTGCTATGGCCTCATAATTTCCCATGTGTGCCGATGATATATAGGGTGTTTCAGTGCCATCCTTGTACACATAAAACGGCAGACTGGCTTTTGGAACCAGAAATTTTTGCGATCGCCTTTCTTCGTCTATAACTTTTATGGAGGTCGAGGCGATGCCCACATTGCCGTAGGTGTCATTTACATTGACATACACCTTGATCGCGCCATGTTCCTGCGGGAGTTGAATTTCAAATCCCTCCTGAATATTCCCTCGGGTGGGAAGGGGTAGTAGTTGATCTCTTCGCTTCCTGCTACCGGTTCTCTGATTGTAGCGAAATGATACGGCAAGCGTTTCTTGCTCCGTATCTGTTACGGATAGAGACACCGGGACCCATTCGCCGCTGTTTATCTCGTTATCCGGCAGTTGGAAATTCTTGACTTCAGGTACCCGATTAATCGGATCTTTGCCCGAATAGGCCTTTCTAACAGCCCAGTATTGCGGACGATACATTCCCCGATAATGCGTGAATAACCAGGGAGCGATGAATTGATCACCATCCGCATAGTGAAAAATATAGACGCCAAGACATGAGGGCTTGTCTTTGATCCATTGGTGATAGCCGGAAGCTATTGCCTCATATTTTTGATTGTCATCGGGTTCAATTTTAATACCATTTGTATCCTCCTGAGCGTCCCATTCGCCGGTGACACCAAATTCCGTGATCACATAGGGTTTTTCAATCCCTTTTTTATCAATCTCGTCCTGGAGCAGATCAGCACCGGGACCATAGCAGTTTATACCGTAGATGTCAAGAGAAGGCACCAGTTTCTCCCACCAGTCCAGTCCAAAGGTCCATGCCTCCACCGAGGCAATCGGGTGATTATTGTCCAATGTTTTGATGTCGGCACATATCTTTTCCAGTAATTTGGAATAGGCCTCCTTCTCATCATCGGTAGCCGTGTTTAAATATACCTCGTTGCCAATACCCCACATCAGAAGGGCCGGATGATCTTTGTAAGACTCCACCACGCTAATGGCGTTATTGTACATGTCTTCCATGCCACTATTGTCTTCCAGGTAGTTAAAACTGTCGTCGGCTTCCATTCCGGGTCGGCCATGCCGCATCCAGATCCCTACCATCACCTTAATTCCATAAGTATGGGCCACATCCAGCAGTTCAGAAGTATTTTCATCTGTCGCCCATATTCGGATGGTATTGACCCCCATGGATCTTAGATTCTTAAAATGTTGGCTGTAGTTCTCGACATCTTCCGTGTATCCAAAGGTTATACCCTTAACTGCGAATGGCTCGTTATTGACGATTAAGGTCCAGTTTCCGTCGCTTTTTTCAATTGTCGTTTGGGCTCTTGTGCACAGACTGAAAAGGAAACCCAACAAAAGCAGCGGTAGGTAATAAGATCGAGTTCCGGCCATTTGTTTTGAAGCGAATGTTTGAGGGTTAATTGTGACTAGTCCAGTTTAATCGGAGTCGTCTGGTCCGATCGTATTTTCCATGTATCGCCGTACACGCTTTTGTATATGATTTCAATTACGGCGGCATCTTGTGTATTTGTAGTTGTTGAATTCACGCCATAGGGAAATTTAAAAGAGTTGCGAAGAATAATTTGCGAAGTGGAATCGGTGACCTTTTCATAGGTCGTGAGGCCATCGTTAGCCGGGATGATCTTCCCCTGGTAGAGTCGGTCAAAATAGCTCACTCTATCTCCAGTTTGGATCTCGGACAGAAAACCGTAGGGATCGGTTTCGATCGTTTTATTGTTATCAATTATTCGCACTTCTTCAATAAAAGCGGGACCTAATCCTCTGTTTGAAACCCATATTGATTCTTTCATGTTGTCACCACTGCCTTTGGTACTGTACCCAATTTCAAGGCTAGGCATGACCGATGCCTTTTGTTCTTTACGGGTCAGGCTGGTTTGATAGAATATCATAGCCAGCGTAGCAACACTTAAAAGTATTGCCGAAACGCTTATAACCCTGTCGGCATTGATTTTTTTCACGTCGGGAAAGTTTGACTAAAAATACGCTTTTATTTCCTGAGTTTGCTAACAAAAAAAGCCCCATCAGGGGCTATATTGATTACGCATATTCTAAAGACCACTGGTCTGTGGCCTATAATTGCACGGGTGATAGAAGCCGTTCTATTCCTTCTTTAATTCGGCCAACTTTTCTTGTGAATCCTTATACCCCAGTTCAATGGCCTTTTCAAAACTTTCGATAGCCGCTTCCTTTAGATCGTTAGCCAAATAGCCTTCACCCAGGGAGTCCCAAAGATTACCGTCCTCGGGATAGCGCTGTACATTCAGTTTAAAAAGTTCAAGTGCCCAGTTCAATTCTTTATCTAGCCTCAACAGGACATTGCCCATGACATTGAATAACCGGGAGTTTGAGAATTCATCCGGATAATTTTCCCGAAGCAGCGCAATAAGGTTATTCGAGGTATCCGGAGTATATTGTTTTATATATTCCATCGTGTAGGAGTACACATTATTCCTGATAGGCTCAGGAGTATAGCTCTCGTCCTGAATTAATTTTTCAACTTCATGCCCAAGGTATTCTACTTCTGAACTATTGGCATTAGTGGCATATACTATAAAGATATCTTTCTCAGGATACCAAATGATCGAATGTGAATATGTGCCGTTGGAGCCGTTATGCGATAGTCTCAGGGTATTGGCTTCCGAGTTCTTAACTCCCCATCCATAACCATAACTAAACCTTCCGCTGGGAGCTAACACATGGGGTGTGCTTATTTTTTTAAATGATTCCGGTGATAAGATCACATTTGTCTTTAATGCTTTATACCAAAGTAGCATATCATTTTGTGTAGCATTAATACCACCGTTTGCTTTTAAATGCCAGGTTAGGTCTCCTGCTTCCTGATAGCGTGTTATCGGCGGATCCATTTCCAGTACATTTCGGTTGTACCCCCGCGCCATATTTCTCATTTCCCATTTTGGTAGAAGATACCCTGTCTGTTTCATTCCGGCCGGAGCAAAGAGATACTCGCTCAAGAAGGATTCATAGGACAGGCCGGAGGCTAGTTCTATGATCCTGCCAAGTATGCTGTAACCGGTATTCGAGTATGAATACATAGTACCGGGCTCAAACAGCAATTCGCTCAAGAAGAGTTGTTTAAAAAATTCCTCTTGAGAGATTTCGTCGAAGTCTCTTCCGATGGACTCCGAAAACCCGGCCGAATGAGTCAATAGTTGGTGGATTGTAATGCCTGTTTTTTCTGATGGTAGCTCGCTGAAATACTTGCTTAACGGATCATCCAGACTTAGCTTTCCCAGCTCAACCAGTTTTAAAATAGCAGCGGCGGTAAATTGTTTGGTATTGGAACCAATGTCAAAAATGGTATTTGGACTATTGGGAACTCGTGTGTCCTTATTAGCCAGCCCATAGCCTTTGTTGATAATAACTTCGCCATTCCGTATAACCGCAATCGCTCCGGAAAAGCCATTCTCGGTACCGGCGGTCAGGTAGTTATCTATTCTGGAAAAAAGAGAGGCAGGCTGCGTTTTCTGTTGAGCATCTACCTTGAATGTGCCAAATTGTAGTATTGTGATGGCTGAAACTAAGAAAAGTGATTTCTTCATGATCCGATTGCTAAATTTTGCCTTTGACGATTGGAAATCGGGATCGGTTACACTGTTTTAAGTATTACAGCCAGTTGATGTTCGTATTCTCGATTCTATCATGCTTAAGATCAATCGCCATATACGATATTCTCATCGTTGGGAACCACCTTGGTGACACGGGTCTTATTTCTGCGAGAGAATTCCATGATCCACATAGTGCCATCTGCGGCAATCATTCCTCCGCAGGGTGACCAGCCTCTATCGGATTCGAAAACTGTCGATTTTTCACCGTTGGAATTTATTTTTATCACCTTACCTGCTCCATACAGGGCCACGTAGACATCGCTTGTGCTGTCTGTCCACACGCCGAAAACATAGTGACGGTCGTCAACCCTGGAAAACCGGAGACCATCTTCCTTCAATTCACTGGCTACGATCTCCACCACGCCTGAAGGCGAGACTTTTTTAAGCGTTAAATGGTCAACCACGTAGAGATTGTTGTCATATTTGGAAACGTGCATCCATCGGATGTCTTTGAACTCATGAGATGAGGCCGTGATATTGGTTTCGTCCGGCATCTGTTTCATGAGAATTTCACCATTGCCCGACTTTTTTGCCCAATAAGTATTCCCGTCAGGATCTCTTACCAGGGTGGTATTATCCAAAAAACCTTCAACATCCGGAATAACCTTTTCGAACGCACCGTCTTTACTGAGGCACCATACATAGTTGCCCCATTTGTCGGTGGCCTCTCCTTCGTACCACTCGTGTTCACCATACAGGTCTCCGTTTGCATCGAGATATAATTCATGGGTATGAACATTTCTCACGGCTATCGTTTGTTCTCCTTCAGGAGAAATTTTCCAGACATGTACTAGGTCTGTATAGAATACATTGCCTTCATTATCCATGACTATACCGATACCCGGATGAGCGTCAAGTACCCAAGCCGACAGAAGGCAACCCAATAAGAATACAATTGACTTTTTCATTTCATTTCCAATCTACAGGGAATAGAACTCTTCCAGTATTTTGGCTCTCCAAACTTCATTTTCCTTGAATTGAAGCAGGGTCCCACACCAAATTTCGTTGGGACTGTTCATAATTTTATCAACCATTGCGTTGATATGAGGAAAAGTAATGAGTTCCATCGCTTCTTCAGTTGAAAGCCATCTTATTTCCTCAATTCCGTTTGGTGTTTTAGGTGTCACGGATTTTGTTTTCACCCTGTAAACATTGCGCAGGGAGGTTGATCTTTTTCCATTCAAATCTCTTTTCAACAAGAAAACCCCGTTCAGTTTAGGTCTTTCTATTTCAACTCCATAGGTAGCAGCAATGCTGTCCAACCCCTTTCTTATTGTCATGTTTTCGGTTTGATAAAGTCCGGGGGTTACCCAAAAGTCGGTATTGGCTATTTTGACCACCATGAGTTCGTCATTGGAGTTGACGATCAACAGGCGGTGGAATATCGAAACATCATTTTCAACCTGAGCACTAACCGATTGAAGTAAAAGGGTAAATAGTATGACAACAAGTTTATTCATGTCCTATGCTCCTGGTTGGCAATTATTCCGGCAATCTGTTTTTCACGAGGGCTATTTGTCCCATATGATTTGCAGAGTGTTCGAGCACATGAAACCAAACCCAGTGGTAATTTATGGAATCTTCTACGTTGGATGCGAACCACGCATCATCTTTTTCTTTAAGTCCTTCGAGTGTTTTTTTACGAATCTCATTCCAGGCATCCAGGTAGTAGGAGATGGGTTTTCCTTGAAATTCTTCTCGCTCCTTATCATTTAAATTCTCTGCCATAGCCCAGTATACGGCTTCCTCTTCGGTCCAGGGCCGCCCTTCCAAAGTTTGCACCTGGTAGTAGGCTTCTGTGGCGACCATATGCATAATTAAAGCCCCTATGCTGTTGGCTTGCTCATCGAACCGGAAATCTACTTCTTCTTGATTCAAATTTTGTGTCATATCCGTAATTCGATTCTTGATGTCTTCAAGCATATTTACCATGATTCCTATTTGAGGCGTGTATCCTTCTTCCGGCTTCACTTCATACTGCGCGTTCAAAAGTGAAACTGAAAAACAGAACAGGAGCAGCGCGACATTCTTTTTTAGAATATTCATAACAATGGTTTACAATTAGTGTTGCCGCTAAAAGTACACTTTTATGATATGCGCAAATGGTAAGGTTTTGTGAAGATTTAGGCCATGTGCGGTCTTTTAGAACACCTGACCAACCGTAGTAGGGTATATTAGTCCTTGCTGTCGTCTACGTCGTTACAAGCATCCTTATAGTACTCGATGAACTTTGGTAATTCGGATACCCTAAGCTCGTCTTGTTCCAAGACATTTATCATGTGGGGGCAATCGTTAATAAGTTCCTTTGCCTTTTTGAGAAAGCGCTTGTTCTTTTCTACCCTGTACATTTTATCATCTCCTACTTTTGATAGGTAATAATTTAATCTTGGCGCCGTCCCAAAGGCCACACCATAATTTACACCGTAATAATAGGTATATCTCATGGGAAGGACCATCTCTTTCCCATTGGGCAGGGTTAGGGTGTCCGAAGTTTTGAGGCGTTCAGTGAACTCTGAATTCCCTTCAAATCTTGCCTGCGCCATTCTTTCGCCCATACTGCGTCGATCAAAGTCTAAATAAAAAAGTTCATCAGAATCAGTCAAGCTTATGTATATCTGAAAAACATCCTCGTAAATTAACTCAGCAAACAACTTGAATTTGGAGTAGTTATGGTTTACGTACTGAAAAACCCGTTCATTTTCGGTGTTTGGATTGCTAATTATTCGATCAACCAATTCATAGTCAATCTTTCTTGACGTATCATTTTCGTCTTTTTTAAACTGAGGCTTGTAGGCCGAACTTGCCAGTCTCAGAAGTCCCTCTTCTGACGTGCCATCCGCGTAAATGATCTTACAATTCACATAGGGTGTTACTCTTAATTCATAATCTTGAGAAAAGCCTAAGAAGGAGCCGAAAACGGCCAGGGCTACCAGAATTTTTTTCATTGTTTTTCTTTGGGCTTAGTATTTAATAGGCTTTAATTGATTGCCCACTTCAATCACCGAATTTCCGTACACGCGAATGGTAGATTTAATAAAATCCTCCTCGTTGGCTTCAAAAATATTCTCCACATATTTCTGCGGATTGCGATCTATATAAGGGAACCATGTGCTCTGCACCTGGATCACGATGCGATGCCCCTTCTTGAAGGTATGGAGGATATCTTGCAATACAATATTTACGTCGGTAATGGTATTGGGTTCGAAGGGTTCCGGTTTTTCAAAACTGTTCCGAAATCGTCCGCGTATTACTTCGGAACGCACCAGCTGTTGATATCCTCCCATTATTATGTTATCGGGATTATGATCGTAGTTAGGGTGATCCAACGGATATTCATCTATAAGTTTGACGATAAAATCGGCATCGGTTCCGGTCATGGAAACCTTTAATTTGGCAATGATCTCACCGGCAAGTAGCACATTATCTGTCAGCTCATCTGAAACGAAGGTAAGAACATCGGGCCGTCTCGAGTTATGTCGCTGATCATCACTCATAAACTTTCTGGGCGTAAAGGTGAGCCCTTCCGTTTCTGAAGTGTAAGGCACCGGTTTTGCAGGATCGCTCACATATTCAAAAACCGCATCTTCATTAAGTGGAGTGTTCACTCCTAATTTGCCATTTTCACCAAAATATAGCTTCACTTTTGGGATGTCCACAGGGGGCCAAACGTCGAAGGTCCTCCAACTTTTAGCTCCCGTGTCGAACATATAAGCTTCGGGCAGTTTTTCGATCTTTTTCCCCTTAAGATGATGGGCGAAAAAATTACGCTCTATGTTCCGCTGATAGAAGGTGGAAATACTGTCTCCAAAGTAAATGTGATTATGGACAGTTTTACCGGCTTCTCTTGCCCATCCTCCATGCGCCCAGGGGCCCATTACGATAGTGTTTTCACTCTTTGGGCTGGTCTTCTCAATGGTTTTATAAATGTTTAGCGGTCCGTACAGATCCTCTGCATCAAACCACCCGCCCACGGTCATCACAGCGTGATTTACATTTTTAAGGTGTGGCAGAATGCTGCGTTTCTGCCAGAATTCATCATAAGTAGTGTGTTCAGTCACTTCTTTCCAGAAAAAGTTGTCGTGGTGATATTTCTCCGTGATGTTCTTTAATGGGCCCTGTTGTAAGTGAAAGGCGTACCCATCCTTAGGAGGATTTGCATACAAACGCATGAGTTCTTCCGTATACCAGGGTTGTTTGGTGAGGGAATCCTTTTGATATCCGAACACGGCATAGGCACCCACGTAGCTCTGCAGGAACGCTCCCTGGTGATAAAAATCATCAAAGAAGAAATCGGAGATCGGAGCTTGAGGTGAAGATGCCTTTAAGGCCGGATGCGCATCGGGGATACCGGCCGCAGTATAGAAGCCGGGATAGGAAATTCCGAACATACCCACTTTTCCATTGTTGTTTTTCACATTTTTAAGGAGCCAATCTATGGTGTCATACGTATCTGAACTTTCATCGATATCTTCTTTGTTCTTCGGATCATTCCCCGGAATATTCGGAGTCATGGTAGTAAACTTGCCTTCAGACATATATCTGCCCCGGACATCCTGGTATACCACTATGTACTTATCCCGTACCAAATAGCCCGATGGCTGTCTTATGGCCTTGAAGTCATCATAGCGAGAGGCGTTGTAACAGGTACGATTCAGTAATATCGGATACTCACTGGACGTATCCTTCGGGGTATAGACAATGGTATATAGTTTGGCACCATCCCGCATCGGAATTTGGTAGGTAGCCTTGGAATAGTGTTCACGGACGTAGTCGGCATCAACAGGTTGCGCATTGACAAGGGTTGTCAAAATGCAAAATATCAACAGGGATAGTAGATTCCTCATAGCGGATATGGATATATTGGTATATTGTTTATTGTTATTTGGTATTTCTTTGATTTTCATTTCTGTCCGATTTGTGGGAACTTATCTCTCACCAGATTCAATTCTATTCCAAACTCGAGATATGCTTTTAACCCATCTAAAACTGTTGTGAATCCACCTGTATTATTCTTTATGGCTTCGATAAGGTCATTACCGGTTTGATGGAATCCATAATTTTTGATCACAACATAGGTGGCATCTTTGGATATTTCCGAAAACTCGAAGTTCACGGTAGTAGCAGGATCGTCCCATTCTATGGTTATTTTCTCATTGGGTATAAGCTCAACCACCTTTATGTCTGCCGCGACTCCATACATTTCCCATTCCCAGGAAATGGTTTTACCCTTTTCAAGTTTTCCACTTGATTTAGTGAACCAAAACTTAGTGGTCAACTCAGGGTCTGTAAATGCCTGAAATACGTCCGAAACGGGTTTTCGAATCATCATCTGACATTCTACGGTAGGTGATTGAGGTTTGGTCATAAAGCCTTATATCAAGTAGTTTTCAACCCATAATTAGTGCCTATAAAAATACCTATTTATTTTTCAACGGCGTAAATAAAAAAGCACTCAATGGGAGTAGAGTGCTTATGACAATTATTGTTCTGTGAATTGATTATTGCGCTATATACCCCAATTTCACAAAGAAAGCATCGGTTAGTCTACCTACTTCTTCCCGGGCTGCGGGATCATTGAAGAAATGGCCTACGTTCTCAAATATCTTGTACTCATAATCATTGCCCAACGCATCCATTTTGTCTCTAAATTCCGTAAACTCGCTAATAGGGGCTAAATGGTCATCCGTGCCATGGAAGAAAATGGACGGAACCAAATCTTTATCCAGATTATGAAAGGTCGAAATGGATTCCGGTTTTTGGTTTGACTGACTGGCAAACCAGTCGCTTTTTGTTGTATTATAGGATGCCGAGTGAACTACGATGGCATTGGGTTTCGGGCTGAATTCAGCATCGATAGCTTCGTTAAACTCCTTTATAATAGCCGTACTCGCTGCCAAATGCCCACCTGCGGAAAAGCCCGCAGCCACGATCTTGTCAGGATCAATTCCCAGAGATTCAGCCTGCTGCCGTGTCCATGAAATGGCAGATTTGGCATCGCGTATACAATCCTGAATATTGGAATCGTGGATGTCTACCAAACGATACTCGAACGAAATGGCCACCATGCCTTTGGAACTATAGTTTTTGCAGTTTTTGTATCCCCATTCCGGTATTCCCAGGGCCCAGCCACCACCGTGGAAAAACAAATAGGCGGGCCTTTTATCGCCTTCTTTGAAGTCCTCGGGATAGAAGATATGGGCTTCAAGCTCTATATTATCAACCGTCTTGTAGATTTTGATCTCGCTCGGTTCCTGTCTTCTTTCCCTGGCTGCATCAACCCGTTCTTCGATCCGTCGTATGAATTCGGGATTCTTGCAATCTTCCTTAAAACTTGGAAGTAAATCCTCAAGATAGGTGATACCGTAGTTGTCAATGCTCTTGTTGAGGTGCTCATGGAATAAATGGTCCTTGATCTCCTGATGAGCATCCAGTTGTTGTATTGCTCTGTACTTGGGATGGATCTTTTCTATCGGTTTGTCATAGAAGGAACCGAATTTGTAGTCACCCGCCGATTGTACATCCAGATACCCGTCCAGAAACAGCACGTAATCCAGTGATTTTAAAAGGGAGGGATTATTAAAACTTCCCTGTACAACATCTTCAAAGTAGGTCTCTTGTACAGGAAGCATTTCTTTGGTGCGCTGATTGTATTGTCCGGGGTGCGCTAATTCATAGAGTTTTGTTCTGTAGGTGATATCAGCCAGTGCTTTCTCCTCGAAAATGGGATCGACCGGATTACTTTCTTTGAATTTTTTATGCGCATCCAGATATACCGACTTGAGGGAATCTAAAATGGCGTCGGTTGTGCCGGTGGGCTGATCAAAAAATTCTATGCCGTTAATGTACCTTCTGTTTGAATTAATGATTCCTCTCAACGAGCGCAGGTGGTCGTTTATCATCGCTCCGGTGCCTGAGAAAAGGGTTTCCGAAGTAAAGTCGATATACAGGGAATCGCTCGGGGAGAGAAATATATCCACCTGACTTAGTTCATGAGAGAGACTGTAAAAATCAGGTTTTTCAAGGGATAGCTTTATTTTGAAGCTGCCATCGGCCTGGAGATCGATAATAGAATCTCCTACATTGAGTCTGTCAATCCAGGAATCCGTTAAGGTAATGGCTCCGTTCGACAGTTTCATTGTATTCGACCAGTTGACATCTACTTTTCCGGTGATAATGGCTGTTTCGGCTTTGGGTTGGGTGGTGCAAGAGAATAATGCAGTACTGAGTCCTAACAGGACATAAATGAGGTGGGTCTTCAAGGTGATTAGTTTATTGAAGGACTGTTTCTTTTTGGAAGTGTTACAGTTTTCGGAGAAAGATAAACATCAGAATGCGTATTTATGCGCGGCCGTCGTGTCAAATGGGTTCATCCTGCTTTTCAAACTGGCTTTTGAGTTCTCCGGACAATTTTAAATCGCTTCCAACTTTGAGCATGGTGGGCCTCTGAAGCACAAAATAGAAGATCAATAGTGCACCAATAGCCAGATACGCCAGATTGCCACTCATAAAAGCTGAGATTACAGCTAAGAGTGCCGGACCCTCAATTAGTGCGTATTTTACCAGGACAGCCGATTGATATCCCCTTAGTTTCCCGAGGAGCCCATTTTTGGATTCCAGGGCTTTGAGTAGTTTCTTAAAAAGAAAGTCACTTAGAATAAGCCCGGCAATAGCGGCAATAGGGACGAAGTAGGGAAATCCAAAATCCATCGATCCGAAATTGAACAGCCATTCTTCTCCTATGATGTAAATGGCCGCAGCAAAAATGACCAACATACTTACAAAGCTGAGGTGAATAAATGTCAGGGTCGTGATCATCTTTTTAGGAGTGATGTTGTTTTGGTTGCTCATTGTTTTGTGATTTCAGTTTTTGATGTAAGAAATGCTACCACAGGAAATGATGGCACAATGTTCATTGGTAATAGTATCCGGTTATAACACTATGCTTCATTTCTTTTTTATGGCTTCTGAACTAAACACTTCAATATATCCTTGTTTTCTAAAATTTCCTGATCTGCACCATTAACCCCAACATGAAACATGGCTTCTGCCAAATCGGTAGACTTGATACTCGCGTTGTCTCCAAATAACTTAATTATTGGATAGAATGCTCTCATAATGCGGTACATCACATTTGGCTCTTTCCTTGGCTTTACCGGATAAATATAGCCCGGTCTAAAAGTATAGAAATCCAATCCGCTTTCAACAATTTGGTTTTCCGCCATGCCCTTGTATTTGGCAAATGCGGCTTTACTCTTTTCCGTGCGATCGGCGCCGGCACCACTTAACAAACAAAGCCGTGCGTTGGGGCTTTGCGCTTTCAAGGTTTTAGCAAAGTTTACGGCATAGTCTACGGTAATTTCTTTAAATAGTTCTTTTGAAACCTGTCCTGTATAAACGCCAAGGCAAAAGAAGGCGGTATCAATGTTACTGAATAACGTTGTCTTGTTATCGTAGGTTTTAAAATCCTCAATAACTATCGTGGTTAGCCTGGCGTGGCCATCGCCGGATTTTGTCTTTCTAACCAAGGAGATTATTTCTGAAATTTGGTCCGACTGAAGACACAATTCTAGAATTGTACTTCCTATCATTCCCGTACCTCCTGTAATCAGTACTTTCATCTCTATTGTATAGATTTTGCCTTACATGTACCTGACCGTCTTGTACAGCTCAGATTATGAGTTAAGTTAGCATTTTTTGGGATTCTTTGCGGACTTACTTATTACCGAT
>CAZTLE010000062.1:0-19844 GCA_964614415.1 uncultured Aureitalea sp. | reverse complement strand
AGATGTCCTGGTTCACCATGGTGCTACCGATGCCCCAATCGTAGACGTTGTAGAAGTAGGAGTCGGTGCCGGAACGATTGTAGATAACCTTGACTATGCCGGTTTTGATGGCTATTTGGAACTGCCCACGGCAGACTACGCGATTGAAGTTCGCGATCAAACCGGAACCGTGACCGTAGGGGCCTACGAGCTTCCTGCAGCGACATTAGGTCTGGATGGAGCCGCCGCCGTAGCGGTTGCCTCAGGATTTCTGGATCCGTCTCAAAACTCCAACGGACCTGCTTTTGGAATCTGGGTCGCTCTACCCACCGGAGGTGACCTTGTAG
This sequence comes from uncultured Aureitalea sp., assembly GCA_964614415.1. Taxonomy (GTDB): domain Bacteria; phylum Bacteroidota; class Bacteroidia; order Flavobacteriales; family Flavobacteriaceae; genus CAZTLE01. The sequence goes on along the minus strand of CAZTLE010000062.1, from coordinate 19,518 downwards.
AGCTACCGATTTCTGTCGCTCGTGTTCAGGTAATTCACAACTCCGCCGACCTTGCCGCTGAAGAAGTGGACGTATACCTCGACGGAGCACTTGCCATTGACGATTTTGCCTTCAGAACAGCTACTCCATATCTCGACTTCCCGTCAAGTGTGGGAATCGATATTGCCGTAGCTCCTGGAAATAGTACAAGTGTAGCCGATGCAATCGCAACCTTCCCACTTACCTTACAACGTAACGAAACCTATGCCGTAGTGGCCGATGGAATCGTTAGTGCATCTGGCTATAACCCCGCGCAACCCTTTACCCTGGAGATCTTTGAAGGCGCCCGGGAAACCTCAAACAATCCTGCCAACGCGGATGTGCTGATTCATCACGGATCTACAGACGCTCCGCGCGTGGATGTGCTCGAAACCGGAATTGGTATTGGACTTATTGCCAATAACCTCGACTATACCGACTTTAGAAGTTCCTATCTGGAACTCCCGGGCATCAACTACAACATCGAAATTCGCAACGAAACCGGAACTGTGACTGTCGCCGCTTACGATCTGCCCATCGGCGATCTGGGTGTCGCAGGTCTCGGTGTCACAGCTGTTGCATCCGGATTCCTGGATCCGACACAAAACTCAGACGGTCCCGGTTTTGGTGTTTGGGTAGCACTGCCATCCGGTGGTGATCTCGTTGAATTGCCGACTTCGACAGCTCGAGTTCAAATTATTCACAACTCTGCCGATCTTGCCGCTGCTGAAGTAGATGTTTATCTGGACGATGTACTCGCGCTTGATAACTTTGCTTTCAGAACCGCTACTCCGTTCATTGACTTCAATGCGGGCGTAACTGTTGATATTGCTATCGCTCCTGCCAATAGTACGAGCTCTGCCGATGCCATCGCCAACTTCCCGGTAGCCCTGGCAGTTGATGAAACCTATGTAGTAGTGGCCGACGGAATTGTGAGTGCCTCCGGATATGATCCCGCGACGGCCTTCACGCTTGAAGTATACGATATGGGTCGCGAGGCAGCAACCGATCCCACCAATACCGATGTACTGGTTCACCACGGATCCACCGATGCTCCTACTGTAGATGTTGTTGAGGTAGGTGCCGGTGCCGGAACCATAGTAGATGATCTCGCGTATAGCGAATTCCAGGGATATCTGGAACTGCCCACCGCCGACTACGCCATTGAGGTACGCGATGAAACCGGGACAGTAACTGTTGCCGCTTATGAAGCACCACTTGCAACACTCGGACTTGACGGGGCAGCAGTGGTAGCAGTAGCCTCCGGATTCCTGGATCCTTCTGTAAACAGTGATGGTCCTGCCTTCGGAATTTGGGCAGCCCTGCCCACCGGAGGAGACCTGGTAGCACTTCCTGTTTCTACTGCCCGCGTGCAGGTAATCCACAACTCCGCCGATCTGGCTGCCGAGGTCGTCGATGTTTACATTAATGACGCTTTGGCTGTGGATGACTTTACCTTTAGAACAGCAACTCCGTTTATCGACTTTCCATCGAGTATTGAAGTACCTATCGCAATCGCTCCCTCGAACAGTACGAGTTCGGCAGATGCGATCGCCACCTTCCCGGTTACCCTGGGTCGTAACGAAACCTATGTGGTCGTGGCGGACGGTATCGTGAGTGCCACCGGTTATGACCCCGCTCCTCCGTTTGGATTGGAGGTGTATGACATGGGGCGTGAAATAGCAAACGATCCGGCGAATACTGATGTACTTGTACACCATGGCTCCACCGATGCCCCTACTGTGGATGTAGTTGAAACGGGCGTAGGTGCCGGCACCATCGTGGATGATATTTCGTATACCGAGTTCCAGGGTTATTTGGAGCTTCCAACAGTAGATTACATCATTGATGTTCGGGACGAAACCGGAACAGCCACTGTCGCCACCTACGGTGCACCACTCTCCACCTTAGGTCTGGACGGGGCAGCTATTACGGTTGTTGCCTCTGGGTTTCTGGATCCTTCCGTGAACAGCGACGGCCCGGCCTTTGGTCTTTGGGTGGCTCTCGAAGCAGGCGGTCCATTGGTAGAATTACCAGACCAGGCACTTTCTGTAGCTGATGTTGCCTTCAATGATGCCATATTATATCCGAATCCTGCAACAAATCAATTAAATCTTGCCGGCAACCTCAATCCGGGTTCCGAGCTTCGCATAATTGACATGCAGGGGCGTGTACTTTTGAGTCAGCCGGTTGAGGCAGAAACGAATGTTATTGATGTTAGCAATCTTTCTTCCGGTTTGTATCAACTTATCCTGTCAAACGGATCTTCCGTGACAGGTAGCAAAAAGTTCATCAAGAATTAACTTTTTGGCTTAGATTGAACCATAGGGCTGCTCATTGAGCGGCCCTTTGTTTTTTGTAATCGGAGCCGTTGTACACCAACGTAATCTATCGTACTTTTATACCATGAATCGCACGTTTTCAATTCTTTTAATTTTAAGTATCATAGTATCGGGGTGTAAAGAAGAAGTTGTTCCATTGCACCTGGATGAAATGAGTATTTCGGAAGGTGATCTCGACATGTGTGACGACACTCCCTGTCCGGAAGTTGCTATCAACTACACGGTTGCCACAGGCGATGAAACCATTGCATCCGCCATCAATGAACAGATTGTCGAAACCGTTTGTGCCACGCTGTATTTAGGAGAAGACGACCCGCCAAAAGGGCAAACCATTCAGCAGGCTATGGAAGCTTTTATTCTCGGATATCAGGAAGACAAGGAGGAGTTTCCGGATCTCGATTCGGAATACACAGCCCGTATCAATGTTGTGGAATCCTACGTTTCCGATGATCTTATCAGTTTGCTCGCAAACCAATTCATGTATACCGGAGGAGCCCACGGCTATTCGAGCAACTATTACTTAAACCTCGATCGCAAAACAGGGGAAGCCCTTAGCCATGATGAGTTGTTCAAAGACATTGATGAATTCTCTCAGTTCGCAGAAAACTGGTTCAGGAATACATTTGGCATTCAAGCCGAAGATACAATTAATGCAACCGGATTCTCCTTCGAGAACGAAACGTTTCATTTACCCGATGCCATCGGTTTAACGAAGAATTACATTGTCCTATGGTATAATCCTTATGACATAGCGCCATATTCACAAGGGCCTGTTGAGGTCCTGATCCCAATCAAAGAAGCCGCATCCTATTTGGCCATTCAGTAACCCCTAACACACCACATGAAAAAGATTTATTTCCTTTCGTCCTGCAATACTTGCATTCGCATAATGAACGAGCTTCAACTACCCGAAGATTTTGTTCAGCAGGATATCAAGAACGAAGCCATTACGGCCGATCAGTTAGATCACATGAAGTCTCTGGCCGGGAGCTATGAATCCCTTTTTAGCCGAAGAGCTATGCTGTTTCGACAACGAAACCTCGGGGATAAGGATTTGAAAGAAAGTGATTACCGGGAGCTTATCCTGGATCACTATACCTTCCTAAAGCGCCCTGTGATCATTAACGGAGACGCCATCTTTATAGGCAACAGCAAAAAAGTGGTCGAAGCGGCCAAAGCATCCCTCTAGCGAATGAACCTGCGGGCCCTTGCCTTGTTAGCTGCTTTTGCTGCCAGCGCCATTTACGGGGTAAACCATACCATCGCCAAAGGCCTTATGCCCGATGTTATAGGAGCCTATGGTTTTATTCTGCTCCGTGTTTTGGGAGCGGCAATCCTGTTCTGGATACTCAGCATTTTTTATCCTTCGGAAAAGGTGGACCGAAGGGACTGGTTGCGCATCATTGCTTGTGCCTTTTTCGGGATGATGCTCAATATGACCATGTTTTTCAAAGGACTCAGCCTTTCTACACCTATCAACAGTTCGGTGGTGATTACCCTTTCTCCGGTATTACTTCTGGTACTTACGGCTGTTTTTCTGAAAGAACGCATTACCTGGATAAAGTCCATTGGAATCGCGATTGGCCTGGTGGGCGCTCTCGTGCTTATCCTTTTCGGAGTGAAATCTCAACCCAATGCGCCCAATATTCCCCTGGGAAATACGCTTTTCATAATCAATGCGACATCCTATTCCATTTATCTGATCATCGTAAAACCTTTGGTGGCTAAGTACAGCTCATTAACACTGATGAAGTTCTTCTTCCTGTTTGCGGTGTTTATGAATATTCCGATAGGACTAACCGAATTTATGGACGTGGCCTGGGAAAGTCTTTCGTTCGACTCTATTTGGAAAATGGCATTTGTCGTCGTGGGAACGACCTTCCTCACCTATCTCTTCAATATCTATGCACTGAAACAATTGAGTCCGTCTACAATTGGGGCCTTCATTTACTTACAACCCGTATTGGCGGGGGCGTTTGCCGTACTTGTCGGAGCTGACACGATCACCCCATTACGCCTGCTGGCCGCCGGACTTATTTTCCTCGGTGTCTTCCTTTCTACCCGAAAACCGAAGCCAGGGCCGGCTAAAACCCATTAAAGGTCCTTAGGTCTCTGACTAAAACGTTTTGTGTTCTCTCGCGTGAGTAATTCAAAATCTTCCGATTTGCCGAGGCTGTTCATTACCTTGAGAAATGGCTCCGGAAGCCCGACAATTTTACGTGCGGTAAGGTCAATCCATCCCCCCAGCATTTCACAGCGGGCAAAATTACGTCCTTCGCTATCGTAGAAATTATGCAGGAACTCAAAATACCTGCCGTCTTCGGCAATCCCTTTCAACTGTAAGGAAACCCGGACCGGTTTTCCGGGAAACACTTCTTTGAAATAGTACATGTGCTCATATAAGGCGACAGGCCCTACGTTAAACTCGGCAAACTCTTTTTGACCTATTCCGTTATCGCTTAAAAAGCTCATTCGGGTGTGACTCATAAAATCGACGTAGGCACTGTTGCGCAAATGTCGGTTGGCATCCACATCACTCCATCGTATTTCAAATTCCTTTAGGTACATAGTGCAATTTTTGGAGGGTAAAAATACAAAAACACCCCCGAAGGAGTGTTTTTTCTCATATGATTTGATACTTATATCTGGCTCATTCCACCATCCACTTCGAGCTCGATTCCGTTAACATAGCTGGCTTCGTCACTCGCTAAAAAAGTAACCGCTTTGGCTACTTCCAGAGAACGTCCGAAACGCTTTAGCGGCACGCCCTGTGCAAAGTGACCTCCCATTTCCTGAACCTGTTCCTGGGTCATTCCCTCCATCTTATTGTAGATAGGGGTCTCAATGGGTCCTGGAGCAATGGAATTCACACGAATACCGCGAGGGGCCAATTCCGTGGTCAATACCCGGGCATAAGCGCGAAGGGCTCCTTTTGTGGCACTGTACACCGAGGCTCCTTCGAATCCTTTTTGGTGGACAATAGATGTATTGAAAATAATGCTGGCTCCGTCGTTCAGATTCGGTATCGCTTCTTTCACCAGGAAGGCAGGGCCTTTGATATTGGTGTCAAACTGATTATCGAAAAAGGCTTCATTAATCTGATCGGATGGGGCGAATTGTGCCACACCGGCATTGGCAAATACTACATCTATCTTACCGTAGGTGGCTACGGCCTCGTCAATAAGTCTCTTGTTGTCGTCCAGTTTGGACTGATCGGCTAAAACCGCCTTAAAGTCTCCTTGCAGGCTTGAACTAACTTCGTCCAATGCTTCTTGTCTTCGGCCTGAAAAGACCACTTTGGCTCCTTCATTGAGGAACTCCTGGACGGCCGCCAGTCCAATTCCCGAATTTCCGCCTGTCACTACAACTACTTTGTTTTCTAATTTTCCCATGATTATTAATTTTTGTTTATGTTATTGTTAATATATTGAAATGATCGTTCCAAATTGATTCAAAAAAATTTTAATGTAAGACGCTCAGTGTATTGTCAATTATGGTAAGCAACTTCTTTTTGTCTTTCATAGAAGTTCCGGTTACTCGTAATCCCTGAAATGCGGTGACCAGATACTGCGCCAATTCTTCGCTGTCTTTATTCTTGTTGATCTCATCTGCTTTCTGTCCCGCTTCGATCAGTTCTCTGAAATGTTCAACCACTCCTTCCCTGTTCCGGGCAACCCAATGCTCCAGATTGGCATCCCTGTTGGCCATTTCGGTAGTGCAGTTGATCGCCAGGCAACCCTTGCCCTCAGTATCCTGCAAGATGCCTGAAAGCAACTCCAGAAAGATCATACGAATGTTATCAAGTGGCCCGTCTGCCTTGGAAGAAGCCTGACAAAACAATTCACCGCTCTCTTTTTGATAGTGATGAAGCACTCCTTTATAGAGCTCCATCTTGCTGCCGAAAGAATTATAGATACTGCTTCGGTTGAGTCCGGTGGCATCAACCAGATCCTGCATAGAGGTACCATTATAGCCCTTCAACCAAAAAACATCCTTGGCTTTCTCCAACACAACTTCTCTATCAAAAACTTCTGTTCTGGGCATGGTATTTTGAAATGCTCGGTACAAATATACTGAAACAATCGTTTCAAAAAAGATTTTGTGAATATTTTAGCATCTCTTGTTGAAAATTGACAGTTTCGAAATTCATAGATTTCCTCTAATTTTAATTCTGAATTCAACTGCTAACATGCCCTTGGTATCCAGTACGTATCGACCCGACTGGCCGTTTAATAATGGTCACTTCTCCACTGTGTATTCAGCCAAGATCCGTCCGATGCCCAAGCTCATTCAGGAACGGGAAGCACTTATTTTGCAGGACGGGGATTTCATAGACCTTGACTGGTCGTATGCAAGCCCTAAAGCTACAAGACTGGTTGTCTTGTTACACGGATTGGAAGGCAATGCGCAACGCACCTACATTAAAGGTGTAGGAAGGATATTGGTCGCCAAAGGCTGGGATATAGCCGCTGTCAACTATCGCGGGTGTAGCGGTTATCCCAATAATAAATTACAGTCATACAACGCGGGAAAGACAGATGATCTCCACGAAGTTCTATTACAAATACTTGAAAAGGACCGCTATCACGAAATCGCGCTGGTCGGTTTCAGCCTGGGCGGTAACCTCGCAATGAAGTACCTGGGTGAACGATCGGATTTTCCGAAGCAAATCTCCAAAGCAGTTGCCATATCTTCTCCACTCGACCTGAAACAGTCTCTGGAACGCCTTAATGAGTGGGACAATTGGGCCTATCGCAAAGTGTTCATGGCCAGTATGCGCCGAAAATTCAAGGAAAAGGCAAAGCGGTTTCCGGAGCAACTGGACATTAAGAATCTGAAACATGTGCGCTCTATTCGAAGTTTTGACGATCTGTATACAGCGCCGGCTCACGGATTCACCGATGCGGATGACTACTATGCGAAATGCAGCAGCGGGATCTTTCTTCCAAGGGTGACCGTCCCACTGCTATTGCTGAATGCAAGGAATGACAGTTTTCTTTCTGAAAATTGCTTCCCGTTTGAATTGGCATCGCATTCGAAAAATATCTATCTTGAAACCCCTAAGTACGGCGGTCATGTGGGATTTCATAAATCGAACGCCATTTACTACAACGAAAGCCGTACGCTGGAATTTTTAACCAATAAATAAAAACTCATGACATTTAAAAAGTACCTCGTTATCTGTCTTTCAGCTGCGTTTCTAATTAGCTGCGGCGGTGAAAAGAAAAAGGAAGAAGAGAAAGAATCCATTAAAATTGGTACTTCCGACAGTACCACCAAGAAAGAAGAAAGCAACGAGGTCAACGTCGCCCTGGCCGGGAACGATCTCATGCAATTCGACAAAAAAGAGATTAAGGTGAAAGCCGGACAAAAGGTGACACTCACCTTGCGTCATACAGGGAAACTGGATCTGTTAGTCATGGGTCACAACTTTGTTCTTTTGAAGCAAGGTACCTCTATCACCGAATTCGGACTCGCAGCATCCACTGCAGGAAAGGACAATGACTGGATTCCCGATGGTGGTGCTGCTGTGATTGCAAATACCAAGATGATTGGTGGTGGTCAGTCTACCTCTATCACTTTTGATGCCCCGGCGGCCGGTACGTACGACTTTGTGTGCAGCTTCCCGGGTCATATCGGGACCATGCAAGGAAAGTTCATTGTAGAATAGTAATAGTCCAGCCTCTTTACAGAAAGTCGTCTACCTCTTTGTAGGCCTCTATGACCCGTAGTTCTCCTTCGATTCCGGGTAAGGAATTTCCATGTTCCATCCCCATGATTCCGTCGAATCCACGGCTGTGAATGTATTTGAAAACATTCTTGTAGTTGATCTCCCCGGTGGTAGGTTCGTTGCGTCCTGGGTTATCTCCAATCTGAAAATAGGCGATCTCATCCCAGCAGGCTTCTATATTCGGTATTAGATTTCCTTCCTGGATCTGTTGATGGTAGATATCGAAGAGAATCTTACACGAAGGACTGTCTACAGCTTTGCATATTTCGTATGCCTGTGGTGACTCCGTAAGAAACAACCCCGGATGATTCCTGAAATTAAGTGGTTCCAAAACCATAACAAGTCCGTGAGGCTCCAGGATTGCACTTGCCTGTTTTAATGTTTCAATCACATTGGCAGTTTGATATGCGATGTTGAGTCGGAGGTCCACATGGCCCGGCACTACCGTCATCCAGGTGGCATTGACTCGTTTCGCAACCTCCACAGAGTCCCTGATATCGTTCAGGAACTCCTCCCGCCATTCTTTTTTACCACTGGCCAGATTGGGTTCCTTCCAATAGATCTTATGAGCTACAAATACGCCCATCTCAATGCCCAGATGCTCCATGGTGGTCGCCATCTCTTTCTGAAGAGAAACAGGGCGGTTCTTCATTTCATTGTCTTCGAAAGCAGTGAATCCCTGCTCTGCCATGAACTTTAACTGCACTACCACTGAATCGCCGGCATGAGCCTTAAACATCCCGTCATGGGGTGCATATTTAAGATTGAACGTACTTTTCGTTGAGGTGTCAGGTGTGGGAGAGGAAAGGGCTTCTGCTCCAAGAGCCGCTCCTCCCATAGCAAAAAGGGAACCCGTTAAGGCTCCCTTTTGAATAAATTGTCTGCGTTTCATGATGTTCGTTTTACAGAGCCATGGCGTTTCCGTTACCCGCTTCATTCAACGGGACACAACCATTGTACACACCGGGAACAGGATCGTACCACAATACGTTCTTTCCTATTTCCTCGCTTTCCTTCCATCCCCAACTGGTCATTCCACGAATTGCCATCAAAAGAGATGCAATCGCCGCATTTGGATCCGGTTCCGCGCTGGGATCCTCTTCAAACGCCTGATAAAACTCTCCCATTTTCTCTCCAATGGCTCTTTCGGCCTCCTTGGTTCTTGGAAGATACTCGGAAAGCATGGCTTCAAATTCTTCAGGTTTCCCGGCCTCCAGTTCTTTCTCGTACTGGCCACGGAATGAATCGGCGAAAAGAGCAAATCCTTTGCGCACGAACGCCTGATCTTCCTCTTCCAGTACCTCATTCCAAAACTGATCGATAAAACTGTGTACACCTACATCTACCGCTCCGGGAACGGCATCATCCGATGGAATGATGAGATCTACTGTTCTTCTAAGGGCATGACCTTCTCCTTTGGTAAGGAATACCGGGATGAACTCAGGCTCACTGGTGCAGCTTTGAAGTATGCTTAACACGGTGGGGGTGGCAACCAGGAGTCCGGCTCCCATCCCTATATTTCGTAAGGCTTGTCTTCTATCCATTAGGCTTCGTTTTTAAGTTGTTGCGCCGCATGGTTAGCAGCTCTGGCACTAAAGGCCATATACGTTAGTGACGGATTCACGCAACTGGCAGAGGTCATAAAGGCCCCGTCAGTCACATAAACATTAGGTACGGCATGAACCTGGTTATTTCCGTTAAGCACTGAAGTCTTCGGATCACGTCCCATTCGGGCTGTTCCCATTTCGTGAATTCCCAATCCGGGAGCTCCGGGATCGTCCCACGGCTGAATATCGGTATATCCGGCCATCTCCAACATATCGATGGCTTGTTGCACCATATCCTTGCGCATTTCCCACTCATTCTCCTTCCACTCGGCGTCGAAGGTTACCGTAGGAAGGCCCCATTTGTCGAGTTTATCGTAATCCAGGGTCATTTTGTTCTCGTGATAGGGCAGGCATTCACCAAAGCCCAGTAACACCATTCTCCAGCCACCCGGTTTGGTTATGGCATGCTTCAAATCGGGTCCGTATGCCAACTCAGCGATGAGTTCTTCATACTTACTTCGGCTGGCGCCTCCCTGATATCCGTATCCTCTTTTAAAATTCTTCTGATCGGTCACACCTCCCACATTTCTGAAACGCGGGATATAAATACCGTTTGGACGGCGACCCTTAAAATGTTTGTCTTCGAATCCAGGTACCGCGGCGGTTGCTCCCGCTTTGAAATGGTGGTCCATGATATTATGACCCAGTTCTCCGCTATCGTTCCCCATTCCATTCGGGAAGCGATCGCTTTTCGACTGCATTAAGATAGCTGCACTGGCAATCGCCGAAGCACACAAAAAGACCACTTTGGAGTTAAATACGATCTCCTCGTTGGTCTCGGCATCTATAATAGTCACTCCACTCGCCTTACCGGTGGCAGGGTCGTAGTTCACCTGTTTCACAATCGAATTAGGTCGAAGGGTAAGGTTTCCTGTCCTCTCGGCAGCAGGAAGTGTCGAAGAATTACTACTGAAGTAGCCTCCAAAGGGGCATCCCCGCATACATCGGTTTCGATATTGGCAGGCTGAGCGTCCTTCAAAAGTTCCTGTTCCCGTTATATGGGCAGTACGACCAATAGTGAGGACCCTTCCGTCGTCATAATTCTCGGCAATTTTTCCTTTTAGGTCTTCCTCGGCACAGTTGAGGTCCATGGGCGGACAGAATTTGCCATCGGGTAACTGAGGTAGTCCTAAGGCCTCTCCGCTTACACCGATGAATTCTTCCACCTTGTCATACCAGGGAGCAATGTCGTCGTAGCGCACCGGCCAGTCGACAGCGACTCCTTCTTTCTTGTTGGCTTCAAAGTCGATATCGCTCAGGCGATAGCTTTGTCTTCCCCAAACCAGGGAACGACCCCCTACGTGATAGCCACGCATCCAGTCGAAACGCTTGGTTTCGTTATAAGGGTGATCCAGGTCATTAACGAAGAAATGCCTGTGAGCCTCATCTACGGTATAACCGGTACGGGCTTGCTTAAGTTGTTTGGCTTTTTCTTCTACGGGGAGTTCTCCTTTGTACTTAAAATCCCAAGGATCCATATTCATAGTATGATAATCCTTGACATGCTCGATCATGCGGCCTCGTTCGAGGACCAATGTTTTCAAGCCATTTTCGCACAGTTCTTTAGCGGCCCATCCGCCGCTAATTCCGGAACCTACGACAATGGCGTCGTACATTTCATTTGGGTTAGCCATTATAGTTGCTAGTTTAATGTGAATGTAATTTTCTGAATGCTCACATAGAATCCCCTCAACAGGATACCTATGAAGCTAACGTCTAATGTCCCGTTTTTTTTCCGATTTTACAACAATCGATTCTTAAAAGAATAATATCCCAAACCGAAAACGATTTCGTCAATCAAATTCGCAAAGGAATATTGATCTGCTACAATTGCTTTCAAAAAAAATTTACCTTAGGAGTCTATTACTAACTAATTACACCTTTTAACTCTTCACATATAATGAAAAAAGCAACCCTTCTGTTCCTAGCTACCTGCCTGGCCATAACGGCCTGTAAGGACAAACCCGAAGGCGATTCGGCCTCCGATGAAACGGACACCGAAACAGCCACGACAGTTGATACCGAACCTTTCTTTAAACTCTCCCTGGCTCAATGGTCGCTGCACCGACGGTATAAGGCCGAAGATGCCAAACCCTTTGAGTTCGCGGCAGATGCCAAAGAGTTGGGGTTTGATGCTGTTGAGTATGTATCTCAGCTATACAACAAACAGATTGAGGAATACGGATTGGATGCCGTAGTTGACTCCTTGAAGGCACAACAGGAAGAGCATGGGGTGGCTTGTGTTCTTATCATGGTAGATGGCGAAGGCGATCTTGCAGACCCGGACGAAGCGGCCAGAAATGAGGCTGTAGAGAATCATAAAAAATGGGTCGATGCCACGGCTGAACTGGGCGGACATGCCATACGTGTAAACACCTTTGGAACTAATGACCCACAGGAATGGCTTACTACAGTTCAGGACGGATTGAAGAAACTGTCGGAATATGCGGCCACTAAAAACATCAATGTGCTGGCCGAGAACCACGGGTGGTTATCATCCAATGCCCCTCTGGTCATGGAAGCTATTAACGGGGTGAATATGGAGAATTGTGGCACACTTCCCGATTTTGGAAACTGGTGTATAAAACGTGCCGGTGGTGAGCGCTGGGGGGAATGTGAAGAAGAGTTCCCGGATTACTACGCGGGTCTTAGAATACTAATGCCCCGGGCCAAAGCAGTGAGCGCCAAAGCGTACAGTTTTGATGCCAATGGCGATGAAGAGAAGCTAGACTACTACCGTATGGTCCAGATTGTGAAAGAGGCCGGATATACAGGGCACATTGGTGTTGAATATGAAAGTGAGACCCTGGATGAACCTACTGGGATAAAAGCAACTCGCGACCTCCTTATAAAAGCAGCAAGTAACCTTCAATAAAAGTATTATGAGATCAATCACTCGCTTTCAACTTTCTTTTATGATGTTCCTCGAATTCTTCATTTGGGGAGGCTGGTTTGTGACCATGGGTACTTTTCTGGGCAACAACCTATCGGCCAGTGGAGGTGAAACCGCCATGGCCTATTCTACCCAATCCTGGGGCGCCATAATTGCTCCCTTTATTATAGGGCTCATAGCGGACCGATTTTTCAATGCTGAGAGAATTTTGGGGGTGCTGCATCTAATTGGAGCGGTACTCATGTATCAAATGTCTCAGTCTACAGACTTTAATGTTTTCTACCCTTATGTTCTCGGGTATATGATAGCGTACATGCCTACTCTGGCGTTGGTGAATTCGGTTTCTTTCAATCAAATGAGTGATCCTGCCAAGCAGTTTCCATTCATAAGGGTATGGGGTACCGTAGGCTGGATAGTCGCTGGACTGCTTATCAGTTTCGCCTTCAAATGGGATTCCATGGAAAATATTCAGCAGGGAATGCTGTCCAACACATTCCTAATGACGGCGGTCGCCTCCGGAATACTGGGGATATTCAGTTTCCTCCTTCCAAAGACTCCTCCAAAGACAACCAAGGGAGAAAAAGTGAGCATTTCGGATATTCTGGGCCTGGAAGCGCTTAAGCTTTTGAAAGACCGAAATTTCCTGGTCTTTTTCCTTTCCTCCGTCTTGATTTGTATCCCGCTGGCATTTTACTATCAAAACCTTAGTCCATTCCTAACGGAAAGCGGAGTTGAGAACTCCACGGCATGGGCTTCTGCCGGACAGATTTCCGAAGTGCTTTTCATGTTGCTCCTCCCGTTCTTCTTTAAGAAATATGGCTTCAAGAAAACCATCCTTGTAGGTATGCTGGCATGGGCCGTTCGATATCTCTTATTCTCGTACGGAAATGCAGGTGAACTATTCTTCATGTTAATTATGGGAATTGTACTACACGGAATTTGTTATGACTTCTTCTTTGTATCCGGTCAAATATATACGGATAGCAAAGCCGGTGAAAAAGTAAAAAGCGCCGCACAGGGGCTCATCACATTGGCAACCTATGGCGTGGGAATGCTCGTCGGTTTTTACGTGGCGGGAAAAGTGACTGATGCTAATCTTGTTAGTGAAGGTGTACACGCATGGAAATCCATTTGGATCTTCCCTGCGATATTCGCGGCTGTCGTTTTCATTATCTTCGCTTTACTGTTTAAAAACGAAAAAATAGAATACACGGAATAAATGAGTAAAAAAATAAAATGGGGTGTCCTGGGTGGCGGTGGAGATTCGTTGATCGGTGTGCTTCACCGGGTAGCAGCGAGCATGTACGATGCCTACCAACTTACCGGAGGCGTCTTTAACGTAGTCCATGAAGAAAGTATAAAATTTGCTGAAGAAATAGGCATCCCTACGGATCGCATTTACGCCGATCTGGATGCCATGATCGCAGCCGAATCGAAACTTCCGCAGGACGAGCGTATTCAGGTCGTATCAGTGCTAACGCCCAATTTTCTTCATTTTCCCATGGCCAAACAACTCCTGGAAAATGGATTTAATGTGATTTGCGAAAAGCCCATGACCATGACCTATGCCGAAGCGCAGGAGCTGGGTGAGGTTCAGAAAATGAGCAATCGAGTATTTGCTCTTACACATACATACACCGGATATCCTATGATCCGGCAAATGAAGAAAATGATAACGGACGGCGTTATCGGCGATATTCAAAAAATAGACGCGCAGTATTACCAGGGTTGGATCAATCCCATCATCCACGATCCGGAACTGCGAAAAACCACATGGCGACTCAACCCGGAGAAATCGGGCATTAGTTGCTGCATGGGAGATATCGGGGTTCATGCCTATCAGATGATCGAATACGTGACCGGAATGAAAGTGAAATCCATTCTGGCAGACCTCAACCATTTGTACGAAGACAATCAGATGGACATTGATGGTACGGTGCTACTGCGTATGGATACCTTCACCAAAGGAGTGCTCCGTGCCAGTCAGATTGCTACTGCTGAAGAAAACAACTTTTCGGTCGCGGTCTATGGGAAAAAGGCCGCACTCAAATGGGAGCAGGAAAACCCTAACTACCTGTATCTATTGGAAGAAGGACAACCCAAACGGGAGCTCAAACCCGGGCATGGTTATAATTCCGAACTCTCGCTGGATGGCACCAAACTCCCTCCCGGACACCCCGAGGGGATATTCGACGCCATGGGTAATATTTATAAAGGGGTTGCCAAAGCAGTTCGCGGAGAGGCTCACGACCCTGCCGAATTTCCCGGAATTGAAGATGGCCTGCGTGGCATGAAATTCATTGAAGTCGCCATTGAAAGTCACGCCGATGGCAATGTTTGGAAAGAACTAGGATAACTTGTTATGAAAACAATTAAAGGACCTGCTGTATTCCTGGCCCAGTTTATGGACAATCACGCTCCATTCAACTCGTTGGACGGACTGTGTCAATGGGCTGCTGACCTGGGATACAAAGGAATTCAAATACCTACGTGGGAAACACGACTTATCGATCTCAAGCTGGCTGGAGAAAGCAAAGACTATTGTGACGAACTAAAAGGCAAGATCAATGGCTATGGCCTCGAAATCACCGAACTATCAACTCACCTGCAAGGACAGTTAGTAGCTGTGCATCCGGCCTACGATATTATGTTCGACAACTTTGCTCCCGACGATTGCAAGAACAATCCGGCAAAGCGTACCGAGTGGGCCCGTGATCAGGTGATCAGTGCCGCGCGGGCGAGCAAACACCTGGGACTTCAGGCACATGCTACCTTTAGTGGCGCCTTGTTATGGCACACCTTCCATCCGTGGCCACAGCGGCCGGAGGGGCTTGTGGAAATGGGCTTTGAAGAGCTGGCCAAACGCTGGCTGCCATTACTTGATGAATTCGAAGAAAACGGTGTGGCCTGTTGTTACGAGATTCATCCTGGTGAAGACCTCCACGACGGCGTTACGTTTGAGCGTTTCCTGGAAGCAACGGGTAATCACAAGGCGGTAAATATACTATACGATCCCAGTCATTTTGTACTGCAACAACTGGATTACATTGAATACATCGATCACTATCATGAATTCATCAAGGCCTTTCATGTGAAGGATTCCGAATTCAAACCTAATGGAAAGAAGGGTGCTTTTGGCGGATATTCGGATTGGCGTGATCGGGCGGGACGCTATCGCTCACCCGGCGATGGTCAAATAGATTTTAAGACGATCTTCTCCAAACTTACCGAATACGGCTGCGACGTATGGGCGGTCATGGAATGGGAATGTTGCATAAAAAGCCCCGAGCAAGGAGCCCGGGAAGGCGCTCCTTTCATCGCCGGTCATATCATTGAAGCCACTCAAAAGGCCTTTGATGACTTTGCGGGAGCCGAGATCGACAAAGAAAAACTTCGAAAAATTTTAGGACTTTAATCATGAAAACGAAATCCATATTCTGTGGCGCCCTGGTCGTCATGCTATTACTTGCCGGCTGCAAGGAAACGAAAGAAGAGCAGGAACCGACAACAACCGCCGAAATAGACACCGAAGCCATGTATGAAGCCATCTTCTTCGATATAAACGATACCATTTTCGATCCGACACCGGATTCAAAAGTACCCAATGAAACCAAAGGATTGTCTAGTCTTACTCTGACAAGCGACAGTGATTTTTGGGAAGATAAAAAGCGCTTCTTTATGCACGCTCTGGGAGTGATCGAGATTCCGGAGTCGGGAACCTATCATTTTAAGCTGACTTCAGCAGGTTCTATTTACTTTCAGTTGGATAACGTTGGTCTCATCGGGCATTGGGAAACACACGATAAATCTGAGAAGACCGGAAGCCGATATGTTGAGGCCGGAAATGCTGTATTCGATTTCTCCTACTTTCCGAAAGACTATGATCCTTATGTGACCCTGGAATGGTCTACAGATGGAGAGAATTTTGAGCCTATTCCTACAGATCTGATCAAGAATGCCTCCCTGCAACGGACCGAGTTATGGACCGAAGAGCTGACGGATGATATGGAAGCAGGGGACAACGTACTCAGTGAAGCCGAAATCAATGATGGGTGGCAGCTGTTGTTTGATGGTGAAACGACCAACGGTTGGCACACCTATGGCAGTGAAGGAAGCATTGGTTCCAAGTGGATCGTTGAGGATGGTGCGCTTACTTTTGAGGGTTTTGAACGATTTTCCTATTACCTGTCGGGTGTAGAGTTTCAACGGGGACCTGCTACAAATCCCGGTGGTGGCAGGGACATCGTAACAGACGATGCCTTTGAGAATTTCGAGCTCAACATAGACTGGAAGATCAGCCAATATGGTAACAGCGGTATCTTCTATACGGTACTGGAGGATCCGAAATACGGCGAAGGATGGAAGACCAGCCCGGAAATGCAGGTCTTGGACAATCATGGACAGAAAGACGGACTTATACGAAAGCACCGTGCCGGGGACCTTTATGATCTTATTTCCTGCAGCGAAGTACGGGTAAAGCCCTATGAGCAATGGAATCGCTGCAAGATCGTGAAGAACAACGGTAAAGTAGAACATTGGATGAACGGTGCCATCGTGGTGAGCTTTGATATGAATTCCGAGGAATTTCAAACGCTTTACGCCAATAGCAAGTTCTCCAATCTACCCGACTTCATCAATACGGGACCCGGGAAGATCAGTCTTCAGGACCATGGGAATAAAGTGTGGTTTAAAAACATCAAGATCAAACCCCTGTAACAAACTTTTGTTTTTGACTCCTAATTTGGTATGAGTCCTGTCATTCAGCTTTGGATTGGCTTGGGTTGCTGCGCTTTGTATACGCTTACGGCCTTCATTTTTTACCGGTTTCCTCCCAGGGAGATCAATTTATTCTATGGCTACCGAACCAAGCGTTCCATGGCCAATGCTGAGGTTTGGAAGATGGCGAACGATTATTCCGCCAAAAAAATGCTTCAACTAACATTAGCGGGATTCCTGGTGCCTGTTGTATTGTACTTCCTGATTCCGGAACACAACTTTCTCATTTCAATTATTGTGACCACCCTTATGTTATTGTCGGTCATGTGGTTCACGGAAAAACATTTGGACAAGCACTTTGATAAGAAAGGAAATCCACTGAGGTAAAATATAAATTCCAAATCTCAAATTCCAAAGTCAATCTGGAGAGCAGAGAATGACAAATTACGAATGACGAATTACGATTGTTGAATTACGAATGATGAAGTCCTGATTCCTGATTCCTGAATCCTTGGTCCTATCTCAATACTAACATCTCACTACTCAATACTGATTGAATGACGAATGACGATTGTTGAATTACGAATGATTTGGAAAACAGAGAATAGAGAAAAGAACAGAGACTCCCATATCAATTCTCAATATCCATATCTCAAATCCCAAATAAGCGCCAATATTCAATTTTTTAATGTTATGGAGTATTTATGGGGAGAAGAGAAAATAGATAAAAGAGAATAGAAATAAGAATAACGAAGTCCTGATTCCTGATTCGTGAATCCTGGGTCCTATCTCAATACTAACATCTCACTACTCAATACTGATTGAATGACGATTGTTGAATTACGAATCCCCACCGATGAAGGACGAATAATTTGGTGAATAGAAAATAGAAATAACAATAAACAATAATTTAGCCCTGTCTCAATCCTCACACCTGCCTGCGGCAGGCAGGCCTCAGACCTCAGCCCTCATAACTCACCCCTCACTACCCACATTTTACTACCTTTGCGACAATTAAAATCCGTGTATGATTCAATCCATGACTGGGTATGGTAAATCAATAATTCAGTTACCATCCAAGAAAATAACGATAGAAATCAAATCCCTCAACAGTAAAAACCTGGATCTTAATTCCCGGGTGCCATCAGCGTATCGGGAAAAAGAGATGAAAATGCGCAATCATGTTGCCCGATCCCTGGTGCGAGGGAAGGTTGACTTCAATGTCTTTGTGGAAATTACCGGAGAGGAAACCAATACTACGGTCAATGAAGCTGTGGTAAAACAGTATATAAATCAGTTGTCCAATGTAATTGACGGTGATAAGACCGAATTGCTGAAAATGGCGGTTCGCATGCCGGACGCCCTGAAAACGGAGCGACATGAGATTGACGAAGAGGAGTTCAAAACCATTGCGAATGGTATTGACGATGCGCTCAAGGCCATCACCGCCTATCGCATGGACGAAGGGAAGGCCTTAGAGACCGACTTTATCACCCGGATTAAATCAATCCGTGGTCTGTTGGAAAAGGTTGAAGAAATAGATCCGGAACGCGTGACCCAGGTTCGGGAAAAGCTGCGAAAGGCTGTTCAGGAACTTCAAGAAAGTGTGGACGAAAACCGTTTTGAACAGGAGCTCATTTACTACCTTGAGAAATACGATATTACCGAAGAGAAGGTACGCCTTTCCAATCATTTGAACTATTTTGAAGAAACCCTGGCCACTAAGGATTCCAACGGTAAGAAGCTGGGGTTCATTTCTCAGGAAATCGGAAGGGAGATCAACACAATAGGTTCCAAAGCCAACTATGCCCCGATGCAACAACTCGTTGTACAGATGAAGGATGAGTTGGAGAAGATCAAGGAACAGTCGTTAAACGTCTTGTAATGAAGGGAGGAAAACTCATTGTATTTTCGGCTCCTTCGGGAAGCGGAAAAACCACCATTGTGCGGCATCTTTTAACCCGGGACGAGCTCAACCTCGCCTTTTCGGTTTCTGCAACTTCTCGCTCTCCAAGACCACATGAAATAGAAGGAACCGATTACTACTTCATAAGCCTTAAAGAGTTCAAACAGCATATTAAGAACGATGATTTCCTGGAATGGGAAGAGGTGTACCGGGATACATTTTACGGAACCCTTTGGAGTGAAGTAGAACGACTTTGGGCTCAGGGTAAAAATGTGATCTTCGATATCGATGTGGTTGGCGGTCTG
>CAZTLE010000061.1:3368-20185 GCA_964614415.1 uncultured Aureitalea sp. | reverse complement strand
CGTTCGTCCAATTGTCGGAAAGCATGTAAGAGATCATGAGCAAAGTGACGACGGCGGCTGCCAGGGTAATGGCTCGCCTAATACTTAAGGTTCTAACCCTTTTGGACGCCGTTTCCGCCCTGTTTACAATATCCAAAGCATTCACCTCAATAGTACTTTGGCCCAGGGACTCCATGTATTCGAAGTACGGTCTTAGAAATTCATGGTTCGGTTGAACCTTTTCAGATGAAAAATAGATTCTTATCAAAACCTCTTCTTCTTTGGAAGTCTCTCCCTCCAGGTATTTCTGAATTAACTCATCAAATGCCGGATTCATTCTTGTATATTTTTCTCAATTCGTTGGCAATAAACTGGCGCGATCGATACACCTGAATCTTGATATTGGAAATAGATAATCCCAACCTATTTGAAATTTCTTTGTATTCCAGAAACTCATTTTCCTTAAGATGGAGGATGGTTCTTTGAGTTGGAGTAAGCTGTGACATTATGATCTCTATATTCGTTTTTAGTTCTTTGGCTTGCACATAGTCTACCGGTGTAAGAGACTCCTGTTTTTCCAGGTTTCTGATTCCCGTTAGGCGACTGCTTTTCTTGAGGACATTGATGCACTTGTTCTTTGTGACGGTCGTATACCACGCTTCTACACTTCGTAGTTTGTCCAGGCCATTTCGTTTTTGCCATACCGTGATCAAGACCTCTTGAACAATGTCCTCCGCCGAGTGTTTGTCCAATAGGATTGCGAATGCGATTCGATAGATCCTATCCTTGTGGGCATGCACCCAAGATTCAAAATCCTTGGAGGTAATAATCATAGCAATGACAATTGAGGGAGGTCCGGGTTACAAAAAATGTGGTATTCTTTGCGAATAGATCTTTAAATGAGGGTTGAGAAGCAAGGTCAGTAGTTGGGCGATGTAGTATAGACCGTAACAGGCCGGTTCTCTATGGTATATTCCAGGCCGCATTTTTTCAATGCTTCTTTCCAGGAGTTCAGATCCTCGGTCCGTTCCCATTTAAGATGCATGTACACCTGCCCGGAAATACCGGTTTCATTAACTACATCCATTCCGATAAATCCACTGGAAGTCATACAAATGGTGGACAGAGTATCAAAGTCAATACTCTCAAAGTCCAGCTCATTGGCCAACCATTTTCCAGCCGTGGGAGCCTTGGAGGTTTTACCGAAATATTTAGGATCCGGTTCTCCGATTTTTCTCAAAACAGCCACCTCTTTCTCAACGGTTTCTTCCTTTATTGTAAAGCTGAATCTGGTCTTGAGAACATCGAGAAACATTTGTCTTATAGCGGCCTCCGTTTGTTCTCTTGCATAGAAAGAAAACCGCCATGAAATATTCTCCAGTTCTTCGTCTAATGAATAATTGAAGTTCCAGCCTGAAACATCCGCTAAAAAGGGCAGAAGCTGCTTCAATGTGTATCCCTCACCTCCAATGTACTCGTGTTCCACTTTTAGCGGTGCGGGATTGACATTTTCGACTCGTTCAAACCTTATGTAAACATCTTGTAGCTGTTTTTTAGCAATTTCAACTTGCTCGAGATCCCAATTAGGATCTCCCTCCCTTTTTATTTCATAACTGGATATGGGTTTACCGGCTTTAAGATCCCGTAACATGGATGCTGTGAGTGCCCAGGGATACATTTTCGAAGCGATCTTCCCCTGAGGGTCAATAACGTATATAGCTGGAATAGGGGGGACTATGTACCTGTTAAACGTTTGGCTTTCATTGTCAAGACCTGAATTACCGGGAAGTGTCCAACTTTTTGTACTAAAGAAATTATCAATATGCTCTTTGGATTCGTTGGTAATATTTAAGAAGACAAAGGAGTCGTCACCTTCCAGTGAGTCCTTTATTTTTGCCATGCGTGGCATGGATTTTATACAGGGGATACACCAGGTAGCCCAAAAGTCGAGTACTAATATCTTACCATTGAAATCGGCTATTTGGAGATCCTTATCGACTTTATCACCGTTAAAATATGTCAGTGACAGGTCCGGGGCGTCGTCTCCCACGTTGAGTATATTTTGCGCTTTTTCACTAACAGCGATTTTTTTGTCCTCTTGTGGTTGGCCCCCGGTTTGTTGTTGGATACTGGTATTTTCCTCACAAGACAGAAATCCTGTTAATGCCAGAATGAAAAGTGGTTTTAACTTCATACTTTTTCTGAAGAACCGATTGATATTGTTTAGTTCCTGGAGTGGAACCGTTTCCATTCCTTCTCCAGGTTGGCGATATCTGCCTCGAGGCTATACCGGCGATGATTTGTTCTCAGCCACGACTCAAAACTCTCTCCCTTACTAAATCCAATAGCCAGTGATCGCAGTATTTCATCTCCTTCTCCCGAAGCATCCAAAAAATCCAGAAACCCCCGTACGTTGGCATAAAACTTTGATACCTCCGATTGCGATTTCTTGTCCTTTGATTCAACCTTCATTGCCACCATGGCGTTTCCACTGTTTTTAGCACGCAAATCACGAACCTGGTCGGCTATGTCGTTGTTTAGATTAGTGCCAGGATGAGGCATTGTTATCAATGCACTCAACTCGTATTTGTCAGTCAGGGCAAAATCTTCTCTTCTTCTTTTTGTTGAAAATTCATTCTCGGAATAGATGGCGATAGCTTCGTCAAACCAATCCGGGGCAGGGGAGCCATAACCATCTGGCATTCCAATCCAGTTGAAAGCGTTGATCAAAAAAAGATGTCCCAGTTCGTGGGCGATTGCATTGTTGTGAGAGTTAGGGTCGTCGATCTTTTTGATTTTCTGCGAGGCTAACTCCGATTTGAATATGAATGACATAGGCCAGACCAGGCTCCATTTTATTCCTAAGTCTTGTATTGTTTGCTGCGCTTCGTTGGAGAGTTTAAAATTGTCTATTACGATACCGGGACCGGCATCTTTCCTGAATGTCTCTTTGAACAGGGAATAGGATCTGTACCATTCGCTTGCGATCAATGTTGCGCTTTCAATGGATTTGGAGGCTACCAGGCCATAGTTCGACCGGAAAAGGGATAAGCCGAGGTGTTTTTCCAACTCAAGCAGTTTGCCCTGCGGCTTATCCAATTTCTCAACCATTAATAAATCACTAAATCCAAAATTGGCGTCTAACCTAAGTTCCTGACCAATATTGGCCGTCGCAACCAGACACGTGCAAATGATTGCTACTAGCTTTATTTTACAGATGTTATATACCATAGACGGGGATTTCTTCCTACGTTAATCCGCTGTAGTATCCAGGATCCAGTCTATCACACCACCGGGACCTGAGAGATAGGAGATCTGTTGACCTGTGGTTACATCGATCAAAAAGTGATTCCCGTTGGGGTAGAAATGTCTTTCAAACGGGCTGCCGTTGCCCACCAGAATATCCAATCGGTCCATAGTCACCTGTGTTGGGATGCTCTCATCCTGTCCGCCCAGTACCCACAGGCTAGGAATATTGATCTGTTCCAAATCGGGAACCGGATCATATCCATGAGGCCCAGTGTAGTTATATACTTCGAGATTTGCATCGGGAATTGACATTCCGCCGGCAATAAGATTACTGTAGTAGATCTCTTCACCAACGGTACACACGGGTCCTACGACATTGACCATGAAGTCGGAGTTGTTGGTTTGAGGAGCAATGGCGCTTGGATTGACCCATCCGCCCTGACTAAATCCCATCAGACCTACGTCATCTGCCCGGACCTGGGCATGCGTTCTCATGAATTCAAGAGCAGCTATGGCATCTCTCCCCAGTTGATTAACCCGGTCAATGCCTCCGCTGGTCGGTCCAACTTCAACAAAAGTACCTCCACTTTCTCCGGTCCCTCGCTTGTCGTAAAAGAATACAGCGACTCCTCCGTTTGTAAGGATGTCTGCAAAGACCTGGAAGGTAGAGCGCGGTGCTGTACCCGAGCCATGAATGAAGACAACGGCGGGGAAAGGCCCGCTACCGGATGGTAAGTTTATCGTGGCTCGCAGTTCTGTATCGTCACTAATGAAGCTGAAGTCTCCTTCACCGTTAGGCGGTTGCACTTCTATTGTGATAGAGCCTACCGTTCCCTCATAGGTTGCGGTTATTTCTGTTTGTCCAATGAATTTAACGGTTACTTCCCCAGTGCCATCCACTTCCAATACGGATGTATCAAGGCTTTCCCAGGTAATATCCGGATTGGTAACTACGGCTCCGTTGGCATCCGTTACGGTTGCCTGAATCTGGAAGTCTAAAACAGTTCCGTATTGAAAGTCTGTCTGTGGAGCTGTTAGATCGACCTGAAACTCAGAAAGCCTTACTTCAAGGCTCAGTGTACCCGAAACACCTTCGGATGTGGCTGTAATTGTTGTCGTTCCTGCGTCAAGGAAGGTCATTTCTCCGTTGGCGCTTATGGCAATTACACCTGGACTGGAACTGGTCCATGTAAATACTTTTCCGTTCAGGACTTGCCCCTGAGCGTTTCTGGCAACGGCTTCGAGCGTTACCGCATTAGAGCCAACCACAAATACCGATTGATTGGACACTATTTCAACCGTGGCAACATCATTGTTTGTTGTATTTCCTCCGTTGTCGTCATTTTTTTGACATGCGGAGGTCAATACTAAGAGGGAAATAAGAATCCCGTAAAGTTTTGAATTTCTCATAGCAGAATTATTCGGATTACAAACCGTAGTGCATAAGCACCTTAGTAGAAATCACAATGTTAATATCTGCTCAAAGGAAGGTAAATGAAGTAGAGAAAAATAGAAGAAATGCAAACAGGCACTTTAGGGTCAAAATTAATTCGGAACTACCTAGTGATAATCTTTAAGGAAAATTTCGACCGGTTTAATATGGAATCTACAACCTCATTAAAAACTTTGATCTGTTCACCTTCATTTTGTGAGATGCGGATATTCAGAAACGAGAAGATCGCAAGGGTAAGGACAAGTTTAGCTCACTCAATTTTAAAGCACTCGAGCTTAGTTTCTTTTATAGAAATGGTAAAGCCGGTTATTTCGCCTTTATTATTTCTGTGAAAAGTATTCATCGTAAAATCACTTCGGTTAAGGAAGCCGTCTTTGGAAACGGGAGAAAGCAAAACATCGTCATACGCTCCTCCACTCCATTCTATGTAAAGAGCCCCATCTTTGATTTTGACTTTAAAAGGGAATTCATCTTCGGTCTCGTAGTTTCCCACATAATCAGCCATTTCCTCCATGGTCAGGCCATTGGAATCAATCTTGTAAGGTTGCCGGAAGGAGTTGCCGAACCAAATGTCCCTTATATCTTCTTGCGCAATGTTGAAAAATCCTGAACTAACATTAGTTAGAAAAAGTATGTACAGTTCATCCTGAGGATAGGAAGAAGTGTAGGCGGAATATCCGGATACTAATCCACTTTGATGTATGCCTTGCGACATATCCCAGTTTTGGACGAAATCATTGGTCTTGAATGTTCCCCAGCCAAAGGGATAATCCAGTTTGCTAAGATCAATTACTTTGGATTGAGAGAATGCGCGCGTCCATTTCAAAAGGTCGTATATATCGGCATAGTTTGATCCTGAACCGACCATATACTTAAAGTCGTTTTGACCGGCTCGTTTCGGCCCATCGGGTGAGATGGAATGCCCTTCGGCGATTTTAGGAGAATCGTACGGCAAAACCCCCGAATTGTCCATGTTCAGTGGTTTAAAGAAGTGTTCCTTAAGAAAATCTGAATAAGATGTTCCCGATACTTTTTCAACAATATACGCCAGGAGATTGTAACCTTCATTGCTGTAATTCTGACCTAATCCGGGCTGAAACAGGAATGGATCATTTTCAATCTCTTTGAACAACTCTTCGAGTGATGCATTTGGATTGCCATACCTAAACCTTGGAATTCCGGATTCATGAAGCAAAAGCTGTCTTATCGTGAATTCTGTCTCCGGGAACAGTTCAATATACTTTTGAACGGGGTCATCAACGTTGAGTTTCCCCGTTTCATGTAGCTTGAGGATTGATGCTGCGCAGAATGTTTTGGATACTGAACCGATCGCAAATCTGGAGTCCAGGGCGAGTGGTTCTTTGGTTTCAAAGGATGTAAATCCGTAGGCACCTTCATACAGTATACTTTGATCATCGGCCACTACGACAACTCCACTGAATTCTCCGTTTTCGAAATGTTGATTCAGGTAATTATCTAGAGTTTGGATTGTGGTTGTCTCGGGTTCAGAATTCTGAGATGAATTTGTCTTGTTCTCGCAACTCAAAATAAGGCACAAAACAGTCAAGTTCACTATAGTTAATACAATGCGTTTTATATTCATGGTATGACTTGAGGATTTTGTGCTACAGTGCTTGAGAATTTTAGTAGAGATAATAATTTCGCATCAAACAAAAGACGGAAAATGAAGCAGGAAAAAATAGAAGAAATGCAAACTAACTCTCCGAGAAAAAAATTAGACCGGAACGACCCAATGATTGTCTTTAAAGAACTTTGCCGGAGTGATACCGGTTGTACTCTTAAAATTACGGATCATATGAGACTGGTCGGAAAAACCCAAGGCATACGCAATTTGCGCAAAGTTTTCCGCGGTATGTCTGGTTCCCAGATCTGCAACCCGCCTTACGCGTATCACTTGTGAGAATTGTTTTGGTGTGAGCCCCATGAGATTCTTGTAGATTCGTTCAAGATATTGCCTGCTTAAATTCATCTTTTTGCAAAGCTCTTCTATTCGCACATTACCGTTGAGAATCATGGTGTCATGAACGGTAGTGGCCAAGATCTTTTGTTGAGAACTCATTGCGGTAAAGCCCCCACAGATGAGTTTTTCAATATAATGAATTGCACTCCTGGGGTCATCGTATAACCAGACGTCGTCAAGATCTTTCAATGAGGCATCGGCATGAGAAAAAACCGATTCCAGGTCGAAATAGATATCGGTGGTGTGATCACTGCAGCCATTAAAGAGGAAGCTCATCGTCCAGGGCTGAAGCTTTATGCTCCAATATCTGAAACCTCCCGAGGGAATGTACTGAACCGAATTTTCGAACAGACGACAGGCAAATGAATTTTTGAAGGAATATCGTTGCTCGTTAGTTTGCACGCCCATAGGACTTCCATCAAAAATATAGAGTTCGGGATAGCCGTCCGGGACAATTAATCCGGTATACTCAAAATCCTCCTTGGACTCAACTGTACAGTAGCTGAATGAGTGTATGTACTTTTGAGCCTCTACACTGGGTTTGAAGATTCTATACTGCATGGCCCTGATTTAACAGATGAAAGCGATGATATGCCTATACTAATGACAGACTTCAAGGTGACAAGTTACAGTTTTTGACTCAAATAGTAATTTGCTCATTCAGGCTCTGCCGGGAACAATGGTTATTTTTCGATAGGCTGGAAGAATAGCTTCACCGATGTTCAAACTGCCTGATCGCTTTTTTTATTCGGTAGTACGTACCGCACCTGCATATGTTACCGTGCAATGAGCTGTCGATCTCCTGGTCCGAGGGAGCATTATTCTGCCTTAGCAAGGCAAGTGCCGTCATTATTTGACCCGCTTGACAATAGCCGCATTGAGGTACGTTGAATTCCTGCCATAGTTCCACAATCTTGTCATGAATGTCGTTACCCACATATCCTTCGATGGTCATAATTTTAAGGTCTCCAACGGCAGATACGGGAATACTGCACGACCTAACGGGGGCACTATCCAGATGAATCGTACAGGTGCCGCATTGACCAATACCGCATCCGTACTTAGTCCCCGTTAGATTTATATCATCTCTTAGTATCCAAAGTATGGGTTTGTCTGAATCCACATCAACAGTGTACGTCCTGCTATTTATGTTCAAATTGTATTGAGGCATTTTGCAAAGCTGTTTTTATTTGATCTTTGATGGGTAATTTTCTGATTCTAACACCGCATGAATCGTATATGGCATTACACAAGGCCGGAGCAACGGGAGGATAGGGCGGTTCGCCGATCCCCGTTGGCGGATAATCGTTTTTGACGATAAACACCTCTATTTCATCCGGCGCGTCCGGCATTCTAAGGACATGATAATTGTGAAAATTGGTTTGATCATTTCCCCCATCTGACACCGTTATTTCCTGAAATAAGGTAGCGCTTAGTCCGTCCATAATAGCACCTTCTACCTGGGCTTTTACACCATCCGGATTCAATACCTGACCACAATCAACAGCCGAGTAGAATTTGTGAATTTTTAGTGCTTTCGATACCGGATCAACCGAAACATGCGCAACATGTGCCACATAAGAGTCGAATGTAAAGTATCCGGCAATACCCAGTCCGTGCTCGTCGGGCAGTTTTTTCCCCCATCCTGCACCCCTGGCTGCTACCATCAAGACATTTTTCATGCGTCCGGTACTAATTACCGAATTGTCCTCTTCATCGAACAAAAATTCCCGATCCTCGCCGAGCAATTCGAGCCTGAAACTTAAAGGATCTTGTTTCAGTTGTATGGCCAGTTCGTCAATAAATGATTCTACCGGGAACGCCAGGGCATTATTACCGGGGGCTCGCAGCAGGGTGGCATTTATGTTGGTTTCAATCAAATGGTATTCCTGTCTGAAGTTGTCGATCAGATTAGCTGGAAAGTGGTTTGGAAAGAACTCCGATTCGTGGGGATCCCTGCCACTTCTGAAAGCATATCGCGATGTCCCGGCCTGACGGTGCAACCAGCTTTTTACTTTGCCCGTTTCGTCGATTCCTGCCTTTAGTTTGTGATAGCTAAAAGGTCTGTTGCCGTCCAGTTGTATGTCGTCTTCTCTCGTCCAAAAGAAATGGACAGGCTTTTTAACTTCTTTGGCGATCTTCAATGCTTCAATGGTCCAGTCAACCCCTAATCTACGCCCAAAGCCTCCTCCGATTCTGGGAACATTGATCTTTATGTTTTCCACCGGCAGTTCCAGAAAATTTGAAACAAAATTCAATTCGGCAAAGGGCATTTGAGTTGTAGACCAGAGTTCACAACTATCCTCTTTTAGATCAACAGTGCAGTTGAGGGTCTCCATAGGGATATGAACGATAAACGGCAAATGGTAATCAGCCTCGTAGGTTTCATGGGCCTCTTTTTGCATATGGGAAAGCGTATCGCCATCGCTTTTGGCGGTGTATTTTCCGGTTCTCTCAAGTAACGACCTTCCTTGCTCATGGAGAGCATTGGAATTTTCGTTTGCGTTCACTCCGAGGTCCCATTCAATCTTGAGAGCCCTTCGTCCTTTTAGAACACTCCAGGCCGAGTCCCCAACCACGGCCACACCTTCACGGCAATAGGGTCTTTCACTGCTCGAACCATGAAATGGAACGATAAAACAATGGGACACACCATTAATGGCCAATACCTCTTCCTTATTGAATGACTTCACCGCAGCTCCGTAGGTCTTACACTTCTCGCTGCTGGCATAAACCATTCCATCTACTCTGGTATCAAGCCCAAACTTAGCTTCTCCGGATGTAAGCGCCTTTGTGCTTTTGTTCTGAGGGCTGGAGCCAATGAAGTTAAATGATCTTCGATCTTTGAGTTGTATGTTCTCAGGGATTTCAAAAGTTGAAGCCAGTTCCACCAGTTCCCCGTAAGCTTTGGATTTTCTGTCAATCGTATTATGAACAAATCCCTCTTCGGTATAGCAGTCGTCAATTTCGATATTCCATAGCTGTGCTGCCGCCTTTTTCAATAGCTCTCTGGCCGAAGCTCCGGCCAGGCGCATGGGTTCCCAATACCTTCGTACACTGTTACTTCCGGCGGCTCTTTGATCGGAGCCACCATAATCAGTGCCGGCAGGAGCCTGTTTTATTTGTACGGATTCCCAGGGAATGTTTAACTCCTCTGCTACCAGCATTGGTAAAGAATTAAGAACACCTTGCCCGATTTCCGGAACAGGATTCAGTATTTCAACAATACCATTGGTATCAATGCGCAAATAGCTATTGAAGTGCTTAAACACTCCCGGGCTTTGTTCTTTCGGGGAGTTACAGGAAAGATTCACACTTATTAAAAGCCCGCCGGTCGCCAGGGAGCTTACTTGTAAAAATTTTCTACGATCCATCGAATGGAAATCATTTTCACATAGTTATGCAAAATTCTAAACGATGGGTAAATATCTTATGCGAACGACTCATTTGGCTATTTACAATGTCTGTAAAGCCTTATGAAGTGAATTCTTTGCTGAAAGAAAGAATGTATATGTACTTTTAAAGGCGCAGGGTATCCAATAATAAAAGGACGCGTTACATGCCGAATCCGATAATGCAATCGCTTAAGATCAAACATCACATCATCTTTTGGATGGTGTATACTTTGATTGCTATTGCGGTTCAAGCCTCGAGTCATGGATGGTGGCTGGAGTCTGCGGCCCTGGAGATTTCGAGCTTACCCATGATGCTTGCACTTTCCTATTTCAATGTGTTAGTGTTAATGCCACGGTATATCATAAATCCGAGGTTCTTCTCGCGGGACAAGTTGATCCCGTACTTTGGGTATACGGTATTAACGGTTATCCTGGCCGGGTTTTTCCAGCGGCTAATAAATTATGAACTGTTCTCCTGGTTCTTTCCGGAAATGACAGACAGCGGTGTTTGGGTTTTGTCTAAGTTCTTCCAATCGGCATTAGTGGTCTCCTTTCCGCTGATGATCATAATTTTACTTGCAGTGGTCTGGAAAATTTCACAACTACAGATTCATTCGAAGAACCTCGAAAATGAAACCGTGCAATCCGAATTGAAGTACTTGAGATCGCAAATAAATCCTCATTTTTTGTTCAATACACTCAACAATCTATATGGTCTTTCATTGGACAATTCAACAAAAACCCCGGAACTAATTCTCAAGCTCTCAGATTTTCTGAGTTTCTCATTGTATGAGAACAACAAGGCGCTAATAGACCTTGATAAGGAAATTAAGTTGGTCAAGGATTTTATTGATTTGGAGCAATCCCGTTTTGAAGACAGGTTGAAGATTGACATGAGCATTACAGGAGATACGTCAGATATTGAGATTCCGCCTTTAATTTTAGTTCCTTTTGTAGAGAATGCGTTAAAGCATAGCCTGAAGGACGAAACTGAAATGTCTCAGGTAAGAATAACGCTGAAAATAGTTGAAAATGAACTGAACTTTGAGGTCAGTAATTCAAAAGCTAATATTCCTGTTCATCCCATGAAAAGCGGAATTGGTCTGAAGAACATAATAAAACGCCTCGACCTGTTGTATGGCGATGACTATGTATTAAATATTGAGGACGGGCAATCGATCTTTACAATTGAACTGAAAATCAACGTAGGATGAAACTGAAGTGTATCATTATAGACGATGAGATTACAGCCAGGAATATTCTGAAAAAGTATATTACCAATGTTCCCTTTCTCGTTTTACTTAAAGAGTTTCGAAATGCAATTGAAGCATTGGATTATCTGAACAGCACCAGCGTTGAGGTTGTTTTTCTTGATATCGAAATGCCCAGGTTTTCGGGACTAAAACTGGCCAGGATACTTGATTCCAATACCCGGATCATATTTACGACGGCGCATCGTGAATTTGCGTTGGACGGCTTTGAATTAAATGCCGTGGATTATCTGCTAAAGCCTGTTTCATTTGAGCGTTTCATGAAAGCAGTGCACAAGGCACATCGCTCGATAGGCACCGCCGGTTCTGATAAAGAAGCTTCCGATCATTTTTTTGTGAAAGTGGATAAAAAGATGGTCCGAATCGAATATTCAGACATCAGGTATCTGGAAGCCATGGGCAATTATGTCAAGATATGTACGTCGAATGAGATCATCACCGTATATGACTCCATCAAGAACATATCAAAGAAGTTGAGTTCCGTAGATTTTTTGCGTGTCCACAAGTCTTTTGTGGTCAACATGAGGAGGATACAGTCTTACACCAGGGAATTTGTCGAGATAGATAAGAAGCACATTCCAATAGGCAGGAGTTATCGGGATGAAACACTTGCCGCACTGTCAAAGGAATAACTATGACCATTGTCATTCCGCTGTACAGTTCTTAGGGGGACCTTTGTGGTCCAAAATTCGAATTATGAGAACTCCACTTGAAATTGTATCCGTAGAGGAGGCCGTTGGGATTGTCAAATCAGGAGACCGACTCTTCTTTCAGGGTGCTGCAATGACACCCAACTATCTGATTGATCATCTTTGTGAGCGATACCGCGAATTGAAGAACGTAGAAATAGTTCAGATCCACACCCACGGTGATGCCAAATATGTTCGGGAACCCTATAGTCAGGCATTTCGATTGAAAAGCTTCTTTGTAGGAGACAATGTGCGCGAAAGTGTCAATTCGAATTCCGGGGATTATGTTCCCATTTTTTTAAGTGAGATCCATTGGTTGTTCCGAAGAGGGATCATGCCCGTCGACGTGGCCTTTATTCAGGTTTCACCACCCGATAAGCATGGGTATTGTTCGCTGGGCGTTTCAGTAGATATTACACTTCCGGCCATTCAAAAAGCGAAAAAGGTCGTTGCTATGATCAACCCCCGCGTCCCGAGAACCCACGGAGACGGGATCATTCATAGCAGCCAAATCGATTTTGCTGTTCACTACGAGTGTCCTGTCCACGAGACCGTGATGGGTGCCATTTCAGAAGTTGAAAAAAAGATTGGCGCGCAGGTGGCTGGCCTTATTGAAGACGGAGCTACTTTACAGATGGGTATTGGAAATATCCCGAACGCTGTTCTCCATAATCTGGGAAATCATAAGCGATTGGGAATTCATACCGAAATGTTTTCAGATGGATTGCTCCCGCTCATAGAAAAAGGAGTAATTACGGGAGAGGAGAAAGAAATTAAAACCGGAAAGATCGTTACCACCTTTGCTCTGGGCTCTCAAGATCTGTACGACTTTGTGGACGACAATCCCCAGGTGCATTTCAAAGAAGCCGGATATACCAATGATACATCAATAATCAAGCTGAACCCAAAAGTTACTGCAATTAATAGTGCTATTGAAATTGATCTCACGGGCCAGGTGTGTGCAGATACCATTGGAGATTACCAATACTCAGGGGTAGGCGGGCAAATGGATTTTATTCGGGCGGCCTCCCTTTCGGAAGGGGGAAAACCCATTATAGCGATGCCTTCAGTAACCAAAAATGGAACCTCGAAGATCGTCTCTCATCTTAAACACGGGGCGGGGGTCACCACTACCAGAGCACATGTTCATTATGTTGCTACTGAATATGGCGTAGTGAACCTGTTTGGTAAAAGCCTGAAAGAGCGCGCTAAAAGTTTGATCTCCATTTCACATCCGGATCACAGGGAAGCGCTTGAAGAAGCCATGTTCGAGAGGTTCTATAAAGGAGTGTAGACAAAAGCGCCCACCAGAAGTAGACGCTTTTCACTTAAATACACTATGAGCCCCTTAGGGAACTATCGCTTCACGATAATTTTCTGAACATGTCGCTTCGTTGAATTCGAACTTTGCGCCGCTATGAAATAAATGCCTTCAGCAAATCTGGAAGCATTCCAGATGGTCGCTTCGGAAAGTTGTATGTTCTCAACGAGCACACCGGCGTAGTTATACACGTTCAATATTTCAAATTCTGATTGGATAGAGGAATTTATTTTGAATTGGTTTCCAACAGAGGGGGTCACCATGATAGTATTTGAATTGGCCTCCTCCACCGACAGGTTAGTATCCCGCATTGCCATTAAGTTGGGGTCGTTCAAGCTGGTACCGCTGTCCCATTGTCCCAGGTTTGTTCCGCTGGAGTCGAACTCGGTAACCTGGTCCAGGCCGCGTTCAACAATAATCACGTTGCCATTGGGCAGATGTCCAAATCCTTCGGGCTGAATAACGGTAGCGAAGTCCTCCACATAATTTCCATCACTATCAAACCGAACGATCTTATTTCCTGTCCAGTCCTGAACCAACATATCATCATTGGTGTCCCACCAAATGTAAGTCGGGTTCTGTAGCGCGGGATCGTCTACAAACGTGCCCAGGTAGGTTCCGTCCGGAGCAAACTTCTCAATAGAACCATTTCCTGTACCTATTCCATAAAGTGCGATGTAGAGATTGTTATCATCGTCCCATATCATGCCCATGCCTAGCGGCGTAGGCACTGTAACAGTAAGAATTTCATTAAGCGTACCGTCGAGATTGAACTTGAGCACATATGAGGTTTGCTGCGTTTGACCCCATTGCGTAACGTAGATGAGACCGTCCGGACCTAAAGCCATTTTGGTGGGATTGGTAACGGGATCCTGATTCCAGACCTCAATGAAATCACCGGTTTCCAGGTCGTATTTCAAAATGTTGTTGCTGGTGCTTGATGAGACTAGCACGAATTGATCCGGGTGGAAGAAGACTTCCTGCGGACTTCCCAGGCCTCCGGCATTTTCTTCAATGTACTCCTCGATAAAGGAGCCATCTTCGGCATATTTGTTTATGCTATTCAATACTCTGTTGCTTACAAAATACTCGTATTGAGCAAAGAGGGTGGTGGAAAAACAAAATAGCAGTACCACCGGGAGTAGTTTTACTTTTTTCATAGTTTCTTTTTTTTGATTTACACGTTGCATTCCATTTCTGAACATTGAAAGACTCCATAGCTGTGAAGCCTCAAAACGCTTGGAAACAGACGCATTACAATGTTAACCGGTATAAAAAAAGAATTACGGTAGAAGGGAGGGAAGTTTGTTTGATCCCGTCGCTTTAGAACAAACTAAGGTGATTACAGGTGTTCTTTCTTGAAGTTATTGGGAGTCGTTCCTGCAAATCGCTTAAAGGCTTCGTAAAATGAGCTTTTAGACTTGAATCCCACCTCTTGTGATATTGCGTCTATGGTATAGTGCATATAACCGTTATCCAACAGTAGTTCTTTGGCTCGCTCTATCCTGTGGGAATTGATAAATTCAAAGAAATTCATTCCGAAAGAGTCGTTTAGAACCTGAGAAACCACATGCTCCGTTAGATTCGCTTTGTGCGCCAGATCGATGAGTCGAACGTCCTGATTAAGATAGGGCCTGTCTTCATTCATGATCCTGGTAACGCGCTGGGCAAATTCCTTTTTCCTGTCAGGGGTGAGGTTACTTTTTGCGTATTTACGGCTCCATTTGAACAATTCGGGCGCCAGGAGAATCTTGGTGACAAAGACCAGGACAAAGACTGCCATGATTGTCAATAGAATTGCAAAATAATCGTTGATCGATCTGATAGAATTGAACAGTCCATATACAACGACCTGCATTAAATAGATCAATCCAAAGAATGCATATAACAGATTAAGCGTCTTAAACCATTTGAGCTTTTTTTCATCTCCCCCCTTAGCAATGATGCGGTAGTTAAGAATTACATAGGTCGTGATCTGGGCAATGATTAAGATTCTAAATAAAAAGAATGCGGTATTGGTTTTCCCGGAGAGAATAAAACTTCTTAGAAACGTCACCTTTTCTGCTGCTGTTGAGGTGTAAAACGGTATATGGTTGGCGATTAAGAGCAAGAATGGTATAAAGTGCAGAACGAATAGAATGCCTTTCTGCCTGGGAGCCATATACAGATATAGAAAAGGGCCCATAAGCAGGGTTAAGGGAACCCCCAGAAAAATGAAGTGCGGATTGTTCACATAAAAGTCACCCCAATAGAGATTCTTGGCCAATAGAAAAAATGAGAAGGCTAATAGAAACAGGACCAGGAATAAATTTTTCCTAACCCGAACACGTTTGCTGAAAAGCAGAATGACTCCGGTAATTATGCCCTGAAACGCACAAATAAACGTTATGAATATGATGAAGTCCGGCATATTGAAGTCAGTTGAGAACAGTATATGGCTCCTGGAAAACCGTGTATTCTGTTTTTTTTATTTAAAGTAATAACCCCAGTAAAATTAATATATTGACCGGAACACCCACCCATCCGGGAATCATACCCAACAACTGACTCGGTTTACGACTTCCGAGAACAAAAAATAAGAGCGTGGTTCCCAGCCAGAGTATACAAACGTACTCAATTAAGTCGATGCTAAAGGTTTTTATCATTAGGCCATGCAGGATCAATATGGCCGAACTGGATAGGAGCAATAAACTTCCAATATGCCAGAACCAGGTAAGATAACGCGCATCTTGCTCTCCGGTGTTTTGAGTGGATTGAAGCTTTTCGGGATCCAGGGCTTTTACGGTCCATTTATGCCCAAGGAAAGTATGGGCGATACCTCCCAGAAAACCTATGACACCGGCCAATAGAAAATAAACATTCATGGTATATGATCGTAGTTTGCCGCCTGATTCCTAAGCGAATTCTATGAATTGCCAGGCTGGCGGATTTTGAAGAGAAATATGCGCTATAAAGAAAACAGAAACCGTCTATGTTATGAGTAATGTTTGCGCAAAATTAGTCCGAATCCGGCGCATACGGACTTAATAAAGAGGGTCTTTTCCCTACTTTCTCAGATAATCGTTGGGCGCCTTTTCCCATCGCTTTATGTTCTTCTCGAAGGCATTATTAAGAAGATCCATGCTCGAGAAGTTCTATAAAACTTCTTAGCCGGGCGCAAAGTGTACTATGAAAAAAGTCCTGTAGTACGCACTACAGGACTTTGATTCCATTATTAAACTACCTGAATCTAATCACAGGCGGTGGGCCAGGGGCCGCATATAACAAGACAGGGCACTGAAGGTTGGTACTCACAACCCACACAAAAGCCGCCTTTGTAGCAATACTCGGTGAACTCGGTCGCCGTAAAACCTTCAAAATCAAAGTACGTATAGGTTTCGTTGTCAATGTCATTTTTTTCAACTTTGATGAACTGGATCGATGGTTCGCCCTTTTTTTCTCCGAAAACGGCATAGAAGTAACCTACATCGTCCGAAAAT
>CAZTLE010000061.1:0-3327 GCA_964614415.1 uncultured Aureitalea sp. | reverse complement strand
ACGTATTCGACCTTGTCAAAAAACCTCACAAAGTTTTTCTGAATATGAACATTGAGTTCGTTATTCACAATAGTTTTTATATACGCAGTAGTTTCATTGGTGATGTCTGGTCTTTCCGGTACATTTTCCGGATTCCTGTCATTTGCGGTAAAACTGTAGAGAACAACTCCTACCGCGATCAATACTAGAATAGAAAGAATCTTTTTCATGGCATTATGATTTAATTAATAATCGATTACGAATCAAGCGTAGAAAGGCATTATGAAGGCCTGCAATCAGCAGCACAACATTAAGCCGGTCGTTATACATAAAGGTAGTCTGACCTTCCAACCTATCCGCGGACAACATGAGTAATTGTCGGACGTATTGAGCCATAACAGGACATTTGAGGGGTCTGGATACTTAGCTACGCCTTGAGATGGACCTGATTGATTCATTAGGATAACCAAATTCCTCATAGATTAGAAGTTGCTCCTTAGGGCAGAGCATTCGATTAGGCAGGTGTATTTCACTTTTATGCAACCATCGTCGCAGCGTCCGCGCTGAAATTCCATATTCATCGGCTATCTGTTGCCTCGTTTTAACCTGAAAATGTGCCTTCATCATATATCTGATTTTAAAATCGATATGACCACAAGATTTCTATGAATAGTGTGAGCAGGTATCTTGAGATATGCTCGTTTAAGGAAGGAGACACCTAAATTTACGAAAAAAATGGGGCAATAACCAGATAAATATCAGGTGTCCGTAGCGTCGAAAGAAGTGTTCGTTAGGGGGTAAGGTACAAGCCCGGTTTGGAAAATCTGAAATGCAGAAACACCTCAAACTATCTGCATTTCAAATACTTAATTGATCTATTTTTGTGTCTTGTATAGCGATCTTCTAAAATCTGCAATTGTCATTCATCCAAAATCAATATTGTATCTGTCTGATGATCACTTTTTGTTTGCTTTTTTTATGAGTTTGAATGCCCAATTGTAATGCCCTACAGTGTTCACTCGAATGTATGTTGCC
Source organism: uncultured Aureitalea sp. (assembly GCA_964614415.1). Lineage (GTDB taxonomy): Bacteria > Bacteroidota > Bacteroidia > Flavobacteriales > Flavobacteriaceae > CAZTLE01. The sequence continues at coordinate 2,313 of CAZTLE010000061.1, read as the reverse complement.
AATGATGAAGTCCCTGTCCATTCAAATCTTTGCTTTTCGAAGAGTTCTTCTTCCGTATGCTTTTCGATAATACTTTGAAGCTTCGAATGTGTATCGTCCAGGGAATTACGAATTTCATCAAGGGGATGATTTCTGTATCGTTCCCATATACTTTTGTTCAGTGCTTTAATGTTCTTCCACGAATAGCCTTTTGCCGGCATTTCGGGTTTTGCTCCTTTCATGCCAACGGAATACCATTCCAATAGCATCGTATGCCAGTGATACAGGTGGGCCAGGACATCGCGAATATTTCGATTCATGGTGCCGGGAGGGAATTCGGCCACTTTCACTTCTTCCGGAAAAGAATCTATCAATGAAGTTAGCCTTTGATAGTTGTCGTTGCTCTGATTGAATAGCTCAAGTTTTGTTTTCGGTATGGCCATACGGTGTATTATTAGTTGATATCATCAGTTTGTGAATTACCTCGGCCAGAGCGTTTATAGCTATCCTTGTATTGTGGCGTCACCCACGTTGTAAAAAGATCGAATCTCTTTGATAAGATCTCCTTCAATACGATACCATTCGCAAACTGACATTTCCAATCCTGTATTCGCGTTCTTCTGTTCGAACTGTACGCAAACGTTATTCCCTTCGGTAATCTGTTGGGTTACCGTGAGTGTATTACCCAAAAAGTCTTTCTTGTTCTTTAGCACGATTTCCATGTACTTGGATTTCGGTTGTATGGTCCCAAAAGGACTGGTATGACTAAAGTCTTCAGTGACCGGAAGAGATTCAACATCTCCTGTTTCCCAACAGGAGATCCACTTGGCCACGACGGGATGTAATGTCTTCATTGTATCTGTGTTTGTATTGATTATTCGCTTTATCGTATTTTAAAAATGCCTAGCACTCCTGAAGTTCGTCCAGAGAAGCCTGAACACTGTCAATGGCTTCCTGGCAGATATCCAGCTGGCCAGCCTCCTCGGCACATGGCTTTAATTCTTCTGCCTTGTCAATATAGTCATTCCCCGCTTCTCTAAAGTCAAGGCAGTTGGCCACAGTTGGGTCCTGAGAGAAAGCAACTGAAGCCGTGTTGAGCGCTTGGGCTTCAGAGCGAATCTCGACATTAAAGTTCCAGTTTTCTCCACAATTGGAAGGTGTTTCCTCATTTTTACAGGCGCTAAGGAGAGTGAAAAGCAGGACAAGGCCAATGGTAACAACGGGCAGTTTCTTAAAAGAAATGCTCTGTGGGGGTAATTGATAAGGTTTCATAGTATACGGCATAAATTTTTTGATCTTGATTAGGATTTCAGTTCCCAGGAATAATTTCTTTTTATAAATGGCTCATTATGTAGAGGACAACGTTGTTAGGGTCCCTGACCATGAATCGGCGTATGCCCCAGTCTTCGTTCTTAATTTCACTTGCAATAGGATATCCTTTTTTGATGGCCATCTCGTAAAGCATATCTATATCGAACACTTCTATGGCTATGGTAATAGCATCATTAAGTGTACTTAAATTCTCGTCCTTTACGATGGTAAGTTGAGCGGTCAGGTTGGTCTCCGAAGCAAAGGTTACTACCCAACCCAGGTCCATGGCGGGTTTAAGACCCAGAAAATCTGAATAGAATTGTTTGCTCTGCTCAATTTTCCCGGTGTAGATATTCGGAACAATTCGTCTTATCCTCATGGTATTGAAGTTTGCTCAACAGGAACCGCGGATAGTCTTAGTTATCAAATAAAGGCATCATACTGTCGCGAACCCAGGCATAATCGGGACGAATCTCAAGAGATTTTTTAAAGTACTTCCTGGCCCTGGCCAGGTCCTGTTCCTCTAAACGATAATATGCGTTTGCCAACCAGGAGTAGGCTATTTCCAATCCCCAGTGGGGGAGGTTACTTTTCCAGTTCTTTTGTTGTTCCTTGAACAGGTCAATTGACTCGTGATACAATTCAATTCCCTTTTTTTGATCTCCACCAAATTGCTTGGGAGAATAGTAAATGTGTTGGGCTTCCGTAAGAACAGCGAGGGGGTTTTTGGGATCAATACGCTGATATTGCGCTCTCAGTTTGGCCGTTTCACCAATATAAGCTCTTAGGTTTTGAGGATCAGCATTGTACAGGGCGTAGTAGATGTTGACTCCCAGTGCCATGGTCTCAACGGAGGTATTGTTCAGTGCTGTTGCATTCTTCAAATCCTCCAGAGCACTTTCAAGAAGCACGACATTAGCATTATTCGTAAGTGTTGAACTGGTTTGTCTGAGAACAGACTGCCATTTACAAAAGGCCATATAGTAATAAGCCTTTTCTGCGACACCCTTATCCTTTGTAAAT
>CAZTLE010000060.1:0-20321 GCA_964614415.1 uncultured Aureitalea sp. | reverse complement strand
CTCTCCGGGAGCTATGACCGGCTTTTCACCGATAACCCCTTCGCCTTCTACAATTTCCGTATCGTTAAGCGCATCACTGATCTTCCAGTATCGGGAGGTAAGTTGTACCGAATGCTTGCCCTGGTTTTCAATGGTTACGGTATAGGCAAAAGCGAAGTGCATTTTATAGTCCTTATAAAATGTTCCTTCAAATTGTGTTTCTACGGAAACCTTAATTCCCTGTGTAACTTGTTGTACCATTTCTAATACATCGCGGCCGTAACAGCGAAGAAAGCAACCGCTGATACACTGGCACTTATCCAGAAAACCCAGTTTAAAAATATGAATTTTATTATTGTGATGAGTCGGTTTTGCTTATAAAAATTTCTTAAGGCCTTGTAGAAGTAGAAAGGAGCAATTAAAACGAATATTACGCCCGTAACAATATCCTCACCAATAATGGAGTCCGGGATAAGAGCAATGAGTGAGGCCAGGAACAGGAAGCTGAAAATGTGGAAGATAAACACCATATGCTCCATATAGGTGTACTTCTTCTTGGAATAAATAAGCCAGAAGAACAAAGCGTATACAGGTGCAAAAAGGAACAGGAAGAAAGGCGTTTTCTCCAGCAAATAGTTGACAAAATCTCTGGGGTTCTTTTCGATTTTTTCGAAGGCTCCGTTTTTGTTATACGCCCATTTGTTATACCCCGTTAATGGATGATGCAAACTATCGAGTGCCACTCTGGCATCACTTATTTTTGTGGCCTTGTAAAAATCGCGGTATAACATAAATCGCTTGAAGGAGCGATCAAACCAGCTAAGTGTGTCCAGTTCTTCCTGAGAATAATAGCGATATCCAAGGACCTTTTCAAGAGAGTCCTTTTTTCGCTTAAATGGGTTGCTATTTATGTTCTTCAAAACAGAATCGACTTCTGCCAAGTCCACCTGATCCAATCCTGTATTGATGTTATTCTGCTTTAGAATGGAATCTACACGCTGGATATTTTGAAGGGCGATGGAATCCGCAGGAATGGAATCCTTCTCCGCTGTTGTCATGAGTTTGAAGTTGTCACCGGTCGGGCCAAATTGGACAATGCCCTCCTGATCTCCGTCGGAAAAGACATTGTCATCTACCGTGAACGTATTAATCAATCCCGTAACCAGAAAATAGATGATAGAAACACTTAAAAAGAACCGAAACGGATTAGCGTACTTTAACCGTTTTCCTCCTACGTAATTTCGGGAGATCGTTCCCGGTTTGAAGAGCAGGTCCTTAATGGTATACCTGAAGCGGGAATCGTAGGTGATGAAGCTGCTGATGAACTCACCAAAAAAGTCGTTAAGCGAGAGATGCTTAGTCGTGTTCATCTGGGAACAGTACGAGCAATATCGATCTGTCAGCTCAAGGGGATGTCCGCAGTTAAGGCACTCGGCAGCACGAAATTTCTCAGCTTTACGACTGTTACTTCTTACGGATGTCGTTTTCACTGGCTTCGGTTGGTCCATACAGTAAATGTACGGAAATACCGCCTAAAAAGGAAGTCTCAGTTATCAACGACAGGTAGGTCGTCTATGCCTTATGAAGTTCGGTAGGCTGTTGTTCGTATATTTCGGCAACATACTTTTCAAGGTCGGCAAAGAAGTCGAGAATATCTTCTGGAGAATTACCTGCGTTAACGGTCACCAGTCTTACGAACTCGTCATCACCAAAACTGCCATAGCCAACAACCAGTCGGCCGCTTTCGTACAATCCGGTACAAAGCTTCTGTGCTGGAATTCCCTTGTAGTTGAAACATACCGATACCGAATTGTCTATACTGAAATCCGTATAATCGGGATGGTTTCGCACATACTCCCGGGCCACATCGGCCAAATGAAATTGGTGATTGACCATCTTTTCAAGACCTGAAGTTCCCACGGATTTCCAAAGACTCCATAGCTTCAGGGCATCATTACGACGGCCACACTGAATGCTGGTTTTTCCCAGGTTGTAATCGTCGCTGTCCGTCTGATAGAGATAAGAAGCGTCATTGGAAAGTGAGTCATGCAAATGCTTTCGGTCCTGGGTGATAAGAATGGAACAACTCAAAGGTGTTCCCAGCATTTTGTGTGCATTGAAGCTAAACGAATCTGTCTTTTCCAAACCGGAGAGCAAATGCTTGTAGTCATTGCTAAAAATGGCACCTCCGCAGTACGCCCCATCTATATGTAACCAGAGGTTGTGTTTTTTGGTGACTTCAGAAATAGCGTTGATATCGTCAAAAGCGCCTAACACCGTGGTGCCGGCAGTAGCATTCACAAAGAAAGGCTGAAAACCATTATCCAGATCCCCCTGTATTTGTCGGTCAAGGTCGGATGCCAACATCTCTCCGCGTTCATTGCACGCTACATAGCGTACCTGTTCACGACCGAGGCCCAGAAAAGCTGCGTTCTTTGGGACTGAATAATGAGATTCGGAAGATGTGTAGGAGATCAGTTTTCCCTGGACTCCCTCCTGCCGGATACGCTGGTTATGAGCATCCCGTGCCATGAGCATGGCTACGAAGTTGCACATGGACCCTCCCGGAGCAAAAGTACCGTCAGCTTTGGGACCGTATCCTGCCAGGGCGCGCACATGACGAAGAATTTCTTTCTCTATACCTACCTGAGGCCCTGCCACCTTATATGTATACATGCTATTGTTCAGCATTACGGCCAACAGATCTCCCAGGGTTGCCCTGGGCGTACGCCCTCCAAACAATTGATTGAAGAACTTTCTTGACGCCGTTCGGGGTGTATTAAGCACCAATGCCTCCAGTGCTTCTTCGAACTCATTATCAGAAGCCGGAGCATCCCCGAGGGAAATATGTAATGTCTTGTGTAATTCTTCCGCCGGAATCGGCGTTACCACCGGTTCGTCCTGTTCATGTTGCACCAGAAGGCGCGCCAATCGATTGAATAGATCAAGTTCTTTTTGCATGCTTTTTTTTGAATGGACTTTGGACTACAAAAATACGAGTTTGCTACTAGTTATTTGTAATAGTCGTAGAACTGCCCTTTCCCATACCAACGATCCTGTCAAACCGGCCGCCAAGGTCCCGGAAATACACCAGCACCGTATACTCGTTTTCGGTTTGCCAGTAGTTACCCCCAATGGCTCCTTCATCAACCGAGCCATCGCGATCTACCAGGACATACTTATAATTGTAGAATCCTTGTTTGAACAATCGCGAATTGCGATAGCTGTCGCTGTCAGGGTCGTATTGCATATAGGTGCTTTCATCAATGGTGTAGTTGTTGAAATTACCGTAGATATGGATCTCCTTGTCACCAATATCCTCGAAGTACTGAAGATTGAAATGCACTCGTGTATAGTCAGATTCTATATTTACATCCCGGGCATCCAGGTTGCGAACCACAAAATTTCCGTTAACGTCCGGATTGAAGGTATACGGGCGATCCTTGCGCGAAATATTCGTGAACAGATAATGTTCATACAGATCACCTACGGCCACACGCCGAATCGTATTGTTCGCACCCCGTAAGTCCTTAGTGTCAAAGTTAAAGTATTCATTACCACCCCAATAGGCCGACTCCTGATCGTATCGATATACTAATTGTTGGCCAAGTGTATATTGTGGTTTCAGATTCGGTATAGCCGATTCCAGATTGCTGTTCTGAAGCACGAGCGTATTCACCGTTTCTTTTGGATTTACCAGGAACAAGTTGGGAGAGTTAATGGTGAAGTGTACTACCTGTTTTGTTTCAATGAACTTAAAATCACGCGAACGTCTTATGGCCACCTGGACATTCACGGCATTTTCAATGATCATAAACTTACGGGAGAAGACCAACTCGCGATCGTCGTTATAAATGCTGATTAAATAGTTCCCGCTTTTGGTAAGTGCACGGGTCTCCCTGTTAGGAATGGTGACTGTATAATGAGAAAATACCTGTAGTGTATTAAGTGAGTTGAAGTAGGTCTCTATACGAACGTCATCAAGCCCTCGCAGGTATTCTCCCTTGGAAAGGTCGCTGGGAGTCCAGTCGAAATCATAGTGTGTAATTACATAGTAATAATCTTCCTCGTTGCCATTAATGTCGTCGAAGGACATTTGAAGCGGTTGGCCTAGCTCGATGATGGGTAGCTGTGCCTGATCCGTATTTCCGACGAACTGAATGGTGCGGATATGCGGAGGTGGCGACATTTCATAGACCTGTGAGAACGCGCTGAATTGTAAAATGAACAAGGCTGTTATTGATAGCAGCTTTTTACCCATGAAGATGATTTAAGTCGCTAAAGATAAACAAATTTTGTGCCTTAAAATTGTGAGTGATGCAGGTAGCTTTTGTCTTTCAGAAAATTATATTCATTTATTGTGTGTTGGTTTCAATTATTCTTAAATTTGCAAACCCGTTTTGGGTACCGTATCCCTGAGGTTGTTATAAGGGGATCAGAAAGAGAACTTTAACACAAGTATCCTATGTCAAAAGACATTACGATTAGAAGAGGTCTTTCCATACGATTACAAGGCGAAGCCGAAAAAAACCTTTCGAATGCGCCGCGATCCAGGACCTTCGCGATAAGACCTTCTGATTTTCACCTCATTATCCCGAAAATGGTTGTAAAAGAAGGGGCCAAACTACAGGCCGGCGACACCATTTTTCACTCAAAATCAAACGAAGCCATGAAATTTGTGTCACCTGTAAGCGGTACACTTACGGCTATTGAACGAGGAGCAAAGCGGGTTATTACCCGCATTTTAATTGAGGCCGAAAGCGAAGACACTTTTAAGGATTTCGGAAGTAAAGATCCGGGATCTATGAGTGGCGAAGAATTAACAGAGCATTTGTTGGCATCCGGTTGCTGGCCGTTCATCAAGCAGCGCCCGTATGACGTTATTGCCAATCCCGGGGTAACTCCCAGAGACATTTTTGTGTCCGGGTACACAACCGCTCCACTTGCGGCCGATCTGGATTTCACCCTTGCCGGGAAGGAAGCCGAACTTCAGGCAGCGGTTACGGCGCTCAGCAAAATGACTACTGGCGCTGTGCATGTTTCCGTAGGGAAGAAATCCAACAGTCCGTTAGGCGGATTGAAAGACATCACGGTACATCGAATTTCAGGACCTCATCCAGCCGGGAATGTTGGGACGCAAATTGCAAAGATCGGTCCCGTTAATAAAGGAGAGACTGTTTGGACGGTGGCAGCAGAGGATCTTGTTATCATCGGTAAGTTGTTGCTCACCGGAAAGTTCAGGGCCGATCGCGTGATCGCCTTGTCCGGGTCTTCCGTTAAGAATCCGAAATACTACAATACGCGAGTTGGAGCAGAGGTGTCCACCTTTGTCTACGATGCAGGATTGAATGAGGAAAACGTTCGGGTTATCAGCGGAACGGTGCTTACCGGTACCAAGATTTCTCCAAAGCAGCACTTAGGATATTATGATACCACGGTTTCCGTTATTCCGGAAGGGAATGACTATGACCTCTTTGGATGGAACAAACCGTTGTTCAACAAAGTATCAACTTCCAGAGCACTCACGTTTTCATGGTTGATGCCAAAGAAACGATTTGCTCTCAATACGAACACCAATGGAGAACACCGCGCGTTCGTAGTGACCGGAAGCTATGAAGAAGTATTCCCTATGGATATCTACCCCATGCAGATACTCAAGGCCTGTATGGTACAGGACCTGGATGCCATGGAAGCCCTTGGAATGTATGAAGTAGCTCCGGAAGATTTTTCATTGACCGAATTTGTTTGTGTGTCCAAACAACCGCATCAGCAGATCATTCGAGACGGATTGGACCTCATGTATAAAGAAATAGGATAACGCTATGGGATTGAAGAAAAGCTTACACAATCTAAAAGAAAAGTACAAGGGCAAGAAGATGGCCCCGGCTTTCAATGCCTTGCATACGTTCTTGTATACTCCAAATGAGACAACCCATTCCGGGGGTCACATACGTGCGGGAGATGACCTGAAACGTACTATGAATACAGTGATCATGGCGCTGGTTCCCTGTCTGATCTTCGGGATCTTTAACGCAGGATATCAGCACTACCTGGCAACCGGCGAAGGCGCGGCGGTTTCTTCCGGCTTTTTTAGCGGTGAGTTCTGGAACTGGGCCAATTTTGAAGTAGGTGCCTGGAAGATCCTTCCTCTTGTGATCGTTTCATACGGAGTAGGTCTTATAGTAGAGTTCATCTTCGCTGTGATCAAAGGACATGAAGTGGAAGAGGGATACCTCGTTACCGGAATGCTGGTGCCACTTATCGTGCCTGTGGATACCCCGCTATGGATGCTTACGATAGCTGTCATCTTTGGAGTGGTGATCGGAAAAGAAGTATTCGGAGGAACCGGAATGAACATTCTCAACCCGGCACTTACTATCCGTGCTTTCTTATTCTTCGCTTATCCTACGTGGATGACAGGGGATAAGGTATGGGTAGCAGATGCGGTAGCCCGTGATAAGGCGATTCTTGCCGGAGAGCAGGGAGTAGATGCTATTACCGGGGAAACGGTTTTAGGATATTATGCCAAATACGGACAGGAACTCGATGTGGCCGGGACAATGACCACCTACGGTGAACGTGCGAACGAATTGTTCTCGATCCAGGATATGTTCTTCGGATTTATTCCCGGATCGGTAGGAGAAACATCAACCCTGTTGATACTCATTGGTGCACTCTTCCTAATCTTTACCAAGATAGGAAGCTGGCGTATCATGGTGTCCGCTGTTGCTGGTGCACTGGCCATGGGCTTTTTGTTCAACGGAATTGTGGATTTGGGCTGGATTACCGAATCCAGTAAGTTCCACGGATTAATGAGCACGGTCTTCTGGCAGCATCTTATCATAGGAGGACTCGCCTTCGGTATTGTCTATATGGCGACCGATCCGGTGACTGCCTCGCAGACCAATAAAGGAAAATGGATCTACGGATTCCTTATCGGATTTATCTCGGTACTCATTCGTGTATTCAACCCGGCTTACCCGGAAGGAGTGATGCTGGCTATCCTGCTCATGAATGTGTTTGCACCGACCATTGACCACTACGTGTTGGAAGGCAACATTAAGAGAAGAAATAAGCGACTTAAAGTTAAAACCGCATAATTATGGCGATTAACACTGAAAAGAATAGTTATACCGTATTGTTTGCTATAGGAATGGTGATCGTAGTTGGTTCGCTGCTTTCCTTTATAGCCATGCAGGCGAAACCCTACATCAAAGCCAATGAGCGCTTTGAGAAACAACAGAATATTTTGTATGCCATGGGCATTCACAATAACGAAGAGGAGGGGAGTAGCGTTGAATTCATCACCACCGATGTTGTGGAAGCTGAATTTAAGAAGTACATCACAAAGCAGATCGTAATCCAGGGTGATAACATAACCGAAGATGATCAGGCTTTTTTGATTGATGTTAAGAAAGAACAGAATAAGGCGAAGGATCCCGACTATGATAGAAAGCTTCCGGTGTTCATTGGAGAGAAGGACGGAAAAGAGATTTATGTAGTTCCCGTTCGTGGTAAAGGACTTTGGGATGCCATCTGGGGCTTTGTCGCAATGGATAAGAACATGACCGTTCAGGGTGTGTTCTTTGATCATAAGGCCGAAACCCCTGGTCTGGGTGCCGAGATCAAACAACGCTATTTTATGGATGATTTTGCCGGGGAATCGTTCCTGGTGGATGGAACGTTTACATCTATTAAAGTGGCGAAAGGAAATAACGATCCAAAGAACCTTATTAAAGACGATAATGAGGTAGATGCGTTGGCCGGTGCCACCATTACAGGTGATGGAATTAGCGCAATGTTGAAAAAAGACCTTCGGTTGTACGTAGACTACTTCAAATCCTTAAATCAGTAAGCAACATGGGATTATTATCAAAAAAAGACAGTAAACTTATTTTAGATCCCCTGGCGGACAATAACCCTATTACCATTCAGGTACTGGGAATTTGTTCGGCCCTGGCGATTACGGCTCAGCTGAAGCCATCTATTGTAATGGCCATATCGGTTATTTTCGTAATGGGCGTTGGAAACGTAGTGATTTCATTGTTGCGAAACCTTATTCCTTCCAAGATACGTATCATCGTGCAACTTATCGTAGTTGCTACGCTGGTGATTATTGTGGATCAGGTACTCAAAGTCTTTGCGTACTCCTTGAGTAAAGAACTTTCGGTATTCATTGGACTTATAATTACCAACTGTATCATTATGGGGCGTTTTGAAGCCTTTGCATTGGGTAACAGCCCATGGCGATCTTTCCTCGATGGTATAGGAAATGCCTTCGGATACGGGATCATTTTGATTATGGTTGGATTTTTCAGAGAACTACTTGGCTCGGGTACCTTATTCGGGATTACGGTATTAGGAGATTCGGTAGAGAAGACCGGACTGTACGCCATTGGATACGAGAACAACGGATTCATGGTACTGCCTCCCATGGCCCTCATTGTAGTGGGGATCATAATCTGGGTACAGCGCAGCAGAAATAAAGCATTAATCGAAGAACATTAAAAAGATATGAGCAGTGAGATATGAGTATTGAGAAAGTCACTCGCAAGCAAACTCATATCTAACATCTCACTACTCACTACTAACAGAATATGGAACATTTAGAGTTATTTTTTAAGTCGATCTTCGTAGACAACATGGTATTTGCCTACTTCCTTGGGATGTGCTCGTACCTTGCCGTGTCTAAGAAAGTAAGTACTGCTGTGGGACTTGGTGCCGCGGTAATCTTCGTACTGACCATTACCGTACCCCTTAACTGGTTCCTGGATAATTACATCCTGCAGGAAGGCGCACTTAGCTGGTTAGGCCCTCAGTTTGCCGATTACGACCTGAGCTTCCTTTCCTTCATCATGTTCATTGCAACTATTGCAACCATGGTACAGCTAGTGGAGATTGTAGTGGAGAAATTCTCGCCATCCCTGTATAACTCACTGGGTATTTTCCTGCCGCTTATTGCGGTGAACTGTGCGATCCTTGGTGGATCCCTGTTCATGCAGTCCAGAGAGATCGAAACAGCGACCCTGGCCCTTAACTATGGATTCAGTTCCGGAATTGGGTGGTTCCTGGCCATTGTAGCCATTGCCGCCATTCGGGAGAAGATCAGATATTCAAACGTTCCTGCACCCCTTCGTGGATTGGGGATCACCTTCATCATTACCGGGCTTATGGCGATCGGTTTCATGAGTTTCGGAGGAATGTTGACCGGAGGTGACGAAGAGGAAAAGAAACCGGGTGTTGAAGCCGCGTTTCAAGCAGAAGACTTTAAGAAAGATATAGCAGAAACTGCCAAAGACGCAGTGGATAATTCAGAAATAACGAATCAGTAGTATGTTTTTAGCAAGCACACTTGGCGTTGTCGCCGCTACCGTAGTAGCATTCCTGGTACTTGTACTGGCATTGGTTGCACTTCTCATATTCACCAAGGAGAAGCTGTCTCCTTCCGGACCTGTGAAGATCACGATCAATGATGAAAAAGTAATTGAAGTACCATCAGGAGGTACGTTGCTCTCAACACTTGGTAACCAAAAGGTTTTTCTTCCTTCCGCTTGTGGAGGTGGAGGTACCTGTATTCAGTGTGAATGTCATGTTCTTGAAGGGGGAGGAGAAGCCCTTCCTACGGAAACACCTCACTTTACGCGAAAAGAGCTCCAGTCCGGTGCCCGGTTGGCGTGTCAGGTGAAGGTGAAGCAGGACATGAATATTCATATTCCTGAAGAGGTCTTCGGAATTAAGAAATGGGAAGCTACCGTAGTAAGAAACTACAACGTGGCCTCTTTTATCAAGGAATTTGTAGTGGAGATCCCTGAAGACATGAATTACAAAGCAGGTGGTTACATCCAGATCGAGATCCCACCTTGTGAAATAAAATACAGTGATATCGATATCACAGCACACCCGGAAGAACATGACACTCCGGATAAGTTCCAGGCCGAGTGGGACAAGTTCGGATTGTGGCCACTAGTGATGAAGAACACGGAAACTGTTGAGAGTGCCTATTCTATGGCTTCTTAACCTGCGGAAGGGCGTGAGATAATGCTTAACGTACGTGTGGCCACCCCGCCATGGGATCGCGCTAAGAACCAATGGATGCAAGTGAATCCCGGAATCGCCTCTTCCTATATATTTGCTTGTAAGCCGGGAGATAAAGTAACAATTTCGGGACCTTACGGTGAATTCTTTATAAATCCTTCGGAAGCTGAGATGCTATACGTAGGTGGTGGTGCCGGAATGGCTCCTATGCGTTCGCACCTGTATCACCTGTTCAAGACACTTGAGACCGGAAGAACAGTGACCTATTGGTATGGAGGTCGTTCCAAGCGTGAGTTGTTCTACATTGAACACTTCAGAGAATTGGAAAGAAACTTCCCGAATTTCAAATTCTACATGGCACTTTCCGAACCGCTTGAAGAGGATAACTGGAAAGTGAAGAGCGATATCAAAGATGAAGAAGGAGACGGTTTCATCGGATTCATCCACCAGGTGGTGATTGATAACTATCTGAATCATCACGAAGCCCCGGAAGACATTGAGCTCTATTTCTGTGGTCCGCCGCTTATGAACCAGGCCGTTCAAAAGATGGGTGAAGACTTCGGAATTCCGGATGAGAACATCCGCTTCGACGACTTCGGAGGATAACAATCTTGGATTAAAGTACAAAACCGGCGATTTCGCCGGTTTTTTTATGCCTGTAAGTGACTGATCTCCCTTTAAATAATCATTTGTAGGAAAATAGCTACTTTAATGTATTTAATCGATCAAAAATTGCTTTTTAACGATAAAATGTTAAATTTACCACCATAAACGAGAAGTATAATTGCATAAGCCGCCAAACTATTATGAAATTGAATCTACTACGCTCGTCTCTCTTGTTTGCCCTGTTGTTTACAGTGCCGGTCGTCATGTTTTCCCAAAAGACAGGCAACCCGGTAATCATTAACGATGTACAGGACAACTCGAATGTGAGCAAAGCCGAAACTGTGTATGGCCCTCAACACTACAAAGTAGCCCCAACACAGGATACTGACAGACTTAAAAAACTGAAAAGAGAGTTTGAAGCGCGCTACTCGCGCTTAAAGAACGAAGCAGAGGCGTATGCCTTGCTCAACAACATACCGCTGCGCCGTTATGAAGAGGATGGTTCTTTTTCCGAACTACAGCGCCTTGCAACGGACGGAACCCCTATATATTATTCGCTTGGCAATGCGAATGCCGCCATTTCCACAAGAGCGAACTATCTGAACACGGGAGGTGGACTCGGTTTAACTCTGGATGGAGACAATATAACCGCTCATGTATGGGACGGAGGGCCAACCCGGCCTACCCACCAGGAGTTTGACGGAGCGGGTGGAACCAACCGTGTAACTATTAATGATGGTGCAACCACGCTGAACGGGAACAGTTTTCACGCCCAGCACGTAACCGGAACCATTGTAGCTTCCGGGGTGCAGGCAGCGGCCAAAGGTATGGCCTGGCAGGCAGATGCGCTTACCCACGATTGGAATAGCGATCTCTCTGAAGCAACTACCGAAGCAGCAAACGGAATGCTGCTTTCGAATCACTCGTACGGATTCCGTGCCGATCTTATTCCGGACTGGTATTTCGGTGCCTATATCGGCGAATCAAGAGACTGGGACGCCTTAATGTACAGTGCTCCTTATTACCTTATGGTGGTCGCGGCCGGAAATGACGGAAACGATAATTCTTCCAATGGAGCTCCGCTAAACGGTAATTCAACCTATGACAAACTATCCGGACATTCTACATCCAAGAACAACCTGGTCGTAGCCAATGGTCTGGACGCCAATATTGACGGTAGCGGTAACCTGATTTCCGTTTCACGAAATTCTTCGAGTAGCGAGGGACCCACAGATGACCTTCGGATCAAGCCCGATATTATGGGTAATGGTACCGGCGTATACTCGACTTTTGACAATTCCGATACGGCCTATGCCTCCATATCGGGTACATCAATGGCCTCACCAAACGTAACCGGAAGCCTTCTTTTACTTCAGGAACACTACAATAATGTACATGCAAGTTATATGCGCGCAGCTACCCTGAAAGGACTTGCGCTTCACACTGCCGATGATGCCGGTTCCGCCGGTCCGGATGTGGAATACGGATGGGGACTGCTTAACGCCAAGGCAGCTGCCGAGACCATTACTACGGCCGATGCAGGTGGTAATGCGATCATTTCAGAATTAACTTTAAATCAGGGACAAACCTATCAAATAACAGTACAATCGGATGGCGTTAACCCATTATTGGCCTCAATTTCCTGGACAGATCCCGCAGGAACAGCAAACACGGGAACGACCAACCTGACGACTCCGGTGTTGGTAAACGACCTTGATATTCGTTTGGACAACGGTTCCACCTTCACACCATGGAGACTGGTAAGTCTTCCTGCCAGCGGTCCGCCTACCAATGGCACAGGTGATAACATTGTAGACCCTTTCGAAAGAATCGATATTAGCGGAGCTTCCGGACAATATACCCTGACGGTGACTCATAAAGGAACACTTTCAAGTGGTTCACAAAACTTTACGCTTATTGTTACGGGAGCATCATTGGCACCGGCAACCCCTGAGATCAGTTTTGCGACCCCAACAGGAAGTACAACCGAAGACTCTAACTGTAGCCACACCGATATCAACGTACCGCTTAACATTGGTTTGGGCGCTTCTGCAAATGCTGATGTAAACTTTACCATCAATGGAACCAGTACGGCGACTACCGGATTGGATTTTGAACTTATGACACCGAGTGTAACCTTCCCGGCCGGTTCAACAGCCACTCAGAATATGGTACTTCGGGTACATCACGATGGCTTTATTGAGAGCCCGGAAACGGTAGTTATCGATTTCACGGTAAATCCCAACGGAGGGGATGCTTCGGCAAACACTAATGCCGATCAGTTCACATTTACGATCAACAACGATGATGCTGCCCCGATGGCCAGCTCAACGGTGACCTTATATTCGGAAGATTTTGATGATGGAAGCTATGATGTAACTACCGGAGGAAATGCCGGTTCGACCTTCTGGGCCGTGTCTACGGCAGGAGGTGCGTCCAGTACGTTCTGGACGATAGAAAGTACCAATACAACCAATATTGCTTTTACCAATGATGATGCATGTAATTGCGATAAAGGAAACGATCAACTTATAACTACGAGCATCGATCTTTCCGGGGCCTATACTTCGGCTACATTGACATTCGATCATGCCTTTGCCGATGTGGGTGCGGAAGCAGGGAATGTCCTTGTGAGTACCGATGGAACAAACTTTAATTCGGTATTGGCATTGTCCAATACTTCAACAAATAACGGTGGAGGAAGTTACACCACTCCATGGGTAAATGGTGTGTCCGTGGATATGAGCTCGTACATAGGGCAATCCAATGTACAGGTCATGTTCCTGTACAATGACGGAGGCGGCTGGGCCTATGGTATGGCTGTAGATAATATTTTACTTAATGCCGATATCAACACACCTATTCAGACGGCCATAAACAGTGGCGCTCCGGATCAAATAGACATTCCTGCTGCGGGAACGGTATACACATCAGATCCAACCTCAGGAGATGTTATGGCAGATATCACCAACAACAATGCAGACGATTACGGCTGTGTGGATATTTCGGTCTCAAGATCAGGTACCGGGGCACAGTCCTATAACGGAAGTATCTCTCCGGATCTTGTCATGGACAAAACATTCGACATCACACCCACCAATGTGATTGCCGGAAGCACAGGTATTACCTTCTATTTCACGCTGGCGGAGATCACCGGATGGGAGTCGGCCACGGGGCTATCACGCAACGTGCTCGTCGCGGGGCGTGGAAATGCTTCTGCCATTGCAGAAACTTCAGCGCTTACCGTAGGGTCGTTTGGAACGGATATCACCCTGACCGGATCCTTTGCCGGATTGGACGGGACGTTTTACTTCGGAACTTCGGACGCGTTTAACGCCTGTGCCGGAGTGACCAAAACATGGAATGGCGCTAACTGGAGTCCGGCCGGAGCACCGGGAAGTACCGATTCGGTTATTATAAACGGAAACTACGATACCTCTGTGGACGGCGATCTTTCAGCCTGTAATCTTACGGTGAATACCGGTATGACCTTAACCGTAGGAGCCGACAGCTTCGCACAGGTTGAAAACGGAATAGTGGTAGACGGTAGTCTTATTGTAGAACACACCGGAAACCTCGTGCAGGTGGAAAATGACGCCTCCGCGATCAATAACGGAACCATCAATGTAAACGTCACCACTCCGGTACTGCAAACACGTGATTTCATGGTAATGGGTAGTCCCATGTCAGCCGAAACACGTACGGGAGTTTACAACAGTGCCTTCCTGGTATTGCAACATACACCGGCCAACTTCATCCCACATTCGGGAGTTCCTCCCGGCGGAACCAATTTTGCCGATGATAATGGCGACTTCTGGAACCAATTTGCCGCAGGACCCATTAATGTTGGAGAAGGTTACATTGTACGGCCACAATCAAGTTATACAGACCCTGCCAATATTGCATATAATTTCACCTATAGTCAAGGGACATTGAACAATGGTACGGTGAACAGAACTGTGGTGTACAACGGAGTGGGTAGCAATCCCCATGGTACTCCAAACGTGTTCTCAAATCCTTATCCTTCGGCCATATCGGCGACGGATTTCATCAATGCAAATGCCCTGGTCAATGAAGTGTATTTCTGGGAGCATTTAACGCCGCCCAGTTCGGCGCTTCCGGGAGCCGGAGGGTATAACTTCAGTATGGATGATATTTCGATGTACAATCTCTCGGGAGGAGTTGCCGCGGCTAACGATCCCGGTACGTCCACGGAACCCAATGGAACGATTGCTACGTCACAGGGATTTGCGATAAAGGCAACCGGTGCTGGTACTGTCAGTTTCACCAATGCCATGCGAAGAACAACAGGAAACAACACATTGAGATCACCCGATCTTGAAGTGAATCGCGCCTGGTTGACCGTATCGAACGCACAATATGAAATTAAGAGTAATATGCTTCTGGCCTTTAATCCCATTGCTACGGAAGGCCTTGATCCGGGATATGATACCGATCGTATAGCAACGGTTATCTCTCTGTATTCCCATCTTGAAGATGGAAGCGAACAATTAGGTATTCAAACGCGAGAGGCATTCGAAGACGGACTCAAAGTACCGCTTGGATTCGCAACGCAAGTGATTGCAGATCTTGAGTACACCATTTCGTTGAGCGACCTCGAGGGAGCAATGATAGAAGAAGCCACGGTATATCTGATTGATACGGAATTGAACACTGTTACCAATCTTACACAGGAAGACTATACATTCCGAAGTGGTGAAGGTACCTTCAATGGCCGCTTCAGTCTACAGTTTGAATACCAGGTGCTTGGAACGGGAGATGCACTCTTGGATACTGTAATTATGTATCCTAACCCGACACACAATTTGCTTCATATTAAAGCACCTTCGGTAGGTGTGAATACCATCGAAGTCCATGATATCACCGGACGTGTTGTAACGACAATTTCGGCCAACGGAGAGGATCAATACACCATTGATCTTTCATCCTATGCCCCGGCCGTCTACTTTGTTACCATACATTCGGATTCCGGAACGCTCACCAGAAGAATCATCCGGGAATAACTCACCACGGCACAGCTCATTGAAAACCCGAGTCTTTTAAATCGGGCTTGGGTTTTCAAATGTGTCGCAAATCTTCAGGTTTTGTATGAATTTTAACAATGAATAGATACATTTAAATAGAATCACAATTAACTACCCCGACTTATAACCCCAGAATATGAATAATTCAACGTCTACTTTTACGTTTCGAACCCGTTTTATTTTAGGTATTTCAGTATTACTTGCCCTTGTTCTGGCAGTGGTACTTCTGTCTGATAAAAGGATAACTGAAAAACCACCTGTTTCCGACAACTCTGAAGAGCTTCGGGAAAGCTATGCCAATTTCCTTGAAAATCATCCTTTTCGAACTACGATGAATTTGTCGAAGGAAGAAAGACTTGACATTGGACTTCCGCCGAACAAGTTCTACGAGCAGGAATGGCTTTATACCAGTGATCCGTCACTTCAGCGACCCGCTCCCGAAAAAGTGCATCAGTTACAAAAAGAACTGGCTGAGAACCCTGCCATGCGGGCTGCGCCGGGAACTTCATCCAACAACTGGGAAGAACGAGGTCCTGACAATGTAGGAGGCCGTACCCATACGCTTATGTTCGCCCCGGGTAGTACCACCAAGGTGTTTGCCGGCGGTGTGAGTGGAGGGCTCTGGGTTAATAATAATATTACAAGTTCATCGTCAGTATGGCAACAGGTAGCCGGTGTTCCCGGTAACCTGGCCGTTATGTGTATCACGGTGGACCCCAATGATAATGACATTATGTACCTGGGTACCGGAGAAGTGTACACATGGGGAGCCGTGAATGGTAACGGAGTTTACAAGTCCACCGACGGTGGAGACACCTGGACCAATATCTATAGCGGCGGAACTACGGCGGCTGATAAGATTACTTATGTTCAGGATATAGTAGCCTGGAACAACCCTGTTACAGGTCAAACAGAGGTATTCTTTGGAGTCGATGCCATGGCTTACACCGAGGAAGTGGATTCTAACTCGGGCGGAGCAGGATGGAACTGGTTAGGTGCGAATACCATTGGATTGTACAGAAGTACCGATGGAGTGACATTTAACCGCCTTACGGGAAGTCTGTACGAAAGTTCACCGGGGGATTTCTATGCCCCTAATGATTTTGACATAGGAGCGGACGGAACACTTTGGATGGGAACCAAGTACAGCTACTACACCGGTGAAGGTGGGGGCGTTGTGTTCAACAATGACGGAAACGGATGGCAATTCGTGCGAAACCTGGGAGATAATGGTCGTGTGGAATTAGCTTGTTCGCAACAAGATGCGGATAAGATATACGCGCTCTGTGAAGATAGAACGAGTACTACGAATCCTGTAAAAATATATCGTACAACTAATGGATTTTCTACGAGTCCAACTTCCTTGTCTCAACCCAATGATGCAGACACTGGAATTAGTGCAAACGATTTCACACGTGGACAAAGCTTTTATGATCTGTTGATCGGAGTGGATCCCAACAATGATAATACGTTGTACGTTGGAGGAATCGACCTCTTTAAGTCTACGAACTCCGGAAACAGTTGGAGTCAGTTCTCACATTGGTACGGAGGATTCGGATATCAGTACGTGCATGCGGATCAGCACGGTATCGCCTTTGCCAATTCGAGCCGGATCATCTTCGGAAATGACGGTGGGGTGTTCTATACAAATAATGGAGGAACAACGACCTCCGCTCGTAACAATGGATACAATGTGACCCAGTTCTACAAGGCAGCCATCAACCAACCAACGGGAACAACGAAACTACTTGCCGGAGCTCAGGACAATGGCTCTCAACTAATAAACGGTGCTGCACCAGGAGTCAATTCTTCCACCGAAGTGACCGGTGGCGACGGTTGCTGGGCATTTGTGGATCAGGACAGTCAGTACATGATATCGTCCTATGTATATAATAATTATAGATACATAACCTATGGAGGTGTTTATGTAGGCAATTTCCCCGGAGCCACGAACGACGGTGATTTTGTGAATCAGTGTGGTCTGGATAGTGCTACTAACATTCTGCTTTCCAACGGAACCAGCGGAACCACCTATCGCATATACCGCTGGGCTATTAATCCGGCCGGGCCATCTGTGGCTAAAACTACACTTACCAACGCTATGTTGAATGCCGTACCAACCTACTTTACGGCTTCACCCTACACTAGTGACCGGTTCCTGGTAGGAACAGCCTTAGGCAAGATCATCCGAATGAACAACGTGAGCGGAAGCCCGACCTGGACCGATATTTCTATTCCGGGACAGATAGGTGCGGTTTCCGACATCCGCTACGGACAAAGTGAAAATGAAATTATGGTGACCTTCCACAACTACGGCGTGACCAGTATTTGGTATACGACCAATGGTGCCAGTGGAAGCCCTACATGGATAAGCAAGGAAGGAAACCTTCCAGACATGCCGGTGAAGTGTATTCTTCAGAATCCGTTGGATACTAACGAAGTGATCGTTGGAACTGAACTAGGTGTATGGAAAACGAACGACTTCAACAATACAGACCCAACATGGGTGCAGTCACAAAACGGAATGAGTGATGTAAAGGTCCTGTCATTCGACTATCGAAGTGCCGACCGTACGATTCTTGCATCCACCTTTGGACGTGGTATGTTCACGGGACAATTTGAGAACAATGCCTGTGGTGTTCAAACTACATATAGCGGCGGAAGCTGGGATAATGGAGCTCCAACGTCGACAAGGGCTGCGTTTATCAGTAGCAACTACGATACGGCTGCTTCCGGAGATATTACTGCCTGTACCCTTGTAGTACGTGCCGGTGCAACAGTAACGGTAAGAGCAGGAGACTACTTGGATATCGACAGTGAGATCATAGTTGACGGAACCCTTATTATTGAACACGAAGGAAGCGTGGTGCAAACCGATAAGGATGTGGTCGTAACTAATAATGGAACGATCAACGTGAACGTAACGACACCCGTATTACAAACCCGTGATTTCATGGTGATGGGAAGCCCAATGACCGAAGAAACGCGTACTGATGTCTTTAACAGTGCTTTCCTGGTATTGCAACACACACCGGCCAACTTTATTCCGCATCCGGGAGTACCTCCGGGCGGAACCAACTTTGCCGATGATAACGGAGACTTCTGGAATCAGTTTGCCAGTGGGCCTATCAACATTGGAGAAGGATATATTGTACGTCCGCAAACCGGATATACCGATCCTGCGAACATCGCATATAACTTTACCTATGACGAAGGAACTCTTAACAATGGAGACATAACAAGACCTGTGGTGTACAACGGAGGATCAAATCCTGATGGAACGCCCAATGTGTTCTCGAATCCGTATCCTTCGGCCATTTCGGCAACTGATTTCATTAACGGGAATGCTTTGGTGAACGAAGTATATTTCTGGGAGCATTTAACTCCTCCAAGTTCCACCATTCCCGGAGCAAACGGATATAACTTCAGTATGGATGATATTTCCATGTACAACCTCTCCGGAGGAGTGGCCGCGGCTAACGATCCGGGGACCAGTACACAGCCCAATGGATTTATTTCCACGGCACAGGGCTTTGGAATCAAGGCTTTCGGTAATGGTACGGTAACCTTTACCAACAGTATGCGGCGCACTACAGGAAATAACACCTTGCGTACTCCGGAAGACGGTATTGACCGTATTTGGTTGTCTGTGACAAATTCAGAATACGATCTCAAAGGAAATACCATGATTGCTTTTAATCCAATTGCTACGGAAGGTATTGACGCGGGTTATGACTCCGAGCGGATTGCTACATTCATTTCGTTGTTCAGTCATAGAGAAGGAGGCAATGAGGAACTTGGAATTCAAACCCGTGAGGCCTTTAACCCGGAAATGAAGATCGCTATGGGATTTGCGTCTCAAGTGGATATTAGTACCGAGTATACCGTTTCTATTTCAGACGTAATGGGTAATAATATTAGTGATGTGGATGTGTATCTCATCGACAATGAGCTTGATGTTATAACCAATCTGAGCAATGAAGACTACACCTTCCGAAGCAATAAAGGAACATTCCCTTCTCGCTTCTCACTGCTGTTTGAGCCTGAAGTATTGGATGTGCCCACAGTAACTGAAAGTCAGATCGCCATTGTTCCCAACCCTACGAACGGACCCCTGGAGATTATTTCCGGTGCACAACCTGTTAAGAGCCTGGTTATATACGACCTGCAGGGAAGACGCGTTGAAAATGTGATCTTCTCGCAGACGCAGAACGGTTACAGCACCGATCTTTCTGCTCTGGGATCTTCTATGTACTTCGTTCAAATTGAAAAGGAGGACGGCACGGTGTTAAACAAAAAGATACTGGTCCGATAGCCGTTTGGCATAATAAAAGACGATTTTTGTAAAAACCTGCGGAATTTTCTGCAGGTTTTTTGCATTATGTCGAAAAATTCCTACAATTTCTTGGAAAAGTTTAACAAAATCTTAATTTTAACCGTACTGAGATTCTCAGTCCCCGAATGAACAATTTTGTTTAACTTTTGAGTCGGTCTTTGCACCTAAAGCTCACGAAAAGAACTACTTATGTCCTACAATTACCTCTCGAAAGGTTTGGCAATGTGTGTTGCTGCCTTTTTATTCGGTTTTCAACTAACTGCTCAGATACAAAAGATTCCGGCGCAGGGAACTCCTGTGAATCAGGGGAATACTTCCAA
>CAZTLE010000059.1:5065-20610 GCA_964614415.1 uncultured Aureitalea sp. | reverse complement strand
GAGAGGTAGGTTTCGTCATGCGCTAGCGGTTGGTACAACCAAGTTACGCAATTAAATCTAAAAAGGGAATAGGGACTAACGGAAGAGGTCCTTGATCTGCTGCCAGGCCGACTTTTTTTCCATTAACTCTGCTTCAAACGAAGCCAAATCATGACCTCGTATTTTATTAAATAGTTTAGCTCTGATTAAATAAACAATTGGAACGATTACTAACATGAGAGGAATCATGTAGTATATTTCTACTTCATCAAGGCTACTACTTTGGTTAATTAATGACCAAAGTTGGAAAACATACATTGCCAAGGGGACCAATATAATCCAATGCCACCAATGCTTGCATGTGAAGAACCAAAACAAGAGAAGATATATTGGGATTAACTTACCTGTTAGAAACCAAAAATAAAGTTGGATGCTTGAGTAAGTCGTTTCAATAGTAAAAAAAGACGTCTCCCATACCTGCTCTGTAGGAAGACTTTCATATAAATAGAACAAAAAGGGAGTGCTCGCTAAAAATAAAACGACAACACCCCCTCTAAGGTTTATTTTTCCTTTTGGCCTAGCCGGCGGCTGGGACTTCTTTAACTTCGTGTGGATTGATTTGTTGGTCTCCATCTTCTACACTTTCGGGAGTGCAGGACACAAATAAAGCAGCACCAAAGATGGCGACGATAAATAGGTACTTGTTGAATTTCATAATACTAGTTTTTTGTGAGGTTTATACTACAAACCTATCACGAAAAAAAACAAGTATTTCAAATTAGTTGGCCGTATTTTGTTAGGTTAGACTTTAGACAAAAATATCCCCCTTCAAATTACTGTAGTTTGGGGCACAGTTTTAAAGTATTGGGTAGGCCGTCAAGTACTCGTCGCTCTCTATTTCACTGGCATCATGTTTAGTGTTCTACTTCCGTTTTGTTGTTTTGTTAGTTGAATTTTGGTGTTCTCCCCAGACAGCAAATGTTCTATCTTTTGAGGCCACTCTATAAAGTTCCAGTGACCGGAATCTAAATAATCTTCCACACCAATGTCCAGGGCTTCCTCCTCATTCTCCAAACGGTAGAAGTCGAAGTGGAACAGTCGGTCGTCGCTAAAATCATACTCGTTCACTATAGCAAACGTAGGACTGCTCAAGGTTTGGTCGACCCCCAGCTTCCTGGCAAGCTCTTGTATCAAGGTGGTTTTACCAACTCCCATATCCCCATAGAATAAGAGGGTTTTGTGGGCGGTTTTCGAGAGAATTTTATCCGCAACCTGCGGTAAATCTTCCAATGTATAGGTATACTCCATGATACAGGGTCTCAACAAATATAGCAAAATTATCGATTAGCAACATAAAACACCGATAATTTGCTATTTAGAACTAAAATTCTTACAAAAAATACTACTTAGGCTCCAATGTAGCGAAAGGAATGATCATTTCCTCCAACGAAACCCCACCATGTTGGTAGGTATTTCTGTAATAACTTACATAGTGATTGTAGTTATTTGGATACGCAAAGAACAGATCGCCCTTTGCGAAAATGAAGGAACTACTCATATTTATAGCCGGCAAGTGTATAGTGCGGGGATCCTTTGCGGCCAGTACATCTTTCTCTTCATAGGTCAGACTCTTTCCGGTTTTATACCGCAAATTGAGACTGGTGTTTTTATCTCCAATAACCTTGGAGGGATTCTTAACGTTAATCGTTCCGTGGTCGGTTGTAAGCAACAAGGTAAAACCTAACTGGCTCGCCTGCTGTATGATATCCATAAGCGGGGAGTTTCGAAACCAGCTCTCGGTCAAGGAGCGGTACGACTTATCCGTCGAGGCTAGTTCCTTGATCACTTCCATTTCCGTCTTGGCGTGTGACAGCATATCCACAAAGTTGTAGACGATCACGGTAAGGTCTTCATTCTTATGGCTTTTGAAGTTCTCTGCCAACTTCTTGCCCTGCCGCAGACTGGAAATCTTGTGATAGCTCCAATCCAATTGCAAACCAAGCCGTTTTAACTGCGCCGCCAAAAAGTCCTTTTCATGCATGTTCTTACCACCTTCATCGGTATCGTTCAACCAATACTCCGGATGCAGCTTCTCCATATCGCTCGGCATTAACCCTGAAAATATGGCATTACGTGCATATTGAGTTGCCGTAGGCAGAATGCTGTAAAACAACTCTTCGCCCGTCTTTTTGTAAGAACTACTGAGGTAGGGCTCCAGGATTTTCCACTGATCGTATCTCAGGTTGTCCACCACCACCAATAAGGTAGGCTTCCCGTTTTTGAGGTTAGGGGCAACCTTATCGCGAAACAAGGTATGTGACATAGTTGGAGCATCTCCGCCATTGAACCAACCGGGATAGTTCTTGTCGATAAATTTGAAGAACTGAATGTTAGCCTCTGTCTTTTGCGATTCCAGGATCTCGAACATCCCCGAATCCTCAATATTCTCAAGCTCCAGTTCCCAATAGACCAGCTTCTGGTACAACTCGGCCCATTCCTCATAACTGTTCACCATAGACAAGTCCATGGCAATCTTTCTAAATTCCTGCTGGTAACTGGATGTCGTCTTCTCCGAGACCAGGCGGGAATGATCCAGGTTCTTTTTCAGGCTGAGTAATATCTGATTCGGATTTACGGGTTTAATGAGATAATCGGCAATTTTGGAACCGATGGCCTCCTCCATAATATATTCTTCTTCACTTTTTGTGATCATCACCACGGGCAGAGAGGCCTGTTGCTCCTTGATCTCCGAAAGGGTCTCCAATCCGGTCAATCCGGGCATATTCTCATCCAGGAACACGATGTCGAACGCTTCATTCCGAATCTCTTCCAGGGCTTCAGTACCACTTTGCGCAGTAGTCACATGATAATTCCGGTCTTCCAGGAAGAGAATATGGGGTTTCAGCAGATCTATTTCGTCATCTACCCAAAGTACTTTGATGTCACTCATATATGTATATTTGTTTTGAATATAACAGCCCGGGGGAGGGTTACCCTATATTGCAATCAAAATTAATTCCGAAGTGCAAGAAAAAACAGCCCGAGACTACTAATTAAAAGTTAAAGTTTGAATTCCAAATCCGAAGCCCGACCGTCCAAGGCGAAGCTCAAGAACATTAACGATCCTATCTATGGTTTTATTACCATACCCGACGGACTACTGCACAGTTTAATTGAGCATCCTTATTTTCAGCGGTTGCGGCGTATATCCCAAATGGGGATGTCCTACCTGGTGTTTCCCGGAGCACATCATACGCGCTTTCACCATGCACTGGGTGCAATGTATCTCATGCAACAGGCGGTGCGAATCCTGAGACGCAAGGAGGTTCCCATTTCAGACGAGGAGGCTCAGGCATTGTATATAGCCATATTGTTGCACGATGTTGGACACGGACCTTTTTCCCATGCTATGGAGCATAGCATAGTGGACGATATCACACACGAGGAGATTTCTCTACATTTTATGCAGGCGCTTAACGAGGAATTTGAGGGGGAACTGGATCTTGCCATTGCTATCTTCAAAGATGAATACGAGCGCAAGTTTCTCCATCAACTGGTGTCGGGACAGTTGGATATGGATCGGTTGGATTATTTGCGTCGTGACAGCTTCTATACAGGGGTGGCCGAAGGTACCGTGAATTCAATGCGCCTCATAAATATGCTGAACGTCCACAACGATCGGTTGGTTGTAGAGGCTAAGGCCATTTATTCGGTAGAAAAATTCATTGTGGCGCGCAGACTTATGTACTGGCAGGTGTATTTGCACAAAGCAGGTGTTGTGGCCGAGCAGTTACTGGTGCGTATCCTTCAACGTGCTAAAGAGCTTATTCAACAGGGCGTGCAACTGGAAGCCGGTTCCGATCTTTCTTTTTTTCTGAAGAACTCCATTACCACTCAAAATTTTGATCGGGCAACGTTGCAACGCTTTGCCCGGCTTGATGACCATGATGTTATGGCGGCTATCAAATCGTGGGTCGATTCAGACGACTTCGTACTTAAGGAACTGTGCACCATGCTGCTCAACCGGGATTTGTTGAAGATTAAACTGTCCGATAAACCGATTTCCGAAAAGAAACTACAAAAGCGCTTACAGGCGCTCGCAGACAGGTATGAACTTTCCGAATCGGAGGCTGCGTACTTTGCGTTTACCGGCGTTCTTCACAATCAGGCCTATCGAAAGGATGAAGATGCGATCTATCTTCTCAAGTCGTCCGGTAAAGTGGTGGAAATGGCGGCTGCCAGTGATCAGTTGAACATTGAGGCACTGTCGCAAACCGTTACGAAATACTATCTGTGTTACCCTAAGACTTCAGACTAATCCTTTTTTTCTATTTTTGCACAAAATGAAACCAGGACGGGAGCGATGACCCAGGCAAAAAGGGACATATCTCGTTTGGCATTACCGGCCATTAAGGGCTGACAACGGTACCATTAAATGAAATTTACAGCAACCCAGATAGCGGGGATACTCGATGGAGAGATCGATGGTAATTCCGAAGTAGAAGTATCTAAGCTCGCTAAAATTGAGGAAGGAACACAGGGGAGTCTTACTTTCCTGGCCAATCCCAAATACACTCCTTATATATATACCACGGAAGCGTCCATTACTATAGTGGACCGGGATTTTGTTGCTGAGAATTCGGTGAATACAACGCTCATCCGTGTAGAGGATGCATATAAGGCGTTCTCAAAACTCCTGGAGTATTACAACCAGGTAAAGATGAACAAGACAGGCATTGAACAACCTGTGTTTATTTCTGAGACGGCCCAATATGGCGAAAACATGTACATGGGAGCCTTTTCCTATTTGGGAGAGAATGTGAACATAGGCAAGAATGCCAAGATATATCCTAACGTATATATAGGAGATAATGTGACCATAGGAGACGACGTGGTGGTATTTGCCGGAGCTAAGATCTATTCGGAATCTGTTATTGGAAATAATTGTGTAATTCACAGTGGTGCGATCGTGGGAGCCGATGGCTTTGGTTTTACTCCGAATGACAAAGGGGAGTATTCCAAAGTGCCACAAACGGGGAACGTGATCATTGAAGACTATGTGGATGTAGGTGCCGGTACCACTATCGACCGTGCTACGCTGGGATCCACCGTCATCCGAAGAGGCGTGAAGCTGGACAACCAGATACAGATTGCCCACAATGTGGAAATCGGAGAAAATACGGTGATCGCGGCTCAGACAGGGATTGCGGGATCAACCAAGATTGGAAAGAATTGCATGATTGGTGGCCAGGTGGGTATCGTAGGTCACCTGACTATAGGCAATAATGTTCGCATTCAGGCGCAAAGTGGAATTGGCCGGAATGTAAAAGACAACGAAACACTTCAGGGGTCTCCGGCATTGAATTACGGAGACTACAATAAGAGCTACGTTCATTTCAAGAACCTTCCGAAAATAATTGAGCGTTTTAATACCTTTGAAAAAAAATTGAATAATGAGTGAATGTATGGTGAAACAGCGTACAATTGGCAAGGAAGTTTCCCTTACCGGAGTAGGGCTGCATACAGGAAAAGAGGTGACCATTACATTTAAACCTGCACCTGAAAATCACGGTTATGTGTTTTCGAGAGTAGACCTTGAAGGAAACCCTTTGATTGAAGCCGATGTGAACTATGTGGTTAATACTCAGCGCGGAACCAACCTGGAAAAGCGCGGTGTAAAGATCCAAACTTCAGAGCATGTGTTGGCGGCCCTGGTAGGAATGGAGGTAGATAACTGCCTCATTGAACTGAATGCCTCCGAACCACCGATCATGGACGGATCTTCCAAATTTTTCGTGGAAGCTATCGAAAAGGCCGGTATCGTAGAGCAGGAAGTCGATCGTGAAGAATATATAGTGGAGGAGGTGATTTCATATATCGATGAAGAATCGGGAAGTGAGATCACGGTTATTCCGTCGGATGAATACCAGGTGACTACCATGGTGGATTTCGGTACTAAAGTACTCGGAACCCAAAATGCGTCGCTGAAGCATATTTCCGATTTCAAAGACGAAATTTCCGATGCGCGTACCTTTAGTTTCCTGCACGAACTGGAAATGCTGCTGGAAAACGGACTCATCAAAGGAGGGGATCTTAACAATGCCATTGTGTATGTTGACAAAGAACTGTCTCCCGGAACGATGGACAAACTACGTGTTGCCTTCGGAAAAGAGCAAATCTCCGTGAAACCTAACGGTATTCTTGATAACCTTACTTTGCATTATCCCAACGAAGCGGCCCGGCACAAACTGCTGGATGTGGTAGGAGATTTGGCCCTGGTAGGGACCCGAATCAGAGGAAAGGTGATTGCTAATAAGCCCGGGCATTTTGTGAATACCCAATTCGCCAAGAAATTATCCAAGATCATTAAGATCGAGAAGCGCAATAAAATACCAAAGTTCGATCTACATCAAACACCGGTAAAAGACATTAACCAGATCATGGCGATGCTTCCGCACCGCCCACCATTCCTCCTGGTAGACAAGATTTTGGAGCTTTCTGAAAAGCATGTTGTAGGCCTCAAGAACGTAACCATGAACGAAGGTTATTTTGTAGGTCACTTCCCGGGCGCACCTGTAATGCCAGGGGTGCTTATCGTTGAAGCCATGGCTCAGACCGGAGGAATACTGGCGTTGAGCACGGTACCGGATCCGGAGAACTATCTTACGTACTTCATGAAGATCAATAATGTGAAGTTCAAGCAACAGGTTAACCCCGGAGACACATTAGTATTTAAACTCGATCTCATTACTCCTATCCGAAGGGGTATTGTACACATGCAAGGAAACGCGTACGCCAATGATAAATTGGTCACCGAAGCCGAGTTGATGGCGCAGATCGTTAAAACAAAAGAGTCCTAAATGAATCAACCACTTGCATATGTACATCCTGGCGCCAAGATCGCCAAGAATGTTGTAATCGAACCGTTTACCACCATTCACAGTAATGTGGTAATAGGGGAGGGAACCTGGATCGGTTCCAACGTAACCATCATGGAAGGTGCCCGGATTGGGAAGAACTGTAATATTTTCCCGGGAGCGGTTATTTCTGCCATTCCTCAGGATCTTAAATTTCAGGATGAGGAAACCACCGCTGAGATAGGTGACAATACCACTATCCGAGAATACGTTACCGTAAACCGGGGAACTGTAGACCGCGGGAAGACTGTCATAGGTAATAATTGTCTTATCATGGCCTACTGCCACATAGCGCACGATTGCATTGTGGGGGATAACTGTATTTTCTCAAATAACAGTACCCTGGCGGGACATATCACTGTTGGTGATTATGTTGTGTTGGCCGGAATGACAGCCGTACACCAGTTTTGTATGATTGGAAATCATGCCTTTGTAACAGGAGGTTCCCTTGTGCGTAAAGACGTACCGCCTTATGTGAAAGCAGCGCGTGAGCCACTTTCCTATGTGGGAATCAATTCCATTGGACTTCGAAGGAGAGGATTTAAGACGGAAAAGATCAGCGAGATACAAAACATCTACCGAATCTTATACCAAAAGAACTATAACAACACCCAGGCTTCGGAGATTATCGAAGCCGAAATGGAAGCTACCCCCGAACGCGATGAGATCCTTCAGTTTATAAAGAATTCCAAGCGCGGGATCATGAAAGGATACTTTAGCTCCAATTAATTCAGAAACAGAAAAACAACATGGCAACAACTTCAGATATACGAAAAGGATTGTGCATTCGCTACAACCACGACATTTATAAAATTGTAGAATTCCTGCACGTAAAACCGGGAAAAGGACCGGCCTTTGTGCGTACGAAGCTGAAAAGTGTCACTACCGGAAAAGTGATCGATAATACCTTCTCGGCAGGTCATAAGATCGACGATGTTCGTGTGGAAACGCATAAGTTCCAGTACCTCTACAACGAAGGTGATACCTATCACTTCATGAATACCGACGACTATTCCCAGATACAGCTTCAGAAGGATACCCTGGATACGCCGGAACTAATGAAGGAAGGAGAGATCGTTACTGTGCTTATTAATTCTGAAGACAGCCTGCCGCTATCCGTTGACATGCCTCCCCATGTGATCCTTGAAGTTACCGCCACAGAACCTGGCGTGAAAGGAAACACGGCGACCAATGCCACCAAGCCGGCTACCGTTGAAACTGGAGCGACGGTGAATGTACCGCTCTTTATCAATGAGGGGGATAAGATCCGCATCGATACCGAAAAGGGTAACTACCAGGAGCGGGTTAAGGAATAAAAAACAACGTACTTCAATTGCGAATGGTAGGGGTTTTCATATATTTGAAATTATGAAGTTTCCTACCTCTCAAACACTGGAAGACATCGCCCGGATAATCGATTGTGAATACGTTGGTGATGCTAGTTTTCCTGTACTTGGGATGAATGAGATCCATGTGGTGCGCCCGGGAGATATTGTCTTTGTGGACCATCCCAAATACTACGATAAAGCCCTTAAATCGCAAGCTACCGTTGTTCTGATTAACAAGCGCGTGGAATGCCCTAAGGGAAAAGCGCTTTTGATTTCAGAGGATCCTTTCCAGGATTTCAATAAGCTCACACATCACTTTCGTCCGTTTGTATCGGCCAGTGCCATGATCTCGGATACTGCCGTTATAGGTAAGAATACGATCATTCAACCCAATGCCTTTGTAGGAAACAATGTAACTATTGGGGATAACTGCGTGATCCATTCCAACGTGTGTATATACGATCACACCGTAATTGGTAATAACGTTACCATTCACGCCGGGACCGTATTGGGCGCTGATGCCTTCTATTACAAGAACCGCCCGGAGAACTTCGATAAATTATTGAGCGGTGGAAACGTTGTGATCGAAGATGATGTGGACCTTGGAGCCCTGTGTACGATCGATAAAGGAGTTAGTGCATCTACCATTATTGGCGCCGGCAGTAAGCTTGATAATCAGGTACATGTAGGTCATGATACCATAATTGGAAAGCGCTGTCTTATTGCTTCACAGGTGGGTATAGCCGGTTGTGTGCTTATCGAAGACTTCGTAACCATCTGGGGACAGGTGGGTATCACGAGCGGAATTACCATAGGGGAGAAGGCCATTATCTCGGCTCAGAGCGGCGTGAGCAAGTCCTTACCCGGTCATAAATCCTATTTTGGTACCCCGGCAGACGACTTCAGAAAAAAATACAAAGAAATCGCATCCATCCGGCTCATTCCGGATATCATAGAAAAACTAGACAAACTTCATGAGTAAAAATGCCAAGGCAATTGTGCGGGAGTTCTATCTCTCGGACATCTTAGGAGACCCTACCGTTTTACCCCAATTTTTTCATCCCGAATTAGTTTTAATCTGGAATAGCAGCGACGGACTTACCATCATGCATTACGATGATATTTCTGCTTTCTTCGAAGAAATTCGGGGGGCTTATGACGATCTTCGCGTTGAGGTGAGCCACATGCTGGAAGATGGGGAGCATGTTACCATACGCTACAAATATTACATTCGAACCATCGAGAATCCCGATGAAGAATTGGGTATTGCCCATTTCATCGCCATCTGGGAGGTGAAGGATGGAAAGTTATACAGGGGATATCAGGTGAGTCAGCCGGTAACCGACAAGGACGATACCAATGAATCGTATCACCGAGTTAAAGTATAATTTCCTTTAAAAACTTCTCGAAAAGGGCTATTTTTGCGCCCGTATATTCACAAAAAATTCTATACACGAATGAGCGTCTTAGTTAATAAAGATTCCAGGATAATTGTACAAGGCTTCACCGGAAGTGAAGGTACCTTTCATGCCGGACAAATGATCGAATACGGAACCAATGTTGTAGGTGGAGTAACTCCGGGCAAAGGAGGACAGACCCATCTGGATAAGCCGGTTTTCAATACGGTCGAAGAAGCGGTTAAAGCCACCGGTGCCGACACCACTATCATTTTTGTCCCGCCAGCCTTTGCCGCCGACGCTATCATGGAAGCTGCAGACGCCGGAATCAAGGTGATCATCACCATCACCGAGGGAATCCCCGTGGGAGATATGATTAAGGCAGCCGATTACATCAAGGATCGCGATTGCCGACTTGTAGGCCCTAACTGTCCCGGAGTTATTACTCCTGAAGAGGCAAAAGTTGGGATCATGCCCGGATTCGTGTTCAAAAAAGGAAAAGTAGGAGTGATTTCCAAATCGGGAACACTTACCTATGAAGCGGCCGATCAGGTCGTGCGCCAGGGATTGGGAATTACAACAGCCATTGGAATTGGCGGTGACCCCATCATTGGAACGACCACCAAAGAAGCGGTTGAATTGCTTATCAACGATGACGAGACCGAATGTGTTGTTATGATCGGTGAGATTGGAGGTCAGTTAGAGGCCGATGCCGCACGTTGGTACAAGAACAGCGGAAGCTCCAAACCTATTGTTGGATTCATTGCGGGTGAGACCGCACCTGCCGGACGTACCATGGGTCATGCGGGAGCCATTGTTGGTGGAAGCGACGATACTGCACAGGCCAAGAAGAAGATCATGCGCGAATGTGGTATCCACGTGGTGGATTCTCCTGCGGAGATCGGCAAGAAAGTAGCCGAGGTACTTGCCTAACAAATTCTCTTCTATGAATAAGATTGCCTACCTATTTGTCATCTGCATGCTGACCGTCACATTCCAGTCGTGTAAGAAGGACGACAGTTCTAATGATAATAATAACAATCCGCTTGAAAATTTGATTTCGAGGGTGACGCACGATGTGGGGAATTATGTGGAGTTTGAGTACGACGAGCAGCGCAGACTTACAAAAACCACCAAAGTAGAAGCAGGCGTTACAACGGAAGTTGTTTACGCATACGATGGGGCAGGAAATGTAACTTCCAAAACCACGACTCAGCTCGGCGTAAATCCGTTTACCAGGGTTGATTCTTTTACATACAACAGTGCCAATCAGCTTACTCTAGCGTCTTTCCAAAATGGCACAACGCTTAGTTACGTTTTTGCCGGGGATAATACCTATACGGTTACCAATAGCAATACCCTTGAAGAAGAAACCGTAAAGCTAAATGCGAGTGGACAGATTATTGAAATTACCGATAGCAGCGGCTATAGCAATACATTTTCCTATGATAGCAATGGTAACCTCATAACCGAACAATTCAGAGATACCGATGGCAGTGTGTTGGATACGACCACATATGGCTACGACAATAGACAGAGTCCGTTTCACGGGCAATTAGAGTCTTTGTATATCTATCTTTTTATGAGGGTCGACGGAACGCTTCCCTTTCTGGATTTGGATCCTTTTGAGTTTCTACGTTATAGTAACAACATTAAGAGCGTTACTTTCACCGATGGAACAACATTTAATTATGAATTCACCTACGGAGACAATGGTTTGCCGGAATCATATTCCAATCCGCATTCCGCTGTATATGAAGTCTTGACATTTGAATACTACTAACGTTCAATTGCATAAATTATAACCAGGAAGCCCTTACGTAATCAAAGGGCTTTCTTTATATTTGATAGGAATCAAAATCAACCAACACGATATCTATGAAACTACTGGAAGGAAAAACAGCGATTATCACCGGAGGAAGCCGTGGGATAGGAAAGGGCATTGTTGAGACCTTTGCAAAGCACGGAGCCAATGTGGCATTTACCTACAATTCCTCTGCCGAAGCGGCCGAGGCCATTGCTGAAGAAGCCTCTAAAGAAGGTGTGAAAGTAAAAGCCTATAAAAGCAACGCGGCGAGTTTTGACGAAGCCCAGGAATTGGCGGCCAAAGTGCTTGAGGAATTTGGTTCCATTGATGTCCTGGTGAACAACGCCGGAATTACCAAAGACAATTTGTTGATGCGTATTACTGAAGAGGATTTCGACAAGGTGATTGAAGTAAATCTGAAGTCAGTTTTCAATATGACCAAGGCTGTTCAGCGTACCATGTTGAAACAGCGTAAGGGGTCAATAATTAACATGAGTTCTGTTGTGGGTGTGAAGGGGAATGCCGGACAAACCAACTACGCCGCTTCCAAGGCAGGAATTCTCGGATTTACCAAATCGGTCGCCCTGGAACTGGGATCACGGGATATCCGTTGCAATGCCATAGCCCCGGGATTCATAGAAACCGAAATGACAGGTCAGTTGGATGAACATGTGGTACAGGGCTGGCGAGAGGCCATTCCTCTGAAACGGGGTGGTACACCCGAAGACATTGCCAATGCTTGTGTATTCCTTGGTAGTGACATGTCAGCCTATATTACGGGACAGGTACTGAATATAGATGGGGGAATGCTTACTTGATTAGTAGTGAGTAGTGAGGTATGAGTAGTGAGGTGTGAGTATTGAGATTGTCTCTTGTTATTGAGGACATCGGTTAGTTCGATGAATTCAACAATTTTCAAATTACTTTATTGGTATGTTGGGTTATTAAGTTAATGGTTATTCGGTTTTGAATTTTATTTGGGATTTTAGATTTGAGATTTGGAATTTCCAATCGGAGATTTGGGATTTATTTGTGATTTTGAATTTGCCATTTGATTTTTTTAACTCTTAATTCGTTGATCGTAATTAGATTGAGATAATTCGATTATGTCTGCTGAAACCATACTGTATATAGTTATAGCCGGAGTGGTAGCGTTTGCTCTGGCTGTTTTTATGTATGGCTTTCGCACAAAGTACAAAGGGAAATTGCGATGGACCTTTGGAGTGTTGCGCTTTCTTAGCGTTTTTCTATTGCTGGTCCTGCTTATCAACCCAAGTTTTACCAGCGAGTCGTACACGATCGAAAAGCCGAAGCTCCCTGTACTTATTGACAATTCAGCCTCTATCATAGAGTTGGGAAGGGAAGAGCGGGTAGGAGCCCTGCGTGAGGAATTGGAATCAAATTCCGATCTCAATGATAAGTTTGAAGTAGCCTATTATACCTTCGGAAGTCAGTTTGGAGAAGGCGATTCTCTTTCGTTCTCGGATCGCAATACCAATATAGCCAGTGCGCTTGCCTCTACTAAAGAACTGTACAAGAACGATGTGGCACCGGTATTATTGATTACTGACGGAAATCAGACACTGGGTAGTGATTATGAGTTCTCAGCTGCGTCCTACGCAAATCCCATATATCCCTTAATTGTAGGAGATTCGTTGCAGTATACCGATCTCAAGATAGAACAACTCAATACCAACCGATACGCCTTCCTGAAAAATCAGTTTCCGGTAGAAGCTATTTTGGTGTATGACGGAGACGAGGAAGTGCAATCGGAGTTCGTTATTCGCCAGGGATCCTCAATCGTGTATCGCGAAGCTGTGCGTTTCAGCGATAGGGATAACTCAAAAACACTATCTTTTACACTCCCCGCCGATGGAGTAGGATTACAACGTTATTCGGCGCAACTGGTTCCATTGTCCGATGAAAAGAACACCTCGAACAATGTCAAGCAATTTGCCGTTGAGGTAATCGATCAGTCCACGAATGTCCT
The DNA here is from genome assembly GCA_964614415.1 of uncultured Aureitalea sp. Taxonomy (GTDB): domain Bacteria; phylum Bacteroidota; class Bacteroidia; order Flavobacteriales; family Flavobacteriaceae; genus CAZTLE01. Next base: position 7,192 of record CAZTLE010000059.1, on the reverse strand, counting down.
TATCATAAGTGAACATGTGCATCCTGATCTCGGAGCACTTCGGAAGGCCATTACGGCCAACGAGCAGCGTACAGTTACCATTATGGAACCACGACAGGCCGTGGGGTTGCTCAATGATTATCAGTTGATAGTACTGTTTCAGCCGGACCGGAGTTTCGAAGCGGTATTCACAGAAATCGAGTCGCTCAAAAAGAACACGCTCATCCTTACAGGTTTAAGTACTGATTGGGATTATCTAAGCATTGCTCAGGGCAATTTCATTAAGGAGGACACCCGACAATCAGAAGACTCCGAAGCCCTTCTCAACACAAACTACGGAACCTTTGGCGTAGAGGATATTGGATTCAGTGCATTTCCTCCGCTGGAATCCAGTTTTGGTGAATTGCAGGTAATCGTACCTCACGAGGTGCTATTGGAGCAGAGTATTAGCGGTTTTGTGACGGAAAGTCCCATGTTGGCTACGATGGATATCAATGGGAAGAGGGACGCCATTTGGGACGGGGAAGGAATCTGGAAATGGCGGGCACAGTCCTACCTGGCCAACGAGAATTTTGAGGCCTTCGATAACTTCATCGCCAAACTTGTGCAGTACCTGGCTTCCAACAAGCGCAAAAGCCGGTTGGAAGTTTCGGGAGAGACCTTCTACTACAATAACAACCAAATAAGCATTTCGGCTCAGTATTTCGATCAGAATTATGTATTCGATCCCAGGGCATCGCTTACAATTACTGTAATTAATACCGAGACCGATGCGCAAACCGTATTCCCCATGCTCCTCAAGAATAACTTCTATGAGGTAGACTTAAACAGCCTTCCGGCAGGGGAATATCGCTATACGGTATCGGTGCGCGATGAATCGGTGGCCCGAAGCGGAAACTTTACGATTCTCGATTTCAATGTCGAGCAGCAGTTCCTAAATGCCAATGTGAGCAAATTGAGACGACTTGCCAGCGCTACGCAGGGTGAAAGTGCATTTATAGAACAATCGGATGCCATGATTCTGGGCTTGCTCGGGGATGATCGGTTTCAGTCCATTCAAAAGAGCGAGCAGAAGGTGATTCCGCTGGTAGATTGGCGGTATCTGTTGGGTGTATTGGCCGCATTACTGGCCCTGGAATGGTTCATAAGAAAATACAACGGCCTTGTCTAATAGCTACAATTCCGGGAAGTCTTGCACCATTGGCAATGCTTTTTCTTCACTACTTCCTTTTTTAGGATATCGTCATAAGCACGTTCAAGACGCCAGAAGTGGATGTTCAGCTTACAGAGTGTTCTTGTAAAGAAGCCCATGATACTATTTACGAACTTTTGATCAACGCGGTTCTCCGGGTAAAGTCGAACAAAATGGAACGGAAGAAACGCGTATTTTCACTCTAAATTCTGGAATCAAAGCCCTATCTTTGAAGGTGGTTGCCCAGAATTAGTACTCCCCAACACGAGCGAAAATACTAATTTTATCAGCTGAAATCACACGAGATCAATCACTTTTTCAACAAAATAAAATCGAAATACAATGGATAAATTACCCAAAATTGGAATCCCCCTTATCATTATCGTGATTATACTGATCATCGTTCTGGTAAAATCGGCCATTACAGTTGGCTCCGGTCAGGCCGGTGTTTTGTACAGAACCTTTGGAGGCGGGGTTGTAACGGATGAACCTCCCTTGGGCGAAGGATTTCATATTGTGGCTCCCTGGAATGACGTGATTCTTTACGAAGTGCGTCAGCAAGAGATCTTCGAACCTATGCAAGTACTTTCTTCGAACGGTTTGGAGATAAAACTTGATGCCTCTGCCTGGTACCAACCGGTGTACAATGACCTTGGTAGATTACACCAGGAGAAAGGTGAGAACTATTTACAGCGAGTTATACAGCCGGCTATACGAAGTGCCGCCCGTAGTGTTGTGGGACGGTACACCCCGGAACAGTTGTATTCAACCAAACGGGATGCTATTCAGGACGAGATCTTCACAGAGACCAAGAAAATCCTTGATGATCAGTTCGTACAACTCAATCAGGTACTTGTGCGGGACGTGACCTTACCGACAACGATCAAAGACGCGATCGAACGTAAGCTTCGCCAGGAGCAGGAGGCTCTGGAATACGAATTCCGACTCGAGAAAGC
>CAZTLE010000059.1:0-5033 GCA_964614415.1 uncultured Aureitalea sp. | reverse complement strand
AAGGTAAGGCAGCTGCCAACAGAATCCTGAATGCTTCTCTGTCGGATAACATTCTTACGGAAAAAGGAATCCAGGCGACATTAGAATTGTCACAATCGCCGAATACCAAAGTAATTGTTGTTGGTTCGGGTGATAACGGATTACCCATAATTCTTGGGGATAACTAGACGCGTTTAAGAATCCAGGCACTTATTATTTTCAGAACTTCCGGCGAAAATGTTTCGTCCAGCAATGGATATTCCGTCGGTAGTCCTGTTTTTGCGGTTTGCATGAGATGATTCACGTCCGGAAATTCCAGTACCGTAAAGTCCGTAACAGGAGCCTCCGTCAAGTACCTCCTGATAGGAGGAACGTTCAACTCAGGCGTTTGTAATTTATCCAGGGTCCCGGTAATGGAAAGTACCGGCACGTCGAGTCTTGGAAAGTAATCTCGGGGATGATAAGTCGCCTGAGAACGGTACCAGGGAGAGATAAATAGCTTTATCCGTTCATCTTTTTCCTTGGGGATCATGAACTGTTGTGTTGGGAATTTAGGGTTGTCGAGCGTTAGTTCGGCCTGCAGCGCAGCTATTTTTTCATAAGATTCTTTGTCCCCCAGGTTTTCGTGCAGAATTGCAGTAACTCCTTTCATGTGAGTAAGGAGTTCTTCATTTTGAGCTTCACTCAACCCCCGATCAACCCAGGCTACTTCAAGTCGGCTTTCGGTTAGTTCGATCAGTGGTACTCCGGCGGGCCCTAACAGTACCAGAAATGAAACATTCCCTGGTTCCCGGATAGCCGTCATTGGTCCAATTACAGTTCCCTCGGAATGACCAATAATTCCTATGTTCCCGGGATCAATGATATCCATGGAACGTAGGAAGTCAATTGCGGATAGTGCATCCGTGACAAGATCTTCGAAGGAAGACGCATACAAATCGCCTCCGGAAAACCCTACGCCGCGATCATCGAAACGCAATACGGCGATGCCGTTCCTGGTAAGATGGTCGGCCAATACCATGAAGGGTTTATGTCCCCGGCTGTGTGATTCGTCCCGGTCGTTAGGTCCGGCAACGCTGAGCAACACTACCGCAGGGTGTGGCCCTGGACCATGGGGGACGGTTATTGTTCCCTCGAGTTCTACTTCATCTCCAAATACGATCTCTTTAGAGATATAGTCAAATGGAGGCTCTGGCGTCTGCGCCCTTTTTAGAATGGTTACTGTAGGCTCATAATTTGCCCGTGGAACAAATGTGATAGGTACCGATAATGTCCCTTGCCCCCAATTACCGATAATGCTTGAATCCTTAAGTGTTCCACGGAAACTCGCCTGGAAGCTTCTTAGTTCGAAATAAAGCTCATTCCCGTCGAAGTTCACCGAATCGAGCTTAAGGCGTGAGGCTCCTGACACTTCCGAGGATAACTGCCCCAGTAGTTTTCCTCTTTTCTGTTTGAATTTCAGGTTAATATCTATGGCACCCATGGCAGACCGGATCTCCCCACTCCAGGTTTGATCGATTAGCGGGTCCTGGGCAGTGCCTGTGACACAGCAGAACATTGCGGTGAGGGCAATAAAAAAAGCTTTCATAACCAAGGTATTAAGACTGTCACCAATACGTCTTCAATACCTGTGAAATGTTACTTACGTTTCCAAAGTCTGAAGATTATAATAGCGGACAGCAACGCCACGGCAATAAGCACTCCGGCACCCATAATATTTCCATAGATCACAAAACCGGTAGCAAATAACGAAGAATACACGAAGAGGATTCCCAATAACATTGAAGCAAGATCCATGGTGAAAACATCATGGGTCTTTTTTAATTCTATGTTGGAAGCCTCCGCTTTTCTTTTGAAAGGGTTCCATCCACGACCATAAGGCGTGACCGCGTTATAGAACTGAGACAGTGTTTTGGTATCTGTAGGCCGGGTTAGCAGCGTAACTACAATCCAAACTACGGTAGTAATAGCAACTCCCAACACCAGTTTCTCATGGTCTTCCAGGCCATTCTCGGTGAATTCGAAGATGATGGCAATTACGAAGGAAACGACCATACCTGCTATTTCGCTATAGGCATTAACACGCCACCAGAACCATCGCAGTATGAAGATAAGTCCGGTACCGGCGCCTATTTGCAGTAATATATTGAAAGTGCTAAGCGCATCACTCAACACCAGTGCGATAAGAGCGGCAAATATCATTAAAACAACGGTAGACAATCGGCCCACGTTCACCAATTCCTTTTCAGAAGCCTCTTTCTTGATAAAGCGTTTATAGAAATCCAACGCCACATAGGACGAACCCCAGTTGAGATGTGTAGAGATTGTACTCATGAAGGCAGCGATCAGCGAAGCGACCACTAGGCCCAGAAGGCCTGCTGGAAGGTTAGTCAGCATGGCAGGATAACCCAGGTCGTGTCCCAGAACAGCATTTGGGAATTCGTTCCCAATATCCGAGAGTTCCGGATAGAGCACAAGGGAGGCCAGGGCAATAATGATCCAGGGCCAGGGTCTAAGTGCATAGTGCATAATATTGTATGCCAGCGTTGCGCCAATAGCATTTTTTTCGTCTTTGGCAGAAAGCATTCGCTGGGCAATATATCCGCCACCACCTGGTTCGGCACCGGGATACCAAACGCTCCACCATTGCACTGCCAATGGAATGATGAGCAGCACCAAGACCGATTTACTATCACTGAAATCAGGTAAGAAATTCAGCTTATCGGAAACGTTCTCATGAGTCAACAGGCCTTCCAGTCCTCCAATCTCAGGCATATTAACTACATAGATGGCAGCCCAGATGGATCCCACCATGGCCACGATGAACTGAAGGAAGTCCGTAAAGATAACGCCTCTAAGACCTCCGATAGAACTATAGGCAACGGTAACAAGGGATGCATAGAGCACCGACTCCCACGCTTCTAATCCGAAAAGAATACCGCCTATCTTGATCGCAGCCAAACACACGGCAGCCATGATCATTACGTTAAAGAAGACACCAAGATACAATGCTCTGAACCCTCTTAAAAAAGCGGCTTCCTTACCGCTGTAACGAAGCTCGTAGAATTGAAGATCCGTGAGTACTTTGGAGCGTCTCCAGAGCTTGGCATACACGAATACGGTAAGCATTCCGGTGACCAGAAAGATCCACCATACCCAGTTTCCGGATACCCCGTTCTGACGGACGATATCGGTCACGAGGTTAGGGGTGTCCGCCGAGAAGGTAGTAGCCACCATGGAGATTCCCAACAACCACCAGGGCATATTCCGCCCTGAAAGGAAGAACTCACTGGTATTTTTGCCCGCACGTTTGGATACCCATATCCCGATGAGCAGAAAAATGACAAAAAAGGAAATAATGAGCGTCCAGTCGAGGGAGGATAGAATCATGTAATGGATTGTTTAATGAACCTTGAGCGCTTTTGCCTGTCCTACCCAGTTATCCCGCTCAATGCGCTCCGGGAAGAAGTCGATAAGTTCTGTGACCACGCGAATGTCAGCATCCGTAAACCGACTTATTTGATCGAAATTGTAAATGCCAATTTCGTTTAGCTTTTGCTCAATGTAGGGGCCTATGCCGTCAATCTGAGTAAGATCATCTTTTTCAGAGCTGTCCGCATATCCGAAACTTTCAAAATCCAGTTCGGGTTTGTTCTTTGTATAGGTGATGAAACTGGTCCGGGCCTGCTGGGTAATTTCTTCGGGAGGTTTGACTTCATTGACTTCTTCATGTTGCTCGTCCTGAAGTTCCTCCTGGGTTTCTTTCACTACTTCGACGATCTTTGGCTTTATTTCGGTAAAGATGGTCTCAATGTTGTTGGCGTCCTTCTGCATTTTTAAGGCATTGACTTCGTCCATCAACCGCTTGGTGACCTTTCGAAATTTATTCCGCTGCATCCACCACGCAGCAAAGTATCCTATGAGAAAGGTACTGAACATGAGGATGAAGATCCCCACATAATCCTGCCAGTTGCTTAAAAAGTCAGATAGGTTTGTCATTGTCAGTTGAAAGATACTTCAATTCTTCGATTTACATTTCTTCCGTGGCGGGTATCGTTGCTTTCCAGAGGTTCTGCCTCACCTTTGGAAGAAGCCCTGATCCGGGAACGGTCTATTTTTCCTTTGGTTACCAGATACCATCGAACCTGTCTGGCATAACTAAGCCCCTCGGCATAATTATCAACGTCGTTACCCACATTATCGGTATGTCCAATCACTTCAATTTCAATATCCGGATATTCTTCTACAAGAGCAACGACCTCGTTCAGTAATTCCCTTAGCGCGTCGTTCACCAAAATACCCTGGGTTGAGAATCGAGGATATACCACCTTGGTTTCAGGAACATTCACCGAGTTACGTTTGCGTTCCAACCGATCCGGATCCAGAGGCTTTACAAAGAATGAGATTCCCTTGTCGTATGCGCCCGTACTGTCAAAATCGATTTCCTTAATGACAGGCTTTACAACAATTTGATCCTCCTGTATGCCGGTCTCCAGTAGTAACGTTTCAATCACACGCGCACGCTGAATTCCAAGATTAGGAGATTCAATATTCTCATTGGCGCTATACATGGAGAGAATGTGAACTTCGGAATTTGGATGTTCCACCAGGTAGGTATTCAATTTGTATCTGAAATCAACCAGAGAGGTAGGTATATCCAATTGAGCCGTGTTGCGTTGTATTTTAATACCCTCCTCAAACTGAAAGATAATGTCCCCGGCCTGATTAATTGCCCGCAATCCGTGCGATTCTTCCGAAGTGTACGAAAGTGTATCCAGCGGATCGTTGAGAAGTAATGTATCCTGCAGTGTTTCCAGTGTTTCTGTTGTTGCCGAATCATTCTGCAAGCTACCTTCGGCGATCTGTTTGCCATTCGTTGGAGCGAGCCATGAATACAGCCAAAGACCGAAGAAAGACCATACAAGGAAGACCACAAAGGCGATTAGGAAACTCTTCATTCTGGCTAGATAAACTTTGGTGCTTGCGTACTTGCAGTACGGGTTATCAAACAAAGCTAACAAAATAATTCTCCAAATGGTTATCCTAATTTAATA
>CAZTLE010000058.1:0-20960 GCA_964614415.1 uncultured Aureitalea sp. | reverse complement strand
CTACTCAGCGTGCCTTCGATGCCGATTACATCGCATCCCTTGCCTTTGGAAATACCCGTACCTACATTATTGACTATGTATGTAACGAGGTTACTTTCCCAACAGGACAAACAACAGGACTGCAATGTGCCGGTGCCGGTATTACATTAGGACCTCCATCAGGACCTAACGGAATGTACGATTTCGAAGATGACTCAGTATTCAACCTTATCTTTACTGATGATGAGATTGATGACTGTTCTCAAGGTTCGCCTGATGTAGAACTACTCTGGGAAAAACAATAAACTCATACGAAACACTAAGAATTCCACAAACCAGGGTTTCTACGTTACATACGATATTCGATCTAGATGATCGAATGCTATGAAAAAGAAGGTGTCCGCTAAGGCGGGCACCTCTTTTTATGGTTTCTTTTAATACCTTTGAACAAATTTTGAGACGATGGATATTTTGCGGTTTTTAGGAGGTAATGGACTTTTTATTTTACTGGGGCTTTTACTGATTGTTGTTGTCGTCTATAATAAATTGAGAAAACGGAAATGAACACCATACGCATTACCAAACAATTCACTTTCGAGACCGGACATGCTTTGTACGGTTACGACGGAAAGTGCCGCAATGTACACGGGCATAGTTACAAGCTGTCCGTCACTGTGGTGGGTAATCCCATTCAGGATAATACCCACGTAAAATTTGGGATGGTCATTGATTTTGGCGACCTCAAAAAGATCGTCAAGGAAGAAGTTGTTGATGTTTTCGACCATGCTACGGTCTTCAACAAGAACACGCCCCACGTTGAACTCGCCCATGAGTTAGAAAAACGGGGCCACGATGTACTCCTGGTCGATTATCAACCTACTAGTGAGATGATGATCGTCGATTTTGCCGAGAAGATATCAAAACGGTTGCCTGATGATGTCTCACTTCACTCCTTAAGGCTTCAGGAAACTGAGACCAGCTATGCGGAGTGGTTCGCCTCCGAGAACTAATTCGATCCTCTTTTACGTATCTTTACGACATGCAGATCCCGCACGGAAAGAAAGTATATTTCTCCAGCGATAATCACCTCGGGGCTCCTACCATGGCAGACAGCCTGCCACGGGAAAAGAAGTTCGTACGGTGGTTGGATGAAGTAAAGCACGATGCTGCGGCCATTTTTTTGTTGGGAGATCTCTTCGATTTCTGGTTTGAGTACAAGACCGTTGTTCCAAGAGGTTTTGTTAGGGTTCTGGGAAAACTCGCGGAGATTAGCGACAGTGGCATCCCCATCTATTTCTTTGTTGGGAATCACGACCTGTGGATGCGTGATTATTTTAAAGAAGAGCTCAATATCCCGGTATATCACGATCCAAAAGAATTTACATTCAACGATAAAACCTTCTTCATAGGCCACGGCGATGGGAAGGGCCCCGGCGACAAAGGATACAAACGGATGAAAAAGGTCTTTATCAACCCCTTCTCCAAGTGGCTCTTCCGCTGGCTGCATCCCGATCTGGGCGTGCGTCTGGCCAAACACCTTTCGGTAAAGAACAAGTTGATCTCCGGGGATGAGGACCGGGAATTCCTGGGAGCGGAGAACGAATGGCTGGCGCAATATGCCAAACGTAAGCTGGAGACCAAACACTACGATTATTTCGTTTTCGGGCACCGTCACCTGCCTATGAAGATCGAATTGAACGAACGCTCCACATACTACAACCTGGGCGACTGGATCACACATTACACCTACGGGGTGTTCGATGGCACCGTTTTTGAACTGAAGGAGTTCGAATAGTACTCTAATCGTTATTCTGATATTGTTCTATGTCCGGATTATGAACTAAAACAAGCGCCGGGGAAATTCTTAACTGTGTATCATACAAATAAGTTACTGAGTTATTTGAAAGATGAAATCAGGAGAAAAATCAAGTAACAAGAAAGAGATAAAGAGGAGAAAACCTATTCTTAACAGATCAACAGGAGAACTTTTATCCGGTCTTAACGGTGCCAATATATTTAATAGGAATTGACAATTAACTAATAACTGAATAACTAAAAATGAGAACTGCAGTAACTTTCTACGCCCTCATTTTATGCTTACCCCTTACGCTGAAAGCCCAGGACATCAAAGAATCTCTGGAGCATGATGGGCGACAACGTACCTTCCTTGTACACCTTCCCAAAGACTATTCCGAAGAAAAAACCTATCCCCTTGTAATTGCACTTCACGGGGGAAGCGGACAGGCAAAGGTTTTTAATCGAGGAACCGGATTTCGATTCAACTCCCTGGCGGACGAGGAAGGATTCATTCTGGTATATCCCCAGGGTGTCGGAAAATCGTGGAACGATCATCCGGAACGTGAGAAACGGGGAAAGGCACGTAAACTGAACATAGACGACGTAGGATTTATAAGTGCTATGATCGATGATCTTGCCTCGCGCTATGCCGTGGACATCACCAATGTTTTTGCCTGTGGTATCTCAAACGGAGGCCTCATGTCCCTTACCCTGGGCGCCGATCTGCCGGAAAAGATCAAAGCCGTCGGGCTCGTGTCGGCCAACTTCAGCAAACTGAAAACCGACGAGATGACCGACGCACAGCCGTTTCCGGTAATTATAATTCACGGTACTGCCGATCCTATCTTTCCGTACGACGAAGGAGAGATTCGAATCTTCCGGCAGCGCCGGGGCCATGTGCTTGGAGCCGAAAAAAGTATTGATTTCATGTGCGCGCTCAACGGAAATTCCACTGAAGGCATCATTACCGAAATGGAGAATTCAAACGGAAGGGACGGCTGCACCTCAACGCGAATTGTATATCCCAATGCAGAAAGGCCCGATCTAAAAGTGGAGCTGATCAAGATTGAAGGGGGTGGTCATACCTGGCCGGGAGGCACACAGTATTTGGGTAAACGTTTGGTAGGGAACGTTTCCAGGGATCAGAATGCGTGCGATCTTCTCTGGAATTTCTTCAAAAGCCTGCAGTAATTACCGCAGCAAATACTCAAGGGTTATGGCGTCCAGCTTTCCATCGGGAAACAGACCGTTCTTCTCTTCAAATTGCCGCAACGAATTAAACGTCTCTGTTCTAAAGAGTCCGTCGTGTCGTATGGAATCTCCATGCTTGATAAGCAGGTGCTGAATTTCATAGACGATGGCATTCTGCTCGCCTATACGCAAACTATAAGCCGAAGGATCGGCATAAAATGTCTTTCTCAGCAGGTTCTTTCGCAGCTCTTCTTCCGTAGGTGGTTTGGTTGTAGTGACCGGTTTCTTTTCAGGCGTGGTAAGCAGCTTTTCAAAATAGCCCACATCGGCAAGCAGCTCACGATATCTGGCAACAGCCGCCCGGGTGGTCTCGTCGTCGTCTTCAGGATTTCGCACGTCAATCCCTTCGGTACTCCATTGAGAGATCACATATCCGTTAACCCGCTCTACGGCACGATAGTAATCGAGCAAAGTCTCTTTGTCCGCTTCAGAAGTGTCAAGGTCGGGTATTTTATATTCATAATTTTCCAGGGAGAATCGTTTGTGTTTCTTAAAAGTATTATACCCAATGATCACTACAATAATCAGTAATAAGAAAATTATGATCTGTTTCATACCTAAAGTTACAATGATTTTCCGAGTTTTGAAATGATGACCGGCAACCCTCGTCCAAATTAATAGAGACTAACGAATGTTGCAAAAAACCAACTAAATGACCTATTCTGAATTCAGAGCCAGGCAAAAGAAGTTCCTAACACCTCAGGGGCACATGGCGTATATCGACCAGGGTGAAGGTCCTGTAATTCTGTTACTTCACGGAGTCCCCACTTCCGGATGGCTCTACAGGCATATGATGTCTGGGCTCGTTGCAGCAGGGTACCGGATCATCGCTCCCGATATGCTGGGTTTCGGTTCGAGTGATTCTCCCAAAGGGTATGAGATCTATTCTGAAGAAAATCATGCGAAACGTATCCTGGCCCTAATGGATTCACTTGACATCGATCGATGGACGCATGTCATGCATGACGCCGGGGGCCTTTGGACCTGGGAACTCTTAGAACGTCAACCGGGACGTATTGAGAACCTTGTAATTCTGAATACGATAATTTACGAACCGGGATTCGACCCGCCTATACGATTTGAACCGGGATTCATGGCCCGAACGGCCATGTGGAGCTACCGAAACGGCATCACCACCAACATGATGCTGAAAGGACTTTTCAATTCGGGACTTACCGAAAATAATCTCACCGGGGCTGATCTTGAGGGATACAAAACACCGCTTATTGAGGGAAAGACCCGTGCCATGTACTATTTCTTTACCCAAACCTGTAATGCCCTGCCGGACTACAGCCCTATGATAAGGAAGGTCGACCTACCCACTTTGGTGGTCTGGGGTCATAACGATTCTTTTCTGAAATGGGATCCTCAACAAGAAATGGTGGTTTCGGACCTGAACATCAACAAAGATAACATACATGTTCTGGAAGCAAGACATTTTATTCAGGAGGAACAGCCGGAGAAGATCAACAGCCTTATCATCGATTTCCTGTCCTAGGCCTTGATATCTTTTAATTTTAGCTGAAGGCTTTTTGTACCCTGCCATTCATTCTCATCCAGGGTATATGCGATCCTGACAGGGCTTTTCTCAGCAATAAGGTTGATTTTTTTGCCCAGTTTAAAGCCAATCGCACCGATCGCCGTACCGGCGCCTCGTTGGTTGAAGCTGGCCTTCAGGTGATTGCCATCCTCGCCTACCGTGCGGCACCAACCGGTATCTGTTACCGCCTGGGTCATGAATACAGGCGTCCTGTTTCCCGGACCAAAAGGAGCAAACTGTTTCAGTATCCGATAGAACTTCGGGGTAATACGATTGAATTCAATTTCAGCATCGATCGATACTTCAGGAATGAGCATTTGAGGATCTATGGTTTCCGAAACGATCCGCTCAAATTCGGCTTTGAACTTTTCATAGTCTTCTTCGAGCATCGTAAGCCCCGCGGCATACATATGCCCTCCAAACTGCTCCAGGTGTTCTGAACAACCTTCCAGGGCCTGGTATACGTCAAACCCTTTCACGGAGCGGGCGGAAGCCGCCAGTTTTTCGCCACTCCGTGTAAACACCACCGTAGGTCTGTAGTAGGTATCCGTAAGTCGCGAAGCCACAATACCAATAACCCCCTTGTGCCAACCGGGGTCATAAACCACCGTGGTTTTTCGTGCTTCCTCCCCGTTATTCTCGATCTGGGCTAGCGCTTGTTCGGTGATCTTTTTATCGGTATCCCTGCGTTCTGAGTTGAAGGTTTCTATTTCAAGTGCATAAGCTTCGGCTTTCCCGGCGTCAGTTTCGGTTAACAGGGTCACTGCGTGATTTCCGTGTTTCATTCTTCCGGCAGCATTGATGCGTGGGGCAATGATAAACACTACATCGGTAATGGTAAGTGCTTCTTTCTTTACCTGCTTCAAAATACTTTTGAAACCCACCCTTGGGTTAGAGTTGATCACCTTTAGACCATAATATGTCAATATCCGGTTCTCACCGGTAATGGGGACAATATCGGCCGCAATAGCCATAGCTACAAGATCCAGGTAAAGGATGAGGTCGTCTATAGTCAATCCCCGATGAACACTTAGCGCCTGTACCAGTTTAAATCCAACGCCACATCCGCATAGTTCCTTGAACGGATAGTTACAATCTGCCCGCTTGGGATCCAAAACGGCCGTCGCCAGTGGCAGCTCGGGGCCGGGTCTGTGGTGATCACAAATGATGAAATCGATCCCTTTTTCGGTTGCGTATTCCACCTTATCTACTGCCTTCACACCGCAGTCAAGGGCGATTACCAGCGTAAAATCGTTGTCGGATGCGAAATCGATCCCTTTAAAAGAGATACCATAGCCTTCTTCATACCGATCGGGAATGTATGTCGCCACGTTGGAATAATATGTTTTCAGGTAAGATGAAACCAGGGCTACGCTACTGGTTCCATCGACATCATAATCTCCGTAAACCAGAATGTTTTCTTCCTCGGCGATCGCTTTTTCAATCCGGGCCACGGCGACCTCCATATCCTTCATAAGAAAGGGATCGTGAAGATCGGAAAGCTTGGGTCTAAAGAATTTTTCGGCCTGTTCGAAGGTCTCAATACCCCGCTGTAAGAGCAATGTAGCAATTATGGTATCTACAGACAGGGCTTCGGCCAATGCGGCAACAGTTTCCGGGGAAGGTTTTGGTTTCAGGGTCCAGCGCATGGGTTTCGACATACCCCGTAAAAGTACAAATTTTGATACCGCCCAATCAAGGTAAAAAGTGTCTCAATTTAATGTATATAGCATCGTTATCCCGAAAAGGACAAAGGTAGCCATGAGTAAGCCGTAGAATTCGTATTTTCGAAGTCTGAAACCACACTTAAATACTCAAACACATGCCTCTAGTAACTCCGCTGCCCCCGGATCATGATATCGAAACCAAACAACTGGCCGAGTTCTTTAACGAAACCCTTGGCTTTTGCCCCAACAGTGTTCTCACTATGCAGCGACGACCCGCGATCAGCAAAGCATTTATAAACCTCAACAAGGCCGTAATGGCCAATGAGGGGAGAGTTACTTCGGCACTCAAGCGAATGATCGCATGGGTGAGCAGTAATTCCACCGGTTGCCGGTATTGCCAGGCACATGCTATTCGCGCTGCGGAACGCTACGGAGCAGAGCAGGAGCAGTTGGACAACATTTGGGAATATCGTACCCATCCGGCCTTTTCGGAAGCTGAGAGGGCAGCCCTGGATTTTTCCCTGGCGGCTTCTCAGGTGCCCAACGCCGTTGATGAAGACATAAAAACACGTTTGCACGAACACTGGAATGAAGGAGAAATTGTTGAGATGCTGGGTGTTATTGCACTCTTCGGATACCTGAATCGATGGAACGACTCCATGGGAACAAGCATTGAAGACGGCGCGGTAGAAAGTGGAGATAAATACCTTGGGAAACACGGATGGAACAAAGGAAAACACATATAGACTTTCTTAAAAGTACGCTCTATCTACTCAGCGTACTTTTAGCTTTTGGACTTACGTCGTGCAATCTTATCGTTAAGAACTCCAAAGATGTGCTCGGTGGGCAAACACAAACGATCACCTACGGCGACTACAGTATCGATATCGATAAGTGGGGCCGCGTGATACATCTGGATCCGCAGCTCAAAAGAATGACAGGGCATTATATTGTGACCCGGGAGGGGACCGTGTATGAAGAACTTGACCTCTCCGATGGTTTTCTTGACGGAATACACCTCACCTACAATAGTGAAGGAGGAATCTCTGCCGAGAAAACATATAGCGATGGTATTCTCGACGGCCCTGAAACTACTTTTCATGTGAGTGGGGCGCTTAAATCGGAGGCTGTCTACGAAAAAGGGAAACTCATAGGAAAAGAAACCACATATACTCCTTCGGGTGAGATTAGTTCTGTACGTGAATTCGACGAACACAATGTGGAGTACAATTCACATTACGAAAACGGACGAATGATCACTACCGATTTCAAAAAGAATATTGATGGTGCCGTTTACGACCTAACAGTTTTCTACGATATTACTGAAAACATCAAGCTTATATTCGGAAGACGGGAATACCAGGAAAAAAGTTCCGTTTTCTATGTATTTGACGAAAATTTTGAACTGATTGAAGCCGTGAATCCTCAAAAAAACCCGGAAAAGGCAGCCGCCTATTTCCAACAACTCGGATCACTGTTCAATTAAATCGCTTTTATCGCCTGACGAAGTGCGGGCAATACCTCCTCATTAAACCACGGATTCTTAGATAACCAAAAACGGTTTCGAGGTGATGGATGGGGTAATGGAAAATACTCCGGAAGGTATTCGGCATAGTTTCGAACAGTTTCCGTAAGATTTTTTTCGGCCCTGTCTCCCAGATAGTATTTCTGAGCGTAGATCCCGATAAGCAAGACCAGCTTCACATTAGGCATCTTTTGCAACAGGGAATCATGCCATTGGGGTGCGCATTCCTTCCTTGGGGGTAAATCTCCACTCTTGCCTTTCCCGGGGTAGCAGAACCCCATAGGTACTATGGCAATGTTTCGCGTGTCGTAGAATTCTTCTGTGGAGAGCTCCAGCCACTTTCGTAGTTGATTTCCACTAGCATCATCCCAGGGTGTGCCGGATGCATGAACTTTGGTTCCCGGCGCCTGTCCTATGATAACAACTTTAGAATCGGGGTGTCCCGTAACTACCGGCCTTGGCCCTAAAGGCAGGTGTTCCTTGCAAATCTCGCATCCTTTTATTTGAGAAAGCAGCGTGTCCATACTATTTTTTACCGGCTACAACAATCACAATTTCCCCTTTGGGTGGTTTGTTTTCAAAATGGGCGTGCAATTCGGTTAACGTTCCCCGTATCGTTTCCTCATGGAGCTTGGTGAGTTCCCGCGATACCGAAGCTTTCCGGTCGCCACCTAAGTAGTCGATAAACTGGCCAAGAGTTTTTATCAATTTATGAGGGGATTCGTAGAAAACCAGCGTACGCTGTTCATCCGCAAGCTGTTCCAAACGGGTCTGTCGACCCTTTTTCACGGGTAAGAATCCCTCAAAGACGAATCGGTCGTTGGGCAGTCCGCTCACCACCAGGGCGGGTACAAAGGCAGTAGCTCCAGGCAGACATTCCACCTCTATTCCGGCCTCCACACAAGCCCGGGTAAGCAAAAATCCCGGGTCGCTCACAGCCGGAGTTCCGGCATCGCTTATCAAGGCAATGGTCTGCCCACCCTGCAAGCGGTCCACAATACCCTGCACGGTTTTGTGTTCGTTGTGCATATGATGCGATTGCATGGGAGTCCCTATGTCGTAATGCTTGAGTAATTTGCCGCTCGTTCGGGTATCTTCAGCGAGAATGAGATCTGCTTCCTTCAGTACTTCAACAGCCCTGAAGGTCATATCACTCAGATTTCCAATAGGAGTTGGTACCAGGTATAATTTCCCCATAGATTATTTACCTCGAACTTCTTTTCCGAAGAAATACGAAGTTAGCAAAAACACCAATCCCAGCAAGGCTGCGGTACCACCTCCGCCTTCGGAAACTTGATGTGCGGCAAATGCCAGGACCATATCGAAGAAGAGTCCGGCATACGCCCATTCGGTAAGCCAGGGGCTTACACGCCAAAGTACCATGATCACTGCCAGAACTTTCGCAACGGCCAGTGGAATTACAATGTACGATGGATACTTGAGGAATTCGAAATACCCTTCTACGGCTTCGGTATTAAAAAAATACATCTGGGCAGAGTACAACATAAGGCCACAAAGACCCAGCGTACCAATCCAGTAGATAATCTTACGGATGTTCAAAATATGGTTGTTTACAGATAGCTCTTCTCTATGATAGCCATAAACCGCTCTACATATTCATCCTTGTTAAGCCAGTAGTTATATTGGGGTTTTACTTTTCCTTTGATGTAAGTTTCTGCTTCTTCGAAAGACCCCAATTGGGATACATGATTAAGCACTCCGCTGTAATCTTCAGCTTTGCCGCCAAAAAGGTGTTTAATAAACGCCAGGCGATCGTTAAGACCTATGTTCATGCCTTTTCCGGAGCTAAGCGAGTCGTTCAACGACTTGGGCCGGGTATCATCCCCCACTGTTTTCACCTCGGGGGCTGTGGTGGCCGGGCTTCCGTTACTATCGGTTTCTTTGCGTTCAAAGACAGGCGTCTCTGGATAATTGGACGCGAACTCTTCCAGATCGTTCTTCATGAGTTCCTTCTCGGGCAATACCTCTTTCAGGAGATCATCCACCTGCTGGCTTTCCTCAGGCATTTGCGCCACGATGTCCTTTATCTTTTCCATGAGCGGCTCAACGAGATCTTCCTTGTGCTCAGGCTGAGGTACCGGCTCGGGTTCTTTGAACCAGTTCTGTTCGCGATATGACTTGGAGTCCATGGACTCTTCCGGCTCGGGTTTTGCGGATCCTTTGATCTGAGATTCAAGATATTCGAGGACCACCAATTGATCATACAGCTCTTTCACCCGCTGCTTCATCGTAGCGACATCCATTCGGGATTCGTCAAGCAGCAACTGGCTTGCAACGGCTTTGATTTGACCCTCAATCTTCTTCTTCATAACTTTTGAGATTAAAAATCGATTCTATTTTTTTGTTTTATAAATTTACGCAACCTTTATCTAAACGTCAACATTTTTTGTTTCGTCTAATTTCAGTGCATGTTTCTCGAAAATACTGTTAATCAAAAAGAGCAATTCGGGTGGATCGAAGTGATCTGTGGCTCCATGTTTTCGGGGAAAACGGAAGAATTGATCCGTCGCCTGAAACGGGCCAAATTCGCCCGGCAAAAAGTGGAGATCTTCAAACCTGCTATCGACACCCGGTACGATGATGACAAGGTAATTTCACACGATAGCAACGAAATACGCAGCACTCCGGTCCCTGCGGCTGCGAATATTCCCATTCTGGCCGACGGTTGCGACGTAATCGGGATAGACGAGGCCCAGTTCTTCGACGATGAGATCGTTAAAGTTTGCAACGATCTGGCCAATCGCGGAATTCGCGTCATTGTGGCGGGACTGGATATGGATTATAAAGGAAACCCATTTGGCCCCATGCCGGCTCTTATGGCTACCGCCGAATATGTCACCAAAGTACATGCCGTATGTACCCGTACCGGGAACCTGGCCAATTATAGCTACCGAAAGGCCAAAAGCAATGACCTGGTATTGCTGGGAGAAACCGAAGAATACGAACCCTTGAGCCGGGCTGCATTCTACAAGGCCATGCTCCGGGAAAAAGTCCATAAGATGGAGGTCAAAGATCCGGAAGAAATTCCCTCCAAAAAGCAAGCCTGATATGGCCAAAGCCAAGCAAACCCTTCTTGAGATTGACCTGAATGCACTGGGCCACAATTATCATTTCCTGCGGTCCAAACTTGCCCCTGAAACGAAAATGTTGGGTGTTGTAAAGGCCTTTGGATATGGCAGCAACGATGTGGTCATAGC
Organism: uncultured Aureitalea sp.; assembly: GCA_964614415.1. Taxonomy (GTDB): domain Bacteria; phylum Bacteroidota; class Bacteroidia; order Flavobacteriales; family Flavobacteriaceae; genus CAZTLE01. The sequence continues at coordinate 9,983 of CAZTLE010000058.1, read as the reverse complement.
CCGGGAACTCGCTGAACTTGGAGTGGATTATCTGGCCGTGGCCTATGCTTCGGAAGGGGTTCGCCTGCGCGATGCGGGGATCGAAACTCCGATCCTGGTTTTGCACACCCTCCCGGAGAATTTTAAAGCGATAACCGACAAGTGCCTCGAACCCAATATCTATTCCCGGAGACTGCTCACCGGGTTTATCCAATTTGCAGAAGCGGAAGGATTATCTAACTATCCGGTGCATATTAAATTCAATACCGGTCTCAATCGGCTTGGTTTCCCGGGAGATGATGTTGCATTTATTCTGGAGTCCGTTTCCGAAACGAACAGCATTGAAGTGCGGTCCTTGCTATCACATTTGGCGGCCAGCGAAGATAAAAACGAGGCCGATTTCACACGAAAGCAGATTGAAGCGTTTGAAGTCATATCAAATAAAATGATCGCAGGATTGGGTTATTCCCCTATGCGCCACACGACAAATACCTCCGGAATACTAAACTATCCCGAGGCCCATTATGAGATGGTTCGCGCGGGCATAGGATTGTACGGTTTTGGCAATGACCCCAGGTTCAATGCTGAGTTAAGACCTGTGCTTACCTTGAAAACGGTCATCTCCCAAATCCATGAAATACCGAAAGGCCAAACCATTGGCTACAACCGGGCTTATAAGGCGCCACAAAATTTACGCACTGCCACCCTCCCTGTTGGTCATGCTGACGGTATAAGCCGGGCTTATGGAAATGGTGTAGGTTGGGTGACGATACAAGGGCAGAAAGCCCCCATTGTAGGTAATGTTTGTATGGATATGATCATGGTGGATGTTACTGAAATAGACTGTGAAGAAGGCGATGAGGTAATTGTTTTCGGAACACAGCCCACGGCCGATACACTCGCGGAGTCGGCAGGAACCATATCATACGAGCTCCTTACCGCACTATCTCGGCGAATTAAACAGGTGGTTTGTCGAAAATAACTGGTCAAGTATCAATAGTCTTCTAAATGGACGATAATCGCATTTTGGACAACCTTGAAGGCCTTTATCCTTGGATAAAATCGATTTCGCATGATTCACCGATGCCCGCTGAGATCATATTTAACAAAGGGAGTGCTCCAATATACCAAGAGTGGTTAGAAAATCTCAGGATTTTCTACGCAATAGACCAAGGAAATCAAGTCTCTCTTTTGTTTGATCATGAAATTCCTGATGGATATTCCATAAATGATATTCATCGAATCGCCGTGGAGAATCTGGCCAGGGATGTTGAGTATGGGCTGGGAAGATTAAACTTTGACGGTGGTTTTGGACTGATGGCCGGGGGAGATTATGAAGCGTCTAGCATTACCCTTAACAATTTATGGGATTCCATTGCCGATGAATTACAAGACGATCTTTTGGTTGGAATTCCGACAAAGGATCTGGTAATGTTTTGTCGATACTCCGATAGCGATGCTATATCAAACCTGAAAGAGACTATAAATGAAGCATTCGACACCGGTGAAAATAAATTGACCAAATCCATATTCCGATACCACATACAAGACGGCATTTGGCTTGTTCATTGATAAAGATTGATGTCAATCATTTTGGAGTTATTCTCTTTGAGGCCTATTCGTGGCTACATAGCCGAATTAAACAGGTGGTTTGTCGAAAATAAAGACTCGCAGAATCATTTTTTTGTTAAAACTCACCCTTTTCGCTATTTTGCTGATGCATTAACCTTAAACCAACCACTATTATGTTAAAAGAATTCAGAAATTTTATCATGACCGGCAACGTAATTGATCTGGCCGTCGCCGTTATTCTGGCGGGAGCCGTAGGTCTTGTCGTCAACGGATTCGTTACCGATATTATGATGCCAATCGTTGGGCACTTCACCGGAGGTGTTGATTTTGCCGAGATGAAGTACGTCCTTTCAGAGGCCGTTGTCGCTGCCGACGGAACGGTAGAAAAAGGTGAAAACGCAATAATGTATGGAAAGTGGGTCAACGCCATCATTAATTTGATCATTGTAGGATTTGTATTATTTATGATCGTGAAGGCCTATAATAAGACCAAAAAGAAGAAAGAGGAAGAAGCTCCGGCACCACCTCCGGGACCAACCCAGGAAGAGTTGCTTACTGAGATTCGGGATCTTCTGAAGAAATAATATAGAATATGCACGCCCTCCTTCTCCGCCTGGGGCGGATTCGGAGGACGTACGCTACACTACTCATTCTAACTAAACCCTCCGTCGCCACCCTTCGATGTAACTCAGGGACCAGGCTATGGAGGGTGTTTTTTTGCATTTATTTCTGAAAAAATCGTCCGCTAGGACGTATTTTTGACCCCTAAAATAGCTTTGCAATGAAAATAGCAGTCGTTGGCGCCACCGGAATGGTGGGAAATGTGATGCTTCAGGTTCTGGAAGAACGAAACTTCCCTGTGACCGAATTGCTCCTCGTTGCCTCTCCTAGGTCAGTTGGTAAAACCATGTCTTTTAAAGGAAATCAGCATACCATTATCGGTATGCAGGAGGCCATTGCTGCTAAACCCGACATTGCTATCTTTTCGGCCGGTGGAAGCACTTCACTGGAATGGGCGCCAAAATTCGCAGAAGCGGGAATAACCGTTATTGACAATTCCTCTGCCTGGCGGATGGATCCCACAAAAAAGCTTATCGTTCCCGAGATCAATGCATCGCAGCTATCACCGGAAGACAAGATCATTGCCAATCCCAACTGCTCAACCATTCAAATGGTTATGGCTCTGGCGCCATTGCACCGTAAATACACCATGAGACGCGTGGTGGTTTCGACCTATCAATCGGTTTCCGGGACCGGCGTGAAGGCTGTTCGGCAATTAGAGAACGAGATTGCCGGCACTTCGGGAGAAATGGCATATCCTTATCCAATCCACAAGAACGCGCTCCCGCATTGTGACGTTTTTGAAGCCAACGGATATACCAAAGAAGAAATGAAACTCGCACGGGAGCCTCAAAAAATATTAGATGATCGTACGTTTTCGGTTACTGCTACTGCGGTTCGAATTCCTACGGCCGGAGGGCACAGCGAAGCCGTGAATGTCGAGTTCAGAAACGACTTCGATCTAGCTGAGGTTCGGCAACTTCTGCACAATACCCCAGGGATTACACTTCAGGACAATCCCGATACCAACACTTATCCCATGCCCATCTATGCAAATGGTAAGGACGATGTGTTCGTAGGGCGAATTCGCAGGGATGAAACCCAGCCCAACTCGCTCAATATGTGGATTGTAAGCGACAACCTTCGCAAAGGAGCCGCAACCAACGCGGTACAAATTGCCGAATACCTCGTAGCTCATCATCTAATTCCGGCCTAAAAGACCCCTATCTGTAAGTGTTAGTGGTACCCGGCGTCTAATTGCCCGTAACCACTAAAAGAACAGATATGAAAATCGTAAATATTATATTGAGAGTCGGGCTCGGGCTCATGCTATTATTGTTCGGGCTGAACAAATTCTTCTGGTTCCTCCAGGATTTTGATTTTTCAGGCTATCCTATTGCCGAACATTTGTTTAACACGCTTCGCTATTCATCCCTCGATCCGGCCGATTCCAAAGGGTATATTATGAGCCTGGTAGGGCTTACCGAAGTTGTGGTCGGACTATTACTGGTTATTCGCAAATGGGTGCCATTTGCACTGGTAATGCTGGTTCCCATCTCCGTGAATATCGTGTTATTCCATGCGTTTGTGAACCTGCCTAATATAGGTCCTGCCCTCGTTGTGGCCATCGTCAATGCATATTTAATGTACAAACACTGGGATTCTTACAAACCACTCTTTCAGTAAACATATACAAACTATCTACAAAGTAGCCCGTTTGCCTTCCGGCATAACGGGCTTTTTCTTTGAAATCCCCTTTCAATAATCTGATTATTAGTATTGTATATTTTTACTAAATTAGGGGGCGCCTTTAATATCTTTAACTGAATACCCTACAAGGTCATGACAAAGAACCCCCAGCTTTTTGTAATCATTGTATTTATTTTCGTTCTCATTTCCTGCAAGTCAGATGACGGCTACGAAGGTATTGTAATAGCTACTTCTCCGGATACAGGAGAGGTCTTTCAAAATGCCACTGTTGAGATCGACGTTCTTGCAAACGATAGCAATGTGCCTCAAGTTGGCTATCTGGTGGCTTCCCCTCCGCAATGGGGTACCGTATCTGTGCTGGATCCCAATGAAACAGCAAACGATCCGAGCGATGATATAGTGCTGTATGAAGCTAATGACGAATTCATAGGTCAGGATACCTTTCAGTATACGATTTGTGAAACAGCCACGAATTGCCAAACGGAAACGGTCACCGTTCGTGTGCTTCAGGCATCACCGGTTAATTTTAATATCGATCTGGTCCCTTATGATACCCTTTCAGAATACAACTTCTTTGAAGGTGATATCGCTGAGCAGGCTCCGGTATATGGGGTTATACCCTACGCGCCTTTAAACAAATTATTCTCGGATTACGCCCTTAAAAAGCGGTTTATCTGGATGCCCACAGGCGTAAGCGCCTCCATCACCGAAAACTTTGAGGTTTTTGAATCCCCTACCGGAACCATTCTTGTCAAAACGTTCTATTACGAAAATGTGCAGCCCAACAACACTACTCAAATTATAGAAACGAGGTTGCTCATTAAAAAAGATACAGGTTGGGAGTTTGCCAATTACATTTGGAACGAGGACCAAACCGAAGCTACGCTTGACGCCTCCGGAAATGGCGGTTTCGTTGAATTGGAGTGGCTACAGGGCGGTGCCATTAAAAACGTGAATTACCGTATTCCTTCCAGCAGCGAATGCTTTACCTGTCACAAATCATTTGGAGAAAACGTCCCGATAGGCACAAAACCGCAAAACCTGAATTTCGAGTATACCTATGACGGTGAAGTCATGAATCAACTGGATAAATTACGCCAAATGGGATACCTCGAATCCGTTCCGGGAGATGTTAGTCTTGTGACCGATTGGACCGACACCTCTCAACCGCTACGTGACCGGGTACGTGGTTATTTCGACATTAACTGTGCGAGTTGTCATATTGATGGCGGCCATTGCGACTATCGCTTCCTGCGTTTTTCTTTCCACGAAAGCGACGATGATCGAAATCTCGGTATCTGTGAAACCCCGGATACTCCAATTCCCGGATTTGATAAAATCGTTGATCCGAATAACCTACCGAACTCGGTATTGCATTTCCGTCTAAGTACTACAGCGGAAGAATACCGCATGCCATTACTGGGCAGACGACTTGTTCATGACGAAGGGGTCGCTCTTATTGAAGAGTGGATCAACTCTCTAACAGATCCTTGTAACTAGAAAAAACAACTAAAACTATCTACATGAAAAAGACTATTCTCTTCCTTATGTCCTGCTGTTGCATCGCCTTTGCAGATGCCCAGCAGCTTGAGGAATCTGTCCAGAACGCTACGCGTTCCGGAACCCTGAACTTTACAACGCAGGCCTTAGCCACCACGGGTGATGCCAGGGCTGTGGTTGATATGGATGGTGATCACCTGGACGACATTGTTTCAGTGACTCAAACCAACATTAATATTTTCTTTCAGCAAGCCGGAGGTGGCTTCGACGAAGTGAATATTACAACAACCGCTGCAGATTACTCCGCTTCCTGGAGTTTGGCTGCCGGAGATTATGACGCCAACGGATATACGGATTTGCTCTACGGAGGAGGAAGCGGTGTGACTTTTATGCGGGCCAGTAATGACGGAACCGCCTACACCGAGATCTCGGGGCCTGAGTATGTATTCTCTCAACGTTCCAATTTTGTCGATATCAACAATGACGGACATCTGGATGCCTTTGTTTGTCATGATGTAGAACCCAATGTGTATTATCTCAATGATGGAAGCGGAAACCTGACCTTTGTGCAAGGGGGACTGGGTGATTTTGCCACCGGAGGTAACTATGGTTCGGTCTGGATCGACTATGACAACGATCGCGATATAGACATGTTTATCGCCAAATGTGGTGGCTCGGTTGAGCGCAGAACCAACCAGCTTCACCGCAACAATGGTGATGGTACCTATACCGAAGTTGGTTTGGATGCAGGCCTGGCCGATCCTATGCAAACCTGGTCATCTGCCTGGGGAGATTATGACAACGATGGTGATATGGATGTCTTCGTAGGAGCCAGCACCGGAACACACAAACTGATGCGGAATGACGGTGACGGTACCTTTACCGATGTAACCGCTGCTTCAGGAGTACTGAATCTTCCTGCGACCGGTATTGAGAACGCAACCCATGATTTTGATAATGATGGAAATCTCGATATCGTCTCCAATGGAAATATTCTTATGGGGAACGGGGATCTCACCTTTACTACCATTTATACCAATATCATTCCTAGTAACAACGGTTCGTTTGGGGATTTGAATGGTGACGGTTATGTAGATGTATTCAGTGGTGGTACCATTTACAGTAATACTCCCGGTTCCAACAACTGGGTAACCATCAATACCGCGGGAACAGACAGTAACATTGATGGAATAGGTGCCCGCGTGGAGATTGTTACTCCATCGGGAACTCAGATCCGTGATGTACGGAGCGGGGAAGGCTTCCGATATATGAGCACAATGAACACGCATTTCGGGATCGGAACCGATACATCGATCGAAAGCGTTACAATTTATTGGCCTTCCGGGGTTGTCGATCAATTGGTAGCTCCCAATATCAATGAAGCTCATACCATCGTAGAAGGCACGTTATTAAGCCTTGAAGATACGCTGACCAATGACCTGATCCTTTTCCCGAATCCTACCAGTGAAACACTTAATTTGAGTGTCACAAACGGGCTGGAAGATGCTATTTATACAGTGTTTGACATTTCAGGAAAGCGGGTGATGAACGCTCGCCTCGAAGGAAATACAATTGATGTCTCTTCCTTGCAGACCGGAAATTACATTCTTAGGTTGCTGGTGGAAGGCACGATAAAAACGCAGCGCTTTATCAAGCAGTAGCGCAAAGACATACCAAATTCTAAAAAACCGCCCCCGATAAATACGGGGGCGGTTTTTTTGTATTCCATTGACTTTTAATTTTTTATCTTTAATAACAACATACTAATCATCGCTTTATGAACTCCACTTTTACCAAGATTCTTCGTGTTATTCTGGGTCTGGGACTCATCGTTTTTGGCCTTAATAAGTTTTTCGGTTTCATTCCCATGCCTGAACTCCCTGAACAAGCCGCCGACTTTATGTCTTCACTAAATGCTACGGGCTATGTGTTGCCTGTGGTTGGTGGCCTTGAGGTACTCATAGGCGCACTGCTGGTTTTTAACAAATGGGCTTCCTTTGCTTTGCTATTGCTGGCGCCCATATCGGTGAACATTATTCTCTTTCACCTGTTTCTGGATTTACCCGGTATTCTAAGTGCGTTAATTGTATTTGGCCTGAACGCTATCCTCATCTACAAGCACTGGAAAGCATACCGAATTTTATTCCAGTAACACGGTATACGACAGCCATTAAAATCGGCGTTCTTTCTAACAAAGCTATAACATGCTTGCAGTACTAATTTTAGTACTTTTACGCGTGTTTAATTTCAAGACAATGAAAAAACTAATCATTCCTGCATTGCTTGGTGTACTCCTCGTTTCCTGTAATGCGAAAACCCAAAAAGAACCAATTGCCGTGAACTACCATCAAACCAAGAAGGTGGATACTGTTGATACTTATTTTGGCGTAGATGTACCAGACCCGTATCGATGGCTGGAAGATGATATGAGTGATGAAACCGGAGCCTGGGTAAAAGCCCAGAATGAAGTTACCTTCGGATACTTAGATAACATTCCGTTTAGAGAGGAACTAAAAGAACGCCTCTCTAATCTGTGGAATTATGAAAAAGTGGGCTCTCCGTTCAAGGAAGGCGATTACACCTATTTCTACAAGAATGACGGCTTGCAAAACCAGTACGTCGTATATCGCTTCAAGACCGGAGAAGATGCGGGAACAGCCGAGGTCTTCCTCGATCCGAACAAATTCAAAGAAGACGGAACTATCTCATTAGGTGGACTGAGCTTCTCGGATAATGGAAAGATGGCTGCCTACAGCATTTCCGAAGGAGGAAGTGACTGGAGAAAGATCCTGGTAATGAACGCCGAAACCAAAGAAATTGTTGAGGATACCTTGATCGACATTAAGTTCAGCGGAATTTCCTGGAAAGAGAACGACGGTTTCTTCTATTCCAGCTATGATAAGCCCAAGGGAAGTGAGCTCTCCGCTAAAACGGATCAGCATAAATTATACTATCACAAATTGGGAACTTCCCAGGCTGATGATGAACTCATCTACGGAGGCGTTCCGGAAGAAAAACACCGCTACGTAGGCGGGTATGTTACTGAAGACAACCGGTACCTTGTGGTTACAGCCAGCGTTTCTACATCGGGAAATAAGCTGTTTATTAAAGACCTTACAGAAGCGGGAAGGGGATTTGTAACTGTTTTGGATCATACCGATAGTGACACCTTTGTTATGGAGAACGAAGGATCCAAGCTATTCCTTTCTACTAATCTCAACGCGCCCAACAGAAAGATCGTTTGGGTGGATGCTTCCAATCCGACCTCCGACAACTGGCAAGACTTCATTCCTGAGACCGAGAACGTTCTTAGTCCGTCCTCAGGTGGAGGGTATTTCTTTGCGGAATACATGATCGATGCTATTTCCAAAGTGTATCAATACGACATGGAAGGAAACCAGGTACGCGAGATTGAACTTCCGGGAGTGGGAAGTGCCGGTGGTTTTGGAGCTAAAAAGAATGATACGGAGTTATACTATAGTTTCACCAACTATGTAACCCCGGGAAGTATTTATAAGTTCAATATCCAGGAAGGAACTTCGGAGTTGTATCGCAAGCCTGAGATCGATTTCAATCCTGAGAACTATGTGAGCACACAGGTATTCTTTACCTCTAAGGACGGTACTCAGGTACCTATGATCATTACCCACAAAAAAGGTATCAAGCTCAACGGCAAAAATCCGACTATTTTGTACGGATACGGCGGATTCAATATCTCACTAACCCCCAGCTTTAGTATTACCAATGCGGTTTGGATGGAGCAAGGTGGTGTGTATGCGGTTCCCAACCTGAGAGGTGGCGGGGAATACGGAAAAGAATGGCATATCGCAGGGACCAAAACTCAAAAGCAGAACGTTTTTGACGATTTCATCGCTGCGGCCGAATACCTCATTGAAAACAACTATACCTCGTCCGACTACCTCGCCATACGCGGGGGCTCGAATGGGGGGTTGCTGGTAGGAGCAACAATGACACAACGCCCTGACCTTATGAAGGTAGCCCTTCCTGCTGTAGGTGTTCTGGATATGCTTCGGTATCATACGTTCACCGCAGGTGCGGGATGGGCCTATGATTATGGAACTTCCGAAGAAAGTGAAGAAATGTTTGAATACCTTAAGGGATATTCTCCACTTCACAATGTGGCGGAAGGCACGTCCTATCCTGCTACTTTGATCACCACCGGAGACCATGACGATCGCGTGGTGCCTGCGCATAGCTTTAAGTTTGCGGCAGAGCTGCAGGAAAAGCACGCTGGGGAAAGCCCGGTACTTATCCGTATTGAGACCGATGCCGGTCACGGAGCAGGGACCCCGGTGAGCAAAACGATAGAGCAATATGCCGATATCTTCGGGTTTACCCTGTACAATATGGGGTACGAAGTACTACCGGAAAACTTGAATACAGACGTGAAACAATAAAACAAACCCACTGAACGAAGGCTGTCGGGCATAGTCGTTGAACGTCTACCGACAGCCTTTTTTGTATAATTTTCCTATGCTTTCTGTCGAAATACAGTCCTTTAGTTACGATAAAGCAGTCGTGCTTCGAGATATTTCCTTTTCGCTGGACAGAGGAAAGCACCTGGCCGTTCTCGGCGAAAGCGGTTGCGGAAAATCCACCTTACTACACATTGTTTACGGGCTGCTTCACCTTGAAGAAGG